>CAZJJK010000118.1:0-9324 GCA_964546285.1 uncultured Treponema sp. | reverse complement strand
ATCATGGCAATAAAACTGTCCGCTCCCTTGCCCCAAGTGTCGCGGTAGGCGATTTCTTCAAGAATGCCCGGTTCCTTGTGCAGGGTTTCGTCGCCTATTTCTATATCCATGGAGAAATCCGCGCCCACATCGAAAGGCGGATCTATATAGATCAGCTTGATGCCGCCGTTTCTTTCAATCTCGTCGCGCAGAGGGCCGTTTTTCAGGGAAGAAAGAATCAACTTGTTGTCGCCCCATATCAGCTTGTTGGTCCAGCCTTTTTGCTGGCGGCCCCGAAAATCAAAAAGAGTATCTTCGTACAGAGACGCTTCATAAGCCTCGCGTTCCTTCTTGCTCATCTTTTTTCCGGATTCGCGTGAATTAGCGTTCATTAGCGGTTTATTCTTTCGCGGTTCATCGACCTGTTCGATAACCTGAAAGGGCAGAACGATATTGCAGACCTCATTAGTTTTTCCATTCCAGACCAGTTCCACTTCGCGTTTATCATCAAATAGGAGAAAACGGTATTTGTCGGGCAGGGGCTTTCCCGATTCAATGTATTTAATGATGTCGCGTTTCTCGTTATCGGTAAGTGTCATTTTTCATACTCCCTTACAGACGCTTTATCGTTTTCCTGCTACGGTACATAATACCAGAAATTTATGGGTCTTTTGGCATCATCGGTGAACAAGCCTTGTTTGCTATCCAGCGCTACCCCATACTTCCCAGCTTTACACGTGCGGTTAAATCGATCAAGAAGCCTAAACCTGAATTTTTCTCCCTTACTGAATGATATCGTTTCATGTTCAAACAATGAAGGCGCTTTTTGCCATTTGAATTCAGAAACCTTGGAACTTGAAGGAATCCTTCTCATACATTCTTGGGTATCTTTCCATGCCGATTTGTGCAATGAAAAGGCTGACAAGCCTTGGAAACGTGATGCTACTATCTGGCTTTCATCGGTAAAAACAATGTATTCCAAAATATCCCCTTTTTTTAATCATTTTTTGCCCGCCATCCATGGAGGGCAAACGTCTTAAAATAAAGCCCGGCAGAAAATAGCGAAGCTAACGGTTTTTACATAAAACGGCGGAGCGTGTCGATTCAGGTAGTGTCTCGAAGCTTGTGTTTTTTTTCGGGTTGAATGGACAATCAGTGAAAGCCCTTTCTGGCGTGTCCTATCGCTTTGGAAAATTGCGGATCGCGCTGATCGAAGGCAGCACGAATAGGGAAAACAAGGTGGAAACGACCATTCCGATGATAATCGTTCCTCCCAGATCAAGCCAAAAAGCGCTGATAGGCGAGGCGGTTTGCGCGATGAAGCCCGGAAGGATAAAAAGGATAGTAGTGACGCTGGTTGAAATCATCTGGGGACCGCGCTGGCGCGAACTTAGGGCGATATTCCGTAAATGACTCATGGCGGGAAGCCTGGCCGCGTCCAATGCGCGTCGTTTCATTATGGCCTCATAATGACCTAGCTGGGAGACGAAGAGAATGGAGTCGTTAACCACTAAGCCGCACAGTACGAGCAGACCCAATCCTGTACCCAGGCTTAAGCCGAAAACAAGGAGCAGCGCGGCTACGGAAACGAGTAGCGATAAAGGCACGGTGAGGAAGCAGAGCAGGCCTTTGCCGAAGGATTCAAAATGCCCGATTAAAATAGCCAAGATGATTATGCCGGAAAAAAGGATCAAAATAACGGGGAAGGCGCTTTCTGTCGTTTCCCTGATGGAAGAATTGGACACCCACACAACCCCAGGCGCGGGATCGATCTTACCAAAAAAAGCCCTCGCCTTATTGAAAACTGCCGTCGCCGTATGGAAGGAAGTATCGTAGACGATAAGGCAATCGATGATGAATTGCTGATCTTTTCTGGAAATAGCTGTGTTGAAGAAGGTTTCCGACGGTTCAAGTTCAACAAACTCCGCTAATTTCAGCGAGGACACCGCCAAGGTTTGGAAGGCTTCCCCGGGGTCAGGCGCCAGCGCGACAGCTTCTGAGACGATAGTATACACCGGATCGGTAAGGCTGGATGAGGGAAGCTCTATTTCCGCGCCGGAAACGCGTTCCAAACTAGCTGTCAGATCCCGTGTTTGAATTCGATGAGTCCACATGGCTATGGGTTTAAGCCAAAAAGTGGACAGTCCGGGGCTGTCATCGTTTTTACGGACATCCCGCGCGAAACCGCCGGTCACAATACCGGCTTGTTGGGAAAAGGCGTCAAGGAAACGGGTCGCTTCTTTGTTCAGGGTCTTCAGATCCGCGCCGCCAAGCCGGATGCTTATCGCCGCCGCGTCTTCCCCGATCCGGCCGAAATCCGGAAAGTCGTACTGGACGGAAATTTCGGCGGGTCCTGTTTGAGCGGCTTCGCCGAAGCGCCTGAAGTCCAGCGTGAAGCCGTATTTCGCCGCCAGCGCTTCCAAAGAGGGCTGAAGCGTCCGGTGCCATTGATCGCTTTCCCCTGGATCGATGTTTAAGCCGAAAAACTCCAAGCTCCCAGCTTTTCCGGAAAAGCGGCTGATCCGCGCGATGTTTTCCGAATCCAGCATCGTGCCTCTGAAGCGTTGATCCAATTCTTTGGTAAACTGATAGGCTTCTTGGAGGCTGAGGTTTGAGCGGGCGCTATAAGCTAGGACCGGGTATTGTTCCCCCGCTGACGCGGAAGTGATGGTTCTGGCGGCCTTGGGTAAACCGAAGATCGAGACGAGCGACACTATCAGGACCGTGCTGAAAAGCGATAGGACTATACGCGGGAAGCGCCGTTTGGACAGAGGGAAGGGAGTCAGGCGGAACGTCCGCGCTCTCTCCCCTATAGGAAAGATGCTCAGCACAAAGGGAAGATAGAGCAGAGCGCTGAAAGCGCTGGCGACATTCGCGATAAAAAACGCGCCGGCGATTTCCAACGCTAATTGCCGCAAGTCCCCCGCGGTGAAAAAAAGCGGCAAGAGGACGATACAATTGGTCAAGATCGAACTTACTATATCCTCCACGCTACGGGCGATCTCCGAGGCCTGGTTTTCCTGGCTGGCCCGCCCTAGACGCGCGGAATATATCAAAGTCGCGTCCATGACTATCCCTAAGGAGAGAACCACCATGCCCATGGACAGAATGCTGAAATTAAGACCGGTCAGAAAATATAGAAAAATGATTCCCGCCAAAGCCACGATAAGGCTGGTCGTCAGCATGAAAAGCATATACAGCGAACGGTAAAAGATCAGAATAAACGCGGCTATAAGAACAAGACCTACGCCGAATTGCGTGAGGTAGTCAAAAAAGTACGCGTTCATCTCTTGGAGAGGATTGTTGAGCACGAGCAGGCTGGTCCCCCCGCTGAAACCGATTTTTTCAGGCTGGCCGACTCTCGCCAGCAGTTCGCTAAGCTGTTCGCTGAGCTGGCTGTTTTGGAAAAAAGCGCAATTGACGATGACGGCTTCTTGGCCGTTGACGCTGACGAAATCCGCCGATTCGCGATTGAGCGTGGGCCGCGTCTGGTAGCCAAGGAGCGCCTGGTTTCCCAACCATTTCCGCGCGACCGCCTCAAGCGGCAGCGCGGCGGCGATATTTACGGATAGTTCGGTTTTCCCCAGCCGCGCCGTTTCCGTACGCAGCGGGTCGGCGTCCCGCGTCAGGCGCTGATATTGGGTGATGTAGCTCGCTAAGGAATTGGCCAGCCCCAAACCGCCGCTCCCTTCCGGCGCGCGAAGCTCTATCTCATAATACTGGCGCGGAATGCCTTGGATGCTGTATTGGGCAATACCCTTATTACCCTCCAGAAGATAGATAAGGCTGGACAGGCCGCCGTTTTCATCGGCGGCTTCGCCGGAAAAGAGCAGAGCGAAGCGGAGAGTCGCGCTATTGGCGGCGATAGTATCCAAGGCCCGGCTGATATTCTCCAGCTCGCCGTTTTGGTTATTTTGCTTTTCGCCGCTCGCAATAGTCAGCCCCAGCGCCTTGCCGCGCGCGTACGCCATCAGCCGTTGGTATAAATCCAGGACATCCGCCATCACGAAACCTTCCTCGGCGGCGGAGATCGTCAACTCCAGCCGGCCCGGAACGGCCACGGCTTCGGCGGATTGGACGGAAGGGGCTTGAAGCGCCAGCCGCTCCACGTCCGGAAGGACGCCGGTGGCCAGCGAGTAGCTGCTCAGTCCTTCTTGGGTAAAAATAAAGCACAGCTTGTGTAACGCTTGCGGGACGGCGGCCACGAAGGAAACGCGAAAGAAAACGACACAGGCGAGAGCGACGAAAATAAGCCAGAAAAGAACGCCGAATTTACGTTTGCGCCGATACCAATCAATCGGACTCATTTTCACCGTTCCAAGAAAGTTTCGGCATGATCCCGAAAGGCAGTATCAGTATAGCCATATAGGTCGCGGCCACCAAACCAGCCGATAGGGTCAGACTGAGCGGCCGCCAGAGCGCGCCCAAGGGGCCGGACACGAAGAACATGGGAGCGAGTCCGGCGACGGACGATAGCGTGGTCATCCAGATGGGCCTGAAACGGCGGCTGGAAACGCGGGCGACATAAGCCGCCAGGCTCTCGCGGCGTTCCGGGTTTGGCCGCTCCTGCCTGAACGCGCTTCCCAGCAGGATGGAATCGTTGACGCACATTCCAATGATAAAAATCATTCCCACCATCACCATCATATCCACGGGGAACCGGAACATAGCGATAGCGAAGAGGGCCCAGACCATGGAGAAGGGGATGGATAAGAGTATGAGAAAGGCCATTTTGAAGCTTTCGAATTGCGCCAAAAGGATAAGGCCAATAACCAGGACAAGGAAGCCGCCCGCGATAAAAAGCTCCACTCGGCCAGCCATAGTCCGTTCGGTAGACGAGTAATGGTTTATCCAAACGTTTTCCTTCTCCAGGTCATAACGGCGATACTTCAGATACGTCTCAAGCGCCGCGGTCAAGCTGGGCGCCTCGGCAGTCGTAGTTTCCCTTTTCTCCTGAAGCTGGATATAGAATCTTCCCCTTTCGCTGCGGAGCGTATACGCCGACCGCTCCAAGGAAACACGGAGGTAGTGCTCATAGCCGGAGGCGCGTACCGCTTCCGAAAGCTCGCCTTCAGCGCTGAGCCGGGAATCGATCTGGTCCTGGTAGACTAGGTGGAGCGGCGTACCGTCGATCGAGGCGGCGGAATGGCGCCTAAGCGCGTCTTCTATTCCGGGAAGCAGAGCTCCTGTCAGGTCAACGCCATACGATTCGATGTCAGGATCGATATAAAGGGCCGGACGGGAGACATAGTCGTTGCCGATCAATTGGAGGCTCTCTCCGGTCAACGCTTTGTATTCATCGTTCAATTCGCTGGCGATCAGGTCCAGATTTTCCGGATTGTCCCCGCTTATCCTGGTATAATTAGATCGCGTATACGCGCGGAGCAAGAGTTCCACCGGATTCTTGAGCGTGATGGGTTCTTCCATCAAACTTTCCTCATCTAAAGCGCGGACAAGACTCTGAAGCCGATCGATAAAGCCCGGTTCCTCGGCGGCCGTCCGCAGGTACATCCAGCCGCGGCTGGGCATCGGAAAGCCGGAAAGATCCTCAAAGCGATGGTTCAAACTGATAATTTTAACGGCGCGCGCGTCTTGTTCCGAAAGCCCTTCCCTCAGGTCCTCCAGCCAGCGCGCGGCTTCGCGGTCGTTCAGGAGCTTATCGCTATGGATGTTGATATAGCGCTCTTCCGCCGCCGCTTGGCTAAAGTAGACGACCTCGCTCCTCAGGAAAACCACCACTCCAATGGCGATTACGACAACCATGCCGGCGAAAATCAGGGTGCGCAGTTTGAATAGGCCCCGAACTCCCGCGCTATAGCGGGCTTCAAGCGATAGCCAGCGCGTGTCCACCCAACGGTGGAAACCCCTCCGCGCGGCGGAAACATAGAGGAGATTGGGCAGGATCATGACGGCGCTGATAAAGCTACTGCTTAGGCAGAGGATGATGGAAGAGGCCAGGTCGGAAAACATGCTAGAAAGCTGATCGGAAAGAAAATAGAGCGGGATCAAAGCCGCTATCGTCGTCAAAGTGGAGGTCAGCATAGGGATGACGACTTCGTACAGGGCGGCGGACAACGCCTGGACGCGGTTTCCCGCCGCCCGCATATGCCTGTCAAAGGCTTCAATGACGACGATGCCGTTATCCACCACCAGCCCTATGGAAAGGATGAGTCCGGCTAAGGAGAAGAGATTCAGGCTGATACCGAAAATCCGGAAGCCGAGGAGCGCGAATAGAAAGGCTGACGGGATAGTCAAGGCCAGAGGAAAGGCGTAGGCGGGACTTCCCAGCATCAGAAAGAGGATCAGCGCCGTAAGGATTAAGCTATAAACCAAAGAATTTCGTACGAGGTCGATGGAATTGAGGATGAAGGCGGCGCTGTTGTCCATCACTTCGTAATCCAGGTCCGTTCCGCTTTCCTTGAATTCCGCCTTCACCTCATCCATCACCTTCAGCGCCGCCTCCACCGCGTCAACGACATCGCTTTCGTATTTTTTCTGGATATGGAGAATGACGCAGTCGCGGCCGTCGGCGATGGCCGTTTGGGAGCTATCCACCAGGCGGCGCATGACGCCGGTCAAAGCGCCGGGCAGCTGGATGGAATCGCCGTCCGCCGCGTTCTGAATGGCGAAGGACGGGCCGTAGAGCAGGCCGATGTCCGCCTCCGCCTTTTCAAAACGCAGGGTCTTCTGGGGCAGCACCTGGTCCCTGAGTCCGTCGGCGATATCGTTCAGACTCATACCGCTTTGAAGAACCGCCATCCTATCAAGGGCGATGACCAGTTTTTCCGCGATGAGCCCTTGTGCGCGCACCAGGATAAGCTCGTCTTTCTGCTCCAAGCGGGGAATGAGAACATCGCGGACCAGGCCGCTCAGTTCAAGCGGACCGAGGCTTGAGGAAGCGAGCGACAGCGTCAAAATGGGACGGGTGTTGGTATCGAAGCGTTCGATCCGCCGGCTGTACGCCCCGCCCTCCGCGTCCTGGGGAACGAAGTCGCTGACCAGCCTTTCCAGTTCGGGCAGCTGCCGCTCCATCAGGCGCTGCGAGGGAAAGCGAGCGACAAGGCGCGCGTAGCCGTCATAGATAGCCGATTCCACGCTCTCGGTAGCGGCCAAAGCGCTCAACTGTCGCTCAAAGGGCTGAACGGCGTTATCCGCCATGCGCCGCGCCGATTCCCCGGCCGCCTCAAAGACCACCGCGACTTGTCCGTTGCCGCTGTCGGGGAAAACCTGAATCCGTAGGTCGGGAATGCTCAAGAAGCAGACGAGGACAAGAATGAGAAAGCCCATGCTTGAGGCCAAGGGCCGCCGGATGGTGAGGAAGAGTTTTTTGTCTTCCGCCTTCATCGCGGACTCACCCTCGCGCCTTCTTTGAAGCTTACTCGGTATTGTTTCGCGATGACGCTTCCTTCGCGGAGAACCGAATCCGATAGATCGATAAGATAGCCCTCCGCGCTATAGCGGGGTTCGCCTATTTCGACGCGGCTGAGGGTTTCGTTTTCGATCCGCCACAGGAAAAAGCGATCGCCCTCGCTTTGGACCGCCTCAAAGGGCACAAGGAAGGCGGCGCTTCCGGTCCCGACGCGGATAGCCGCGCGGAGCGGCAAGCCGAAGGGCAGACTCTGGGGTACCGCGGCCAGTTCGATAAGGACCTCATAGGTACCCGTATCCTGATCCTTCAACGGCGAAACGCGCGAAACGACGCCCCCGGCCGCGGCGACTTCGGGCAGGCCGATGCTGATTTCCGCCGTCATGCCGGCGCGTATCGCCAAAATAGCGCGATCGGGGACTTCCACCTTCGCTGCCCGCGTATCGGTCGGATAAAAGCGGCCGATAAGCTGCCCCGAAGGATAATATTCGCCGGCGAAGCTATCCTGAGAGTAGAAAATACCAGCGGCGGGCGAAAGGATCCGCGCTTGCTTGATTTTTTCGCTGACATCCGCGATGTCTTGAAAAGTTAAATAGATTCCCGTCTCCAAGCGCCGCAACGCGCTGATCAACTCTTTGTTTTTTAGCCATTTAGACGTTAAGGCAAGGTGTCGATTGAGGAGGGCGGCCAAATCAGCCTTAGGTGAAAGCCCTTCTTGAAGCAGCGAGCGGCTTTCGGCTAGATACGAGCCGAGGAGCGTATCGGCCGCGGCTTGGTCCGCTTCTCCCCCTTGAGCTAAAAACCCGACTTCCTTCAACAGCAATTCCTGCTGCAAACGGCGAAGTTCCCGTTCCAGCTCCTTGGTTTCAAGCGTTACAAGCGTTTGTCCTATACCAACCGCGCCGTCATGGATGCTCGTCGCCACAGCGCCGAAGGGCATACGAATCGCGTATTCGCGGATAGGTTCCAAGCTTCCCAGCGCGCTAACGGTTTCATATTCGATGCGCGACACAAGGGTAAAAGCGTCAACTACAAGCGCCGGACTCTCCTTGTTGGCGCTTTCCTCACTTACCCGCGAAAAATCGATTCTGAAGTCATCTATCCCGACTGTTTCCTCGCCGCTCCGCCGCCCATTTCCCGGCGAGCAGGAAATCAGCAGGCAGAGAAGAAGAAGGATTTTTAGCATACATTTAGTATTTCTACTTCTCATATACCATCCTCTATCGCGTAAAAACGATGTGGTAAAAGTGAGATAATGTAGTTTTTCACTATATTAAACACGTTTATCACTATTATGCCAGCGTTTTCATTATATCAAGGGAATCCCAAATGGCAAGAAGTTTTGTTTTTCTTGACTGAACCTTAAATCAAGCTGATAATGATAAGCGCTTGGCTATAGTAGTTAGCCATATCTTAACTAAGTGTTTTGGAGGAGCATCATGAAAAGAGTATTGTTTTCCAGCTTGTTCATCCTAGCGGCTTTCGCTGTATGGGCGGGAGGCGGACAGCAAACGAATCCTGAGGATAATCCGCCGTTGCCTACGTATCACTGGTATGAAACGGGAGTAAAGTATGTAACAGAATCATGGACGACGTATACCTCATCGCATAAGGAAGTTCAGGTCTGGTGGTGGTATGAAAGCCGGTGGACAACAAACTATTATAAGGGTTGGCCTTCTTTTTCAATCAGGGTTTTTAAGGAGAACGTAGAACAGGATCCTAGAGAAGGTAGTAAATACGACTATTGGTCAAGCTATGAATCAAGTGAATTCAAGAACGGTCACGAGAATTACGATGAATCCTATTATGCATCTTGGACCACAAGCGCATGATACTGTTATTCTGATTGATACCTAGCTCTGCCTTCAAAAAACGGCTTTGCTAGAATATTCCGCATCCGCAATTTTGGAATGATCTAGCGGAGCCGTAGCCTCTTATTATTTTCGGTATTATAACAATAGAAATAGTGTTGGAGGTAT
>CAZJJK010000117.1:0-9400 GCA_964546285.1 uncultured Treponema sp. | reverse complement strand
GTCCCTGGACGTGGCGTCCGAAGGCGGCGGCGCTATCGCTTCAGCGATCTGCTCCAAACTGCCGGCGCCGCCGGAGGCGATCACCGGCACACCCACCGCCTGGACCACCAGGCGCGTCAACGCCAGGTCGTAGCCGCTCCCGGTGCCGTCGGCGTCAATGGAATTGAGTAGGATTTCCCCGGCGCCGAGTCCTGCCGCTTCCGCCGCCCAGGCTATCGCGTCCCGGCCGCTATCCTCGCGGCCGCCCATGACAAAGGCGTGCCAGCGCGGTTGGCCATCCGGCCCCGTCCCCACCCGCTTTGCGTCTATGGAAAGGACGACGCATTGGCTACCATAGGCCATAGCCATGGCGCTGAGTAGCTTGGGGTCGCGAAGGGCGGCGGTACAGACGCCGACCTTGTCGGCGCCGGCGTTCATGGCCAGGCGCATATCGGCGACGCTCCGTATGCCGCCGCCGACGCAGAGGGGGATAAAAACCTCTTTGGCTACCCGGCTCACTAGTTCCAAGAGGGTGGCGCGGCTCTTGTAGGAAGCGCCGATGTCCAAAAAGGTCAGCTCGTCCGCGCCCTGCTCGTTGTAGAGACGGGCGAGCGCCACCGGATCGCCGGCGTCCTTTATGCCTACGAATTTCACGCCCTTAACGACCCGGCCATCATCCACATCCAAACAAGGGATTATTCGTTTGGCGATCATGCTTCCCCCCGCCGGTCCGCGAGGGCGCGCCTAAGCCAATTGGCCAGGAGAGCGAGCCCCAGCGCGCCGGATTTCTCCGGATGGAACTGGACGGCGGCAAGGGCGCCGCGTTCCACGGCCGAACAATAGCTTGGACCATAGTCCGTCAACGCGGCGGCATCCGCCGGATCATCGGGAACGGCGTAGAAGGAATGGATGAAGTAAAAATAGGACGCCTCCGGCAAGCCGGCGAACAGGGCCGATCCCGGCCGCGCCCTAGCCTGGTTCCAGCCTATCTGCGGCACCTTACGCCCGGGGAAACGCTCGCAGCGGCCATTAAGAACGCCGAGCCCAGCGAAGCCGGGCGCCTCGGCGCTGGACTGGAACAAGAGCTGTAGGCCGATGCAGATGCCCAGGAAAGGCTTGTCCGCCCCTATCCAACGGCGGATCGCGTCCGCGTAGCCGGCTTTGGTCAGAGCGGCCATGGCCGTGGCAAAGTGGCCGTCGCCGGGAAAGATCAGCGCGGCGAAGGGCGAAGCGCCGTCCAGTTCCTCTGGCCCCCGCGCGAAGCGCGCCCGCGCACCCAAGCGCTCCAGCGCGTTCATCACGGAGCCGAGATTACCGGCCCCGTAATCCAGCACGCCGATAAGCGGCCCGCCGTCGCGCTCCGGCTCTCCGCTCATACCAAGACCCCCTTGGTGGACGGAATCAGGCCCGGTGCCCTCGGATCAATGGCGCACGCGTCGCGAAGGGCTCTGGCCGCCGCCTTGAACAACGCCTCCATCTTGTGGTGGTCGCTCCGACCCCGCAGCGTATCCAGGTGAAGGGCACAGGCGGAGGCTGAGACGAAACCCTGCCAGAAATCCTCGAAGGTATCGGTTTGGAAGGAATGGCCGCCGGAAGAAACCAGCGAGCGGCCGGATAGGGCGGCTTCGCAGACCAGGTAGGGACGGCCGGAGAGGTCCACCGAGGCGCGGGCAAGGGTTTCGTCCATGGGAAAAAGGCAGAAGCCGACGCGAACTATGCCCCGCTTATCGCCCAGGGCCTTGGCGAAAGCCTGGCCCAGCACGATGCCGCAGTCTTCCACCAAGTGGTGCTGGTCAACATCGATATCACCATCGGCCTTCAGCGTCAGATCGAAAAGGCCGTGCTTGGCGAAACTTTCCAGAAGATGGCGCAGGAAGCCGATAGGGCAGGCAATTTCGGCGCGGCCAGCGCCGTCCAGGTTCAGCGTTAGATCGATATCGGTTTCCTTGGTTTTTCGCTTAATCTCCACTTTTCGCGTCATGGTTCTCTCCCTTAGCGCGGCCGCGAACGGCGCGCCTATAGCACGACTTTACGTAAATCGTATTCCACAATATCCGTAGCGCCAAGCCTTTTAAGGCGCGGGATCAATTCCGGGACTTCGTCGCGCTTAACGGCGATCTTGACGGCATAGCCGTCGTCGCCGTAGAGCGGCGCCACCGTGGGACTGCGCATAGACGGCAGGCCGGTAACGAGTTCGGCGAAACGCGCCTTAACCACGTTCATCTCCAGCATCACCTTGCCCCGGCCGTCCAACACCGCTTTGAAGAGCATGGCCAGCTCCTCTATCCGGCGCCGTTTGTCCGGATCGGCCAGCGCGATTTTGGAGGCGACGAAGCGGGTGGACGATTCCAGAAGCGTATCCACTATCCTGAGGCCGTTATCGCGCAGGGTTTGACCGGTAGAGGTATTATCGACGATGAGATCGGCGTCGTCGGGCGGGAAGACCTCCGTGGCGCCGTGGGTGCGCAGGATACGGTAATCGTAGCCCCGCTTTTCAAGCCAAGCCTCCGATAGGTTCACATACTCCGTCGCCACCACAAGCTTCTTACCGCGCAGCGCCGCGTCATCCAGGCCCGCCGGGACAGCCGCCACTATCCTCACCGGATCGAAGCCGAGATCCATCACCTCCGCCACAGCGGCGCCGCTTTCCTTAAGCCAATCCAGGCCGGTGAAGCCCGCGTCGTGGCTGCCCAGCTCCAACAGCTCGCCGACGTTCTGCGGCTTCATTACCTTACCGTCCAGCCACAGCACGCCGATTTCCGGCCGATAAGTCCGCTCGGCCAAGCTGATCGGGATGCCCGCCTCCGCGAAGAGCAGCGACAGCTTATCGAAAATCCTTCCCTTAGGGATCAAAATCCGCAGTTTATCCATACTTTCTCCCTTACGCCCACCCATGATTCCGCTCTACTACGCGCGCCAATAAAAAAAGCCGCGGGCTCTTTAGAGCCCGCGGCCATTGTGCCGCTCAAAAACCGCCAAAAACGGTTTTTGGACCCTAAGCGCCCCTCCGCGAGTAAAAACTATGATGATGAGCGCCCTGGATCCGTTTCATGGAAAGAATCGTAGCGAATGAGCCAAAAGCTGTCAAGCGGGAGGCGCGCCGTTTAATAGAAATCCGCTTTAGGCTTTGAGCTGGAGAATTTTTTTATGAAGTACGCTAAGCTAAACGCTGATTAGGAGGAAAGGCTAAGATGAAGAAAATCGGGATAATAATATGTCACAGGTATCATTCCTGCGCGGCTGGTAAATGTTAACTTACTGCTGTCAATTCTGTTGAAAGCTAGAGTCTCTGATTTCCACATCGTACTCTATGTCAAGTATATACATGGACGTAACTTGATCCAAGAAGCTTGATATCACCAATCCCGTATTAGTCAGTAAAGGTCTGTATCAAGCAGATTCTGCCTAAAATGCCGCGAGCGAAATAGAGTAAATATCCGTTGGCTATGAAAAACCACAATTGGACTTTGCAACAAAATTGACAGCAGTACACATAGCTTACTTGGCACATGGGCTTCCGCTAGTTGGAAGGCAAAGATAAAGGAAAGCTTTGCGGATGAGAAAACACATATAGCCTATGATTAATTTTAAATAGCCTCCATATAAAAAACCCCCGCCAAAGGGCGGGGGCCATATCACTACATGAGTTTTATTGAATTATTTTTAGCATCGGCAACTGACTCATCATCTCGAAAACCTCTACCTGAGTGCCGTAGTCATCCTTGACGGTGACAAGACGGAAATGAGTGGACCAGACTTTGCCGCCGTATTCCGGATCAGAAGTCAGGGTAAGCAGATTATCCGTAATGCTGTATGTTCCCGTTTCCACCATATTCTGTGTAGAGGCGCCATCGTTTATTACGGAAGTGAACCAGTAAGTACCGATCGTTTCGTCTCCGGTAAAACCAATTTCGGTCACTCTGTCCTTACCGCCAACTGTGAACCCCGCTTCAGTATACGTCGTCGATATGGATTCGACAAAAGTTCCCATGATAGCGCCGATCGATCCGCTAGTTCGCTTATAAGCGCCCAAGCGTAAACTGTCTTCTAGAATGTAGGCGACGTTGTAATTCTCCTCAATATCGAGAATCGTACCCATATTAACTTGCGACAGGATCTGGACGCTTAGGTCGATGTTGTCGACGCTATAGGTACCGGTTCCTGGGTTAGGCAGGCTGGCCATCTGCCTATCGCAAGCCACAGCACTCGTGAAACTTATGAAGCCATTCTGCATATTGCCGTACGCGGCGGGCAGAACGCTTATGAAATTGTTACTATTTAAGGAGTCCGCGTTGGCGGCGATAAAGGCGGCGGGATCGCGGACCATAAAGTCCAACTGGCGGAAAGCGGTATTAGACTGGGCGTCGGTGACGGTCAGCTTTACCGTATAAACGCCGACGTCAGCCAAAGCGGCTGTGGCGGAAACATCATAGCCAAGATCGATAGGATAAGGTCCGGCGCCCGGTCCCGCGCTAAGCTCCCAGTGATATTCCACGATGTTGATGCCCTGGCTCTGGCCGCCATCAAATTGCGCCATGGCAGTGCCGCCTTCCAGCGGGAAGACCAGCCGCTCGTAGCCAATGATCGGTACAGGCTGGGCGAAGCCTGGCGTAAGGCCGAAGTCCATGGAATACGGGCCGGCCACGCCAGTGAATTGCGGTCCATCAGGCTCGCCGATACGGGTCATGAATTTAAGCCGTACATAATAATCGCCAGGCTGATCAAGATATACCATCCCTAGACCGAAGTCCGTTCTCGGTTCATTGTCCGGGGCGTAATCGGAATACATTTCATGTCCTTCAGCGTTATGGAGGGACAGGCAACCGATCACAGGAGCGTCGAACTTCACGCCCAAATTGACGGTGGAAGCCTCAGTCAGGGTAAAGGTATACCAATCCGGATCGTAGCTGGTTCCCGCTATAGGCGAGCCCGTCGTCAAGGCGGTCGCGTAATCCATAGAGTCGTTGTCTTCGGCGTCCATTTCCATCAATGCGATTGATTGACTAACCGTGGCGTTGACAGTGATGGAACCCCCTGTTTGATTGACGCCGATAAAACCGAGGTAGTAGGTCTCGCCCTGCGTTACGCCGATTTGGAAAGCCGCCGTCTCGCTGGTCCCGCCCATAAAGCTCTGGCTGACCATGCCTGAAAGATAGCGGCCTTCAACGTTATACAGAGCGATATACACCATATCGGTTGAAATAATTGGGGTCGCTTGGATTTCCAGTACTTGAGCGGGCGCCGTAAAATGGCACCAGGCTTCATCGCCAAGCGCCGTGAAATTGCCTTGTGCGTCAATGGTTGAAGCCGCCACGGACGAGCTGAAGGTCAAGGACGCGCCGCTGGTCATCTCAGTACTGTTAGAGGGCAGGACGGCGACATAGATATCGGGGTTTTCTACGGTAGGCCGGCAGACTTGACTGCCAAAGTGGGTAAGAGTTCCTCCTTCGGCGTCGTAAATGGAGACTTCCACCGTATACTCGTTGCCCGCCACGACATTGAAGGCGGCGTTCACGCCGCCCGGCGACGTTTGGCCAGTCGCGAAGGCTTGGCTGGCGTACACCGTAGAATCCGGATTATAGAAGACGATCTCCACCCAGGGGGCAAACATATAAGCCCGCGCGCCATCCGTGGAACGCGAAAAAACCTTCTGGAGCGACGGAGCCACCTCAGGAATGGCGAAGTTAACCGTGGCTGACAGCGTAGGTTCCGTCTGGTCCAACGGCGCGAATAAACCGCCGCAGGAGAGGAGGCTGGCCGCCATAAAGACCGCGGCTAAGATAAGGGTCTGTCGTGATAGTTTCCTCATTTCTTTTTCCTCCCGCGGCCTATTCTATGCCAACCGTCGATTGAATGGGGTCGCCGATTACCGTAAAGAATAAATCGCAATAATTCGGTGTTGGACTATGGCCTTCGCTATCTTCAACCCGCAAGCGAACCATATATTCACCGCTGTTGCCGCTGACGCTAGCGAAAGAAACGTAGCCAGCGTCCACATCGGCCTGGCTGAAGCTGTCCCAGATACCTATAGCCGTACCGTTCAACCGCAGCTCCGCGCCATAATCGATATGGTCGAGATAATAGAAGATGCCGCTAGGCGGCGTATCCACGTCCTCATAATACAGGTCGCTTGATGACAAGGCTGACCAGGTATTGGCGTCGATCGTGAAGCCTGCCGCGTTGACCAGGTAGGGCTTGGGGTCAATCGAATCGGAGACCGTAAGGTACAGATCGATGTAGTCGCTGCCGCCGCGTCCATCGGCAACCGTCAAGCGCAGAGTATAATAGCCGACAAAGTCGGGCGTGAAAGTCGGCGACATCGCGTAAGGATCGGAGAAGCCGGCGACGGAACCTGCTGGCGCGCTTTCTACCGTCCAGAGATAATCGAGCATGTCATAGTCCGGATCATACGAGGCGGACCCGTCCAGCTGGGCGTCTCCGCCTAAGGTGATTTCCGGTGCCACAAGCATAGCGCCGGCGGCTGGGGGATTGTTGATCGCGGCGGAACGCAGAGCGGTGCCGACCAGCTGGAATTTGGTGTCCCAGGAAAGGCTGGAATATGTAGCGAAGTCGTCCATATTGGTGCCGGTGGGACCGCCGCCCGAATAACGCGAACCATCCAGATACGGTTCGGCGCTATCGCCCTCGATGGAGGTTTTAACGAAAGTCGTATCCGCGTCAAGGATGTGGGCGACAAAGATATAGCTTTGATCCTTAAAGAGCGGGGTATCCAGGTTTTCCCAGACGAACCAATTCACCGTCCAGCTTCCGGGATCAATGGTTTTATCGAAGCTTCCCAACCAGGTCCCCGCGTTATCCCAGATATTGAGACGAATGGTCACCTCAGCTGGTAAGGTTCCGCCGCCGTCCACCGCGAAGCCCTGGAAGCGCAACGCGAAGCTGGAAAGGATGGTGGTCTGGGTTACAATAAGGCTCTGCCCGCCGCCTGTGGCGCTACCAGACGAATAGCCGCCAAACCAGCCGCTCGCGCTGCCCGTTTCCACGCCAAGCGCGTAATCCGCCGTGGTCGTGACGGCTATCGGCGCGGACGGGTCGCTGGAATCCTCACCCCTAATTGTCTCTATCGTATAGAAGTATTCAGTACCGCTTACAACGGAATCATCTAAAAAAGTAGTACTGGAAGAATCGATATGATACACAGTTAGGTAGGATTCCATAGCCGCGTCCTGCGCTCGCCAGAGGTCGTAGCCGGTGGCGTCTGGCACTTGATCCCAGCTCAGAAGAACGAGGGACTGCGAAATATTGGCGTCCGGGACGGCGATTAAGTTGGTCGGCACCGCTGGGGGAACATACGCTTCGTTAACGGTAAGACTGACCGTCGCGGGAACGCTTGTCAAACCGAAGCTATCAGTCACTTCCAACGTGAGAGTATAAGACCCCGCCAAGGTCGGCGTAAAGACGGGCGTCTGTGACGCTGTGTCGTCGAATTGGCTTGTACCCAGGTCTGGACCCGAATTAACGGACCAAGCGTAGGAAAGGACATCGTTATCGGGATCGGAGGATAAGGCGCCGCTTAGATTGATATCGCCTCCTAGATCGATCTCCGACGCGGAAGCGGATATAAGCGCCGTCGGCGGGGAATTGATCTTCTCTATCGTCAGGGTGTATCCCTCAACCGGCATGGGATAGCCGTAATCGGGATGGCGATAATTCAAATTGATCATCAAAGTAAAATAGTTGTCTTGATTACTGGATATTTGGACAGAGCGCGTTGGAGCTAGTATATATTCACCCGCGGGCGTCCCTGAGGTATCGTAGAGCATTAGCTCGCCATCCAGGTTGGTAACGCCATCGCCGACGACTGTCACCTCGTAGACGCCAGGCTCGGGCAGGGTGAAATAGAAGAAATCCTGATCCAGCGAAACCAGATTAAGGCTAAGACCGGCCATCGGCAATGTTAATTCTATCGCCGTATCAAACGTGTCGTTATCCTCGTAGCTGTCGTCGGGGATAGGCGTTAGCTTCTCTACGCTTACCGGCACATCGGCGGCGGTCTCTTGGGTAAAGGCGACGATGCCAAGGTAAACGGTTTCGCCAAGGGTCACGCCGCCGGTAAAGTCGATATAACCGGGACCCTCAGTCGTCAGGTTGTCAGACGCTTTACCCGCTATAAATTTCCCATTTTCGTGAAAGAGAGCGGCGTAGACGGAAGCCGTTCCCGGGTTAATCCCTATCCGCGCCGCTGTCGCGTCCGCGGTAAAGGAGAACCAGCGTTCTCCGCCGGCGCTGAGAATGGGGGAGCTTTCCGGGTCGGCAGGAACGTAGTCTGGATTATAAATGGAACTAAATATAGTGGCTGACGTTGGTTCGCCCAGTACGGTCGGATTGTTTGGGATCAAGGTCAGGTAGACATTATTGACGTCCGTCGTAACGGTATACGTCGTTGAAGCGAAGCTGAGCGGGGAAGCCGGGTCTTCCACATCATTGTAGCCAAAGGCGTCAAAGCGATATTCCAGCCCCGGCTCAAGATACAGGGTGATCGGGTTCTCGGCTACCTGTTGAGGCCCGCCAACCGTAAAGGCGAGACTGCCGCTATAAACGACCTTTTCGGAAAGGGTTTCGGTAACGGTAAGGTCGAGATCGGTCAGATACAGGTAGGCGCGGGCTGAGTCGCCGGCGTCCCTGTTATAACCAGCGAAGACTTCGGCGAAGGCGCCAAGGATTCGGGCGCTGATCGGCGAGACGTTTATGACGACTTCCGCCGTGTCTTCCCCGCCGCCGGGCAGCGGCGAGGCGGCGAAAGAACAGGCGCCTAAGGCGATTAGGCTGACGGTCCCGAGGACCGCCGCGATTTTACTGAACATGCGCGTATTCATGCAGTCCTCCTTTATCAGTCAAAATTGATAATGACGGGTACGTATTCCGGCACCGGGTAAATCAGTGTCTCCGATGGATCGCTTGAGCCCTCGCTATTGACCGCTTTCACCATGAACCGGTACTCCGCGCCCTCCGTCAATCCGTTGTAGGTGATTTCCGCTGATGGCCAATCGTACGTGGGCGTCCAGGTTGTACCACCGTCAGCGGACACTTCCACGGTGTAGCTCGTCGCTCCGGCAACCTCAGCCCAGGTTAGAGTTACCCAGGGTAACGTCGCGCCAGTCGGGTCGTTGCCCTTATCCACGACGGTCGGTCTCTCCGGCGTCGCGGGCAGGGTGGTCGGCGCCTCGCCAACCACGATAGTAAGCGGCTCCGTGACCGAGTCCGTACCGTCGGAAACGGTAACATTAAGTTCGTAGGTGCCGGCGCTCATCGCCATGAAGGAGGTCCCGGCGGCCGTATAATCGGCGAAGCCCGCCGCGCCGGGATTGGCGGTGAAGGTCCAAGAGTAGCTCAGCTCGTCGCCGTCATCGTCATTGGCGTTGGCGCTGACGAACACCGTAGCGCCGGCCACGGGATTCGC
>CAZJJK010000116.1:0-9423 GCA_964546285.1 uncultured Treponema sp. | reverse complement strand
TTATACGTTTTTAGCCTATTGAGGTTCTTGCAAAAGTCGCTTACTTTCGCAAGAAGCTCTCACAGTTTTATTGCGAGGATTATTATCTACATACAATACAAATAATAGCAATAAAACTGCGCTTGCCATTATTGTCGGCTTTCAAAAGTTGAAGACTTTTGAAAGCACCTCTATTGGCGATGTTTTGGCGATGCTAAAGGACATAAGACAGGGTATCGTCAAACTGAATTTGCCAACAAGCGAAAATAGTCTATAATCGTAACGAGGGGGATGCGATGGCGACGAAGGCCATGGACCTTTTCGAAGCGTACGCCCAGAACAAATTGCCAAAGGATGCTGGTTTTATCGTATCGGCGTTTTTCGCGAAGGGTTCTACATACTCCAAATACACCATAGTCAGCTATTCCGAATTAAGGTCCGCCGTTTTGGAAGGCTCCAGTCTTTGCGTTTCGGCGAGCGGGCGAACTGTCCATGTCCTAGTTGAACCGCCGGATTACGCGGACACGGATAAAGACCCGGCGGATCGCCAAAAAGACGAACAGTTTCCGTTGAGGCTTTCCCAAATGGACGCGGTAAACGCAAAAAACGGCTCGCGGATGCTAATCGCCAGAAAACCACTGCCGACCACGGAAACCTGCGTCATAGAACGGCCTACCGGTATAGATTTTGCCCTAATCTTTTTTAAACGCCCCGATCTATTTGAGACACTCACTATATTCCTTGAAAAAACCTTTAATAAGGAAGCTAATGTCCCCCTGGCTGACGCTAAACGCGGCGCTACCTTAGCGCTTGAGCTGATAAAACACGCTAACGACGTCAACGCTTAAACAGACCATAGCTTAAAACCGCGAGAGCTTCGCGAAAGCAAGCCGCTTCCGCGAAGCTCTATAACCTACGCCTTGCGCTCCAATTCCAACTGAGCTGTCGCTAAAATAGCTATAGGTACGGAATACGACGAACACGATACATAATTCAAGCCAGCTTCCATACAGAAGCGGATATTATCTGGATTAGCCCCATGCTCGCCGCATAAGCCGCAGATTAAATCAGGCCGGGTAAGCCTACCGCGCCTGACCGCCAGGGCGACAAGCTCTCTAACACGCGGATCCAATGAGGAAAATGGATTCCCTTCCATAAGGTCAAACCGCGTATAATCCGGCATAAAAGAGGTAAAATCATCACGTGAAATACCAAGGGTTGTCTGAGTTAGATCATTCGTGCCAAAACTGAAGAATTCACCGTATTTCGCGATCTCTCCGGCGCCTAAAGCGGCGGCGGGCAGTTCTATCATGGTTCCAACGCCAAACGGCAAGGTATCAACCCCTTTTTCCAACCGATAATCCTCGCTGGTTTCCATGATACCCTTATATGTACTGCCTTCAATTTTCTTACCGTAGATAATCAGCTTCAATTCTTGCGCGTTCATAACGATGGGTATCATAATCTCCGGCCGAACCTCAGTTTTTTCCTCCCTGAGCTTAAAGGCGGCCTCAAAGATCGCTTTCACTTGCATCGCGTATATTTCCGGATAAGATACGGCGATACGGCAACCTCGATGCCCCAACATCGGATTAAATTCCGACAAGGCTTCTATTCGCGCTACAATTTCCGCTTTTGAGGGTTTTTTGCCTTTAGCCTTTTCCAAATGGTTCAGGAAAGCTTTCAACTCATCATCGTTATGCGGCATGAATTCATGAAGAGGCGCGTCCAAAAGGCGTATGGTAACATCCTTACCCTTCATCGCCTTAAAAATACCGTAGAAATCGTCACGCTGTATCGGACGCAGTTTTTCTAGAGCGGCCGCCCTTTCCTCGTTGCTGTCCGATAATATCATCTCGCGGAATATATTTATCCGTTCATCGCCAAAGAACATATGTTCAGTCCGACAAAGACCGATCCCATCGGCACCGAAGGATAAAGCCAAAGCGGCGGCTTTCGGGCTGTCCGCGTTGGCGCGGACATGGAAGCTCTTTAGGTGCTTTTTGGCGATATCGATGAATTCCAAGAGTCCGGATTCGGTTGGGTCCGGTTCTATCAATTTGGCTTGGCCAAGATAAACCGAAGATTCGCCATAATACGGTACATTGATCGTCAGATAATCACCTTCTTGAAAAGCTATATCTCCAATCGTCGCCTTTTTACCGCGAATTCGCATCTCAGGAATGACAAGCGATACCTTGCCATATTGACGAGCCACGACCGAAGCGTGAGCCGAATATCCGCCCTCACAAGACAAAACGCCCGTTGACAACTCTATCGCCTTAACATCCTCAGCGAAGGTGGCGGGCATACAGAGAATAAAACGCGCGTCCTCATTCTTCATCAGCGCTACTTTTTGCGCTTCCAATAAGGTTTCCGTGGTGAAGAATACACGCCCTATAGCGGCGCCAGGCGCTCCGGCGATACCACCCTTCCACGCGCTTAAACCCTTTGTGGAACCAGCGTCTATTATTGGATGGAGAATTTCGTTAAGCCGCGCCGGCTGAATAGCCTGGATAGCGTAACTTTCATCGATAATCTTACGCTGACACAGATCAAGCAGCAACTTCAGGTCGGCTTGAGTGGATTTGGCGTCAACCGCTCTTTGCTCTATCAGCCATAATTTACCTTGCTCAACCGTAAATCGGACTTGTCGAATTTCCTTAAACTTATCTTCCAGAGTAGCCGCGACTTCATTTAACTCGCCATAATGATTGCCGCCGATTTTATCGATAGTTTGTCCCTTAGCGCCTATTTCATTGAATTTTTCACGGTAAAATTCGCCTTGGATTTTCTTTTCTCCGCTAACCACATTGCGGGTGAAATAGTATCCCGAACATGAGTCTTTGCCGTAATTTCCATACACCATCGGTTGAATCATCACGGCCGTGTCTTCATCATTTTCATCATCAACAGCCAAAACCCGCGATATAAGCTTTAAGGCCAGGTCAAGCTGATCTAGAGCCGAATCAAAGAACCCCTGCGGCAAGGCTGGAGCGTATTCATCCATAATAATTGAAGCGGTTTTATCCCCAACTCCGGATGACAACTGCTTACGAAGCGCGCTCTGGTATTCGGCTGTCTTTTTTATATCATCCTCACGCTTTTCCAGCTCGGCGGCTCTTTTTACGATTTGCAGCATACCGCGCAAAAGGAAAAGCACCTCATTGGCGGCGAATTGAGCGCCGACTTTCTGGGCAAAGCCATCAATAGTGCCGCGCACTAAACCAAAATTATGGAGCGTGGGATAGGTAGAGACGGCGAGATTGGGAGACACCACCACCTTCACCAACATAGGATTTTCAGCGTCTCCGTAACTTTTCCCGACCAAGCCGGAACATTTAGATAATAAGGCTTGGACATCCTTCCGTATGTCATTTATATGAAGCTTCGCGGCTAGGCGGGCATCAATAATAAAGCCCGGCAGAATAGGAAAACCTAGCTCCGCGAATTCGTTTGCCTGTCTGCCTCTAATACCCAGAAGATCGCCTTCAATCTTTCGGGGAATAACATCAACCTTGCTAAAAAAATGTATTCTGGTATCCATGCCGCCCCCCTAAAAAAGCTTCAGCACCGTACTAACTGGACCATGGAGAAAAGCCTCAAACTGCGGACTCGCACCCTGCATTAAGTAACGCTGCAGTTTGGCGACATCCTTTATATCCACACCCACAACAGCGAATTGAATGGAACTGCCGTGCTTGACCTTCCCCCACTTAAATAGCGAGTTGATATTCATAATACGCTCGCCGTCATAATAAACGTTTACTTCAAGACTTGGGTGAGCCGCTTTATAGCTGGCGATAATACGTTTCCAAGCTTCCACATTACCGTTATGGAAAAGCTCATTGGTTACCGCGACCGAGTACATCGGCGTCATGCGAAGCTTACCACCAGCGGCTATAATAGGCGCCGGCTGGGCAACGGGCGCGGCGACAGGACTTGGCGCCACGGTGACAGCCGCCTGTTTTTCAGCGGCGGGTTTAGCCCCGCGCCGTTTTTTTGGTTCTTTGGCGGCTTTAGCGACAGGCTTTTCAACCTTTACTTTTTTTACCTTAAAGGCACCGCTTAAGAACGCCGCTGGGATAGTAGGGCGCTTACCTTCCAACAAGTCTAAAGCTAAGGCAACCGCGGTGGCGCAGGTATCGTCGCTACCCTTATCTAAACGACCGGCGAAACAAACAGCCAATTCATGTTTACGAAGAACCCCGATAGAGGCTAATTGCTCGGCATTTTTAGGATTGGCTACCACTAAACCTAAATCTGGATGGTGATAAGCGAAAACAAGATCTACCGCGTTCCATGCCGCGAAATCCTCAGCCAGCGCTTCCAGCGATTCCGCCACAGTTTCCAGATTCCGCGAGGCCGAATGGTAGCCGTATTTATCCACAAGCACCATACGCAACAGAGCGGCTAAACGTTCGCCTTCTAATAAACCGGCGGCGGCTTGGTCGCGGACCGCGTCGGCAAAATTACGGTCGGGAGACAAGCCTTCCACTAAGGCGATAGCGGCCTTGATGTGTCGCACGGCGGCGTTAAAGCCGGCACGCGAAGAAAGCGCTTCATATTGATTGCTAATTTCGGCCATTTGGGCCTCCTCTAATAAAAAAAGCCGCCCCAAAAGAAACAAGCTTTTGAGCCGGCTTTAAAGACACTAATAAACCGCATCGCAAGCGAAAGGATAGCCTAAGCTATGAGGCATACGCTCAAACAATCCTTTCATGCCGCGGGACCGTATCAAATTTCCCTGATGTCGCCATTCTCCGTATTACGCGGTTTGCGGCCACGTTTTGGCTTTTCGTTTTTCGCGCTTTCAGCCTTAGGTTTTCTGCCCCGACGTGGAGCGGCGTCAACAACAGCGGGTTGCGCCTCTGTCGCTGAATCCGGCAATAAATTGGAGGAAGAAGACGCGTCAAGCATATCCAAATAAGCCTGATTGGGATCCGCGTTTGGGCCTTCATCCTCAGACGGCATTTCCGCGAAGGACTGCGCGATATCTTGGCGAACGGTGGAGCGGCGGCGGCTAAAGGAAGCGAAGGCCGCGTCCTGGAAGCCCTTGGATACGCCATGGAGGAACTCATTTAGCACATTGGCCATACCATCCAGCGTCGCTTTTTTCCTCTTTATAGAGGTAATATCGACATCCAACAGCAGACCAGGCTGAATATGGTAGGGATTGATCATATAATCGAAACGATTGAATTCCCTTTCAAGGAAATCTAAGCGATCTTCCATAACGCGACGCTGAATAGGATACTGATAACCATACATCCCCTTCATCTTATCCCGCATAAGGATGATCTTGTGCCGCAGTTTATCTTTTTCATAGACATACGTCGGATTTATGCGTTCAACCTCAGTCGGCGCCGGCTTAACGAAATTGATCTCATCCCACACCTTAGCGATGTTTTCGTAGATTGGGTCGCCGCTTTGATCCTTTATATTTTTGCGGATTTTTTTCTTATACAACTTGGCTAAGTCCTTGAAATCCGTAACGCGGGTAAGGAACTTAGAATCCTCATAGATCATATTGAGCACATCCCAAAGGTGCAAAACCTCGGTTTCAAAGCTCTTGACCTGGACATCGTAGCCCTTTCGTTCCTCTATCAATTGGGCGTTATCGTAATAACGCATACGGATCTGATAGCGCTCATCCGGTAGATTAGCGGTATCCGTATCTTCATATTCACGGATAATAAGTTCCCTGGCGTTTTTTAAGTTTTCAATAAATTGGTAACCCATTTTGGATGTGTCCAGAATGGAGGTAATTGAATTGATAGCGGTATTAAAGCCCCGGTTGCGAATGTTTTCAATATCCATGATGTTTTTCAGGTTTTCACGGACATTGAGCTGATCAAAGCTTGAAGGGTCTATCTCGGCGTGAAGATCGGATAAACGATCCATTAACGCTTTCGCGATATAATTATATCGCTTTGATTTAGGATTCTCGATAGCGTCATCGGTAAACGCCTCTACCCTATTCATTTTAGAGAAAATGATCTCGCTATCGGATAATTCCTCCAAACCCTGGTCAACGCGGTCATCCTTAAGCTTATCTATCTCCTTATCGATACAATCAATAATGTGTTTGGAGATAATTTCCTTCATAAGGAATTCCACGGTAACTTGATAGTGGAAGATCGGACTGATCAATTCCGAATCCAGAATGTTCACCGAAAGTTTAACGTCGCAGACTGTCTTTGGCTTGATGGTATTATCTTTAAAGGCGCATTTTACAACCGAATACGCGTTTTCGCCACGGATAAAGGCCCCAACATCGGTCTTTTGCCTTAAAAGACTATTCGTTAGGTTTTCTAAATCGTTAATTCCACGTTGGACATGGCCCTGTAAGTGTCCATACATATTAACGATGGATTTTTCAATCTCACCCGTGTTGAATTTGTCGGCACCGCCTACCTGATCCAACAGATCGGCGATCTCCTTCGGCGTATACCGCGCGAGGACCTTGGTCTCTTCTTTGTCCAGATAGTTCCGGACCTTTTTGACCATTTCATCCTCGGAAGTGACCATATAGCGGTTGAACATATTCTGGTAGTTTTGGTTGAAGTAGTTATACAACTTCTCCTTTACACCACCCATTACATCCAAACGCTCAAGCACTTCTTTAGGCAACTTGGCATTCATATGATGCAGTACTTTATTCGTCTCCTCTTCGAGGAGCTGGTTGACTTCTTTTTGTTGATCCCTGTATTCCTGGGCTAGCGAATTCCTTGAACCGACAGCGCTCGGCTTTTCCGGGTGGAATACGTTAGGGCTTTTGGGCAGGTCGATAGCTCCCATATCCTGACTCCTTCTTACGACTTTACTCGCGATTCGATCATACCTTGACCTTAGATTATCAATATCAGAGATTAAATGTAAAGCGTTTTTTATTTTTTTGGAATACGGAGACACAGTTATTATGGTACATTATACCAATATGAGAATACCTTTCCGTCGGATTGATCGGCGCTCCCCTGTTTTGCCGGTTTTATTAACGTTTTTCGCGGTGGCCGCGCTGAGAGCACCAGCTCAAGACCTTCGCGACGAGCCTATTAGGGCGATTATTTTAATGGATCGATCCCAAACCATGGCTAGCGGTTTAGAGGCCAGTGCCGCGTGGCTCAACCTCTCAGTGGTTGATGCCTTCCTACGCGAAGGCGACTACGCCGTTTTATGGAGTTTTGACCGTGAGGCGAGATTGGAATTAGAGACGGGATCGCTTGATCAGGCCGCTATAGCCAGTCTTAAAACCACGATCACCAGCGTTGGCTCCTCAGAAACGAGAGCTGGGCTCGCGAATTATGAAGCGGCCCTAAACGCTCTCAAAAAGACAATCACGGATTTTTCAGAAAAAACGCCAGTTTCCCTCATCATTATGACAACAAACTTCCATTTAGACCCCGCTGAGGCTTTTTCTAGCGATTCGGTTTTGAGAGAGCTTTTTGAATACTCTAGACTCATGGATTTTCCAGGATGGAAGGCTGTCTTTATAGCCCACGGGATAGCCGATCGCGTTGAGGAAGCTGTCCGTCAATACGAAAAGATCGCTTTCTAAGCGTAGTTATAGCTGACGTATTATAATGCCTTCAAAGTTAAAACCAGGGATAAGGCAAACAAGGTTTTTACCTATTGAGGCGCTTTCAAAAGTCTTCAACTTTTAAAAGCCGACAATAATGGCACGCGCAGTTTTATTGCTATTATTTGTATTGTATGTAGATAATAATCCTCGCAATAAAACTGTGAGAGGTTCTTGCGAAAGTAACCGACTTTTGCAAGAACCTCCATTATTTATGGAACCCTTTTTAAAAACCGCTTTTTTAAAAAACAGCTATCACTGTTTTATCTTCGTAGTATTATTTCTATATAATATTGATACTTGAAATAAAACCGCATTAGCCATAAACGATAGAGTTCAAAAGCAAGAGTTTTTTGAAATCACCATTCTCTCTTTTTTGAGACTTATCCTAAAGAAGGTCGTCACAAACAAATAATTGCGAAAAAATATAGTAAGAGCTTGTCGATTCCTAATATAGGCGGGCCACTTTTCTAGTCCTAGCTTTATTAGTGGAGTCGCTGTACCGATGCTTTGTAACCACTATTTGAAACCTGGGAATTGAGCCATTTTCAAAACGCTTGTTATCAAAGGGGGCACTACGGACTTGTTTTGATATCAATATCTCAATATATGATTTATACTTGTGAGTAAATAGCTTCTGTCATAAACGTCACATTTTGGAAACTTAATGTTTTTGAAATCGTCTTTATTTAGAAAGCTATTGAGACGAATAATATGGCATATTCTTTTTACTGAGACCTCTTTCTCTTGAGAAAACATCGCGGCGTGCCGCTAAGCCAAAAGACGGCTATGATAATAATATAAAGGGGCCTCATATATGAAGGGAATGGACCGAGCGGCACTATTTTGTTCAGCGTTTGACCGATATGTACTAACTACTCATGAAGGCCTTGACGCTGATGGCCTTGGCGCGGAATTGCTCCTAGAGGCGGCTTTATGTGGTCTAGGGAAACGTGTACGCATATTTAACTCAGGACCGGTTCCGGAACTTTACTTGTTTATGGATCCTGAAGGCCACGCGAAAAGCTGGCACGACAGCGATGAAGCTTATACCAAAGGAGCCGCCCTGTTGGTGGTGGACTGCGCCGATGATATGCATCTTGGCAAAACAGGGATTAGTTTACTGAAGTCGGCGATGGACGTTTTTTATATAGATCATCATCACGTATTAAACTCAGACGCTCTTGATCGCTGGGTTGATGAGACAGCCGCTTCAGCGTCGGAATTAGCTCTCGCGTTGGCGCGAAATCTTGGCTTAAAACTAACGCCGACAGTCGCGACGGCAGCATATACGGGGATTGCTTACGATACCGGCTTTTTCGCTTACCCTAAAACATCGGAGCGGACCCTTCAAGCCGCGGCGTTCCTTGTCGGGGAGGGAGCTGAACCGAATCGTGTTTTTCAAGCATTACGAGAAAGTTATTCAGCTAATATGCTTCTCCTTCAAAAACGCGTTATGTCGAATTTACGTCTAATTCAGGATGGAAGAATCGCTTTTTTATTCATGAGTCAAAAAGATATCTCTGAATGTGGCGCTCGTTATGAGGATGCGGAAAATTTCGTTAATTGGCCGCTTTCCAGCCGCGATGTTGAGGTAGCGGCTTTTTTCAAGGAAGCGGCGGACGGCTCCGTGCGTTGTTCCTTACGATCAAAAGGCGGTGTCAATGTCGCTCATATAGCCCGCTTTTTTAATGGCGGCGGTCATCGTACCGCGGCCGGTTTTCGATGCCATCACGGACCTCGTTTAAGCTCGGTTGAATTATGCTTGATTTTAGAACGTTATTTCAAAAAAACCGATTACCCTTAACAGCTCAGTGTCTCGAAGCTTGTGTTTTCCAAAAAAGGGACAAGCAAGACAGAGAATT
>CAZJJK010000115.1:6666-9589 GCA_964546285.1 uncultured Treponema sp. | reverse complement strand
GGAGTTTTAATGAAGAAGGATATAACCGCGAATACCGCGAATACCGCTAAAAAAGGACTCCTCTTTAAAGAGGAGAGTTATGCCATTCAAGGAGCAATTTTTAGTGTATATAATGAAATGGGCTGTGGTTTTCTCGAAGCAGTCTATCAAGAGTGTTTGGAAAAGGAATTTACTGAACGAAGCATTCCATTTCATGCACAATTTGATTTGAAGCTTCATTACAAAGGCTCAGAGTTGCGCCAGACCTACAAGCCGGACTTTATTTGTTTTGATAAAATTATTCTGGAAATTAAGGCTGTTAAAGCACTTGCACCGGAACATGCGGCTCAACTATTGAACTATCTCAAAGCAACAGGTCTTGAACTCGGCCTGCTAGTGAACTTTGGAGCTTACCCAAAAACTGAAATAAAACGAATTGCCAATACTTCTTTTCGCGATTTTCGTGAATTTCGTGGTTAAATAGGAGTCAAAGAATGAATGATTCCATCGTATTATTCAAAGATGGTGACGTTTCTCTTGATGTGCCGATTTCTCCGGAACGCGATACGGTATGGTTAAGCGCCATTCAAATGGCAATGCTGTTTGATAAAGACGATAAAACAATCCGTAAGCATATAAACAACGTCTTTTCCGATGATGAACTGGATAAAGAAGTGGTTGTCGCAAATTTTGCGACAACCAGTCAGCATGGTGCCGTCGCGGGGAAAACGCAAACCCGCATGACGCAGTTCTATAATCTCGACGTAATCATCTCCGTCGGCTATCGGGTCAAGTCAAAACGCGGTATTGCCTTTCGCCGCTGGGCAAATTCCGTACTCAAGCAGTACCTGTTACAAGGCTACGCGGTCAATAAACAGCACCTGAACCAGCTTAATCAAGTCATATCCATAATCTCTCGAAGCGATAATGCCGAGATCGCCGGCGTTTCATCGGTTCTGGAACGCTTTGTCCGCGGTTTGGACATTCTGGATCGTTACGACCATGAAAGCCTGCAAAAACCTCAAGGTAAAGATGGCCAAAAGGCAAACAATGGCTGGAAACTCACCTATGAGGAAGGTCTTCGCATAATCGGCTCACTAAAGTTTGGCGATACTAGCGAGCTTTTTGGTAACGAGAAGGACAATTCGTTCAACGCCGCTATCAACGCTATATATCAGTAATTTGACGGCAAAGACCTCTATCCTTCCGATCGGGACAAAGCCGCGCATCTTCTCTATTTTCTGGATAAGAATGATCTGCTGTATACGGCGAATGGACACCCGGTTACCGACAACAACGCTCTCGCGGCGATGACACTCATGATCGCTTTGAGCCGCCCGGAAGAAAAAGATATGATGTGCCTTTTGGTTCTGAATATGTTGGAGGGCGAACCATGACGGTTAAAATCTCAATCCGATTTTTCGACGACCGGGAAGTGCGCGCCGTGTGGAACGATGAGGATTCGCGTTGGTGGTTTTCCGTGCTGGACATAGTGGGGGTATTAAATGACCAGGATAATTACGAAAAAAACCGCAACTACTGGAAATATCTTAAAGCCAAACTGAAAAAGGTAGATATTCAGTTGGGTAGTGGCACTAACCAGTTGAAATTGACGGCTCCCGATGTCAAATCATACCTGTTTTGTTGACTTGAGGAGGCATACGGAATTAGGTTATAACCCTTGTTTTATTCTGTTCTATAGGCTATAATTGTAGGAAACCTACAAATAGAGGGTTTTTATGATACTTGAAATACGATTGGAAAACTTTTTCTCGATAAAAGAGCAGGTACTCATCGATTTCCGGGCTGGGAAAATCAACTCGGTAGCCTCCCGGGAACTGGGAGCTAATGTAATAACCTGGAACGGCGAGAAAATTCTCAAGACAATTGGCCTATTTGGCCCGAATGCCTCGGGTAAATCAAATATTCTCAAGGCGATCAGCTTTTGCTGCCGTATGGTACTTGAATCTCACCAGCATAATGAAGGTACTGTTTTCAATTTCTCCCCCTTCAAGTTTGACGGCTACGAAGAAAAAGCAAGTGCATTCTTGATCGACTTTGTTCACGAGAAAGTTGAGTATGAGTACTCTTTCACACTTACCCGGACCAAGATACTTACGGAGAACCTTTATTATTATCCTAATGGCAGGAAAGCAAAAATTTTCACCAGAGACGAAACAACCGGCATGGCAAAATCCCAAAAATACTCCTTTACGGACGGCGTTATATCTCGGCCTCTGGATGTGGCAGAGAACACAAGCACGCAAACCCTCTACATCAGCCGCGGAAGCCAGATGGACCGGGATATATGCAAGAAAATATACCGCTTTTTTATGGAACGCTTTCTTCTCGGCTTGGTACCGCTTTCAAGCCTTTCGGCAGAGAAGCTGTTTATCCAAAATAAGGATCTGATAATACTCGCGTTGCAGACCTGCGATAGTGATATAACCGACATCGCCGCGGTTAAAGAAAAAGTCAAACTTCCCTCGCTGCCGCTACCGGGAATAACGCCGCAAAATGGCGCTTTTTCGCAAGAGGTTGAAATGATTCGATTCGAGACGACCCACAGACATTCGCTCTCGGTTCATTTCAATCTGCAACTGGAAGAGTCGGCTGGTACGGCAAGGTTTTTCAACATACTCCTTTTGCTGCTTGCTGTTGTACGGGAGGGAAAGTCTTTCATGGTGGACGAGTTTGACTCAAGCTTGCACGCGAAACTGGCCGATTTTATTATTGATCTTTTTCATGCAAGTTCCAACGCCCAATTCTTGTACACGACCCATAATACGAACCTGATCGATGTAAAACGCCTTCGCCGGGATCAGGTGCTGTTCGTGAATAAGAAAGAAGATGGCTCTACGGAAGTCTATTCACTCTTTGATTACAAAGATTTTCGGGAAAACATGGATGCGGAGAAAGGATATCTGCAAGGCCGTTTTGATGC
>CAZJJK010000115.1:0-6566 GCA_964546285.1 uncultured Treponema sp. | reverse complement strand
GTACAGGCTGATAGACAAGTTGGAAGAGGTACGAAGGGATGATAGGCCTGATTAGGTGGTATCAATATAAAATGTTCGCGCTTAAGCAAGAATGTCTGCTATAATTTTCTGGGTAGAAGTTTTCCTTCTTTTCATTTGATTTTTGTCTAGGTATTCATCATCGTAAATTAGTAGGAAAAGGTATTCAAAGGATACAATCCATGAGCGATTATAAGCCCATCGCGGAATCTAAAAACTTTATAGTTCTGGATAAATACACCAAGGAATGGCAGGTCTGTGAGGGCTACCAGACTGAAAGTGACCTGGAGCGGGAGCTCATTCAAGATTTAAAAAACCAAGGTTATGAATATCTACCTGATCTAAGAACTCCCGAAAGCATGTTGGCCAATGTTCGAGTCCAGCTGCAGGAGCTGAACAAGGTGCGGTTTTCCGAAAGTGAATGGCCGCGCTTTGTGGAAAGCTATTTGGACAAACCCAGTGATACCGCCGTGGATAAGACACGAAAAATTCATGACGATTATATCTATGATTTTGTCTTTGATGATGGGCATATTCAAAACATCTACCTGGTGGATAAGAAAACCCTTGCCAATAATAAAGTGCAGGTAATCAAGCAGTTTGAACAGACCGGTTATCATACTAATCGCTATGATGTCAGTATTTTGGTAAACGGGCTGCCCCTGGTGCAGATCGAACTAAAAAAGCGGGGAGTCGCCATACGGGAAGCCTTCAATCAGGTTCACCGGTATAGCAAGGAAAGTTTTAATTCGGAACATTCACTGTATAAGTATGTGCAGCTATTCGTCATATCAAACGGTACCGACAGCCGCTATTTTGCCAATACCACCAAGCGGGATAAAAACAGTTTCGATTTCACCATGAATTGGGCAAAGGCTGACAACACTCTCATCAAAGATTTGAAGGATTTTACCGCCACCTTCTTCCAGAAAAACACCCTCCTGGAAATCTTACTCCGCTATTCCGTGTTTGATGTCAACGACACCCTTTTAGTAATGCGCCCCTATCAGATTGCCGCCACCGAGCGCATGTTGTGGAAAATAAATAGCTCATATAAGGCAAAAGCCTGGAGTACCCCCGAAAGCGGCGGCTATATCTGGCATACCACCGGTTCGGGTAAAACCCTCACCAGTTTCAAGGCGGCGCGCCTGGCAACGGAATTTGAATTTATAGATAAAGTCTTTTTTGTGGTAGATCGTAAGGACCTCGATTTTCAGACCATGAGAGAGTATCAACGCTTTTCCCCTGACAGCGTCAACGGCTCGGAGAGTACCGCCGGACTAAAACGCAATATAGAAAAGGATGATAATAGGATCATAGTTACCACCATCCAAAAACTCAATAACTTGATGAAAAGCGAAGAAAAGCTATCCATCTACCAAAAGCAAGTCGTGTTTATCTTTGATGAAGCCCACCGCTCCCAGTTCGGTGAAGCACAGAAGAATCTCAAGAAGAAATTCAAGAAGTTTTATCAATTCGGTTTTACCGGAACACCAATTTTCCCGCAGAACGCTTTGGGCGCTGAAACCACCGCCACCGTTTTTGGCCGTCAACTGCATTCCTATGTAATTACCGACGCGATCCGCGATGAAAAAGTGTTGAAGTTCAAGGTAGACTACAACGATGTCCGCCCCCGGTTTAAATCCATAGAATCGGAACAGGACATACAGAAACTCAGCGCCGCGGAAAACAAAAAGGCCCTATTGCACCCCGAACGTATCCATGAGATTTCACGGTATATTCTGGATAAATTTAATCAGAAAACCCATCGCTTCCAGGTAAATGGTAACGGCTTCAATGCCATGTTCGCCGTAAGCAGTGTCGACGCGGCAAAGATGTATTATGAAACACTGCGCACCTTACAGAAAGAGATCGAAAAACCGCTCAAGATTGCCACAATCTTCTCCTTTGCGGCGAACGAGGAACAAGATGCCGTTGGGGAGATTCTTGATGAAAGTTTTGAGCCCAACGCCATGGACAGCAGCGCCAAAGAGTTTTTAAGCGCCGCGATCAATGACTATAACGCGCTGTTCCAAACCAATTTCAGTGTTGAGAGTAATGCTTTTCAAAACTATTATCGTGATCTCTCATCGCGAGTTAAGAACCAGGAAATCGATTTGGTAATTGTCGTGGGAATGTTCCTTACTGGTTTTGATGCCCATACGCTCAACACCCTCTTTGTGGATAAGAACCTCCGCTTCCATGGCCTGATACAAGCTTATTCACGGACCAATCGCATCTACGATGCTACCAAGACCTTTGGAAATATCGTCACCTTCCGGGATCTGGAACAGGCCACCATTGAAGCCATCACCCTATTCGGTGATAAGAACACCAAAAATGTGGTCCTGGAAAAGAGCTACAGGGAGTATATGGAAGGTTTCACGGATCTGGTAACTGGTGAAGCCCGACGGGGCTATTTGGAGCTGGTGCGGGAACTCCGGCAGCGCTTTCCCAATCCCGATGAAATAGAGAAGGAAAAGGACAAGAAAGAGTTCGCCAAGCTCTTCGGTGAATACCTTAGGGTAGAAAACATTCTGCAAAACTACGATGAGTTTGCGGGATTGCAGGCCCTGCGGAACTTGGATACCGACGACCCCCAGGCCGTCGCGGAATTTAAAGCCGCCTACTACCTGGACGACGAAGACATAGCCGCCATGAAGGGGATCGAGATTCCCTCCCCACGAACCATTCAGGATTACAGATCAAGCTATAATGATATACGCGATTGGCTTCGGAGAGAAAAATCCTCCAGCGAAAACGCGAACTCACCCATTGACTGGGATGATGTGGTTTTTGAGGTTGATCTTCTCAAGTCCCAGGAAATCAACCTTGATTATATTCTGGAACTACTGTTTGAAAACAATCAGAAGCGTAAGGATAAAACCATCTTGGTGGAGGATGTCCGTCGTCTTATCCGTTCCAGTATTGGAAACCGCGCAAAGGAAAGCCTCTTGGTGGACTTTATCAATCAAACTAACCTGGACGATATTCAGGATAAAGCCGGCATCATTGACGCGTTTTTTACCTATGCCCAGGGGGAACAAGAGCGCGAAGTGGCGGACCTCATTGCTTGTGAAAACCTGAATGAAGAAGCGGCAAAACGCTATATCACTACTTCTTTAAAAAGAGAATACGCTAGTGAAAATGGGACTGAGCTTAATGATATTCTTCCCAAAATGAGCCCGCTCAATCCTACATATCTGACGAAAAAATTAAGGGTATTCCAAAGAATCGTAAATTTAGTTGAGAAGTTTAAGGGCGTTGGAGGAAGGATTTAATAAGGGATAGCATGGTGCTTAAGCTGGCTCGGCTATGCCAATCCTTTCAGGCAGGGCTTAAGCCATACTAACTGCTGCCAATTCTGTTGCAAAGTACTTCAACTATTTGTCCCTATCTACTAGGAGCTTATAATAATTTTCTATGTGAAAATCTTGGCAGAACCAGCTCAACAGAGGCTTTTTCTGACTAATGCTAGACTCGCGACACCAGACCTCTGGACTGAAGACCTGCCCATTTCTATACGAATACAGGGTTTAGTGTAAAAACCAGTGGATTTAAGTTTCAACAGAATTTGCAGCAGTAGATAAGGGTTAAGCTGATGCTGAAACGATTTTTCATTTCAAGTAGCTTATGAGTAAAGATTTACATAAAATACTCGACAAGGCTTGGATAGCCGCGAATGTTAGGTTTGTGCGATGAATAAATTTTACGCTTCGCTTGAAAGCTGATCGTCGCCAAAGATTTTTGATAGAAGCTCAAAACGCCCCCCAACGCCAGCTTTGACATATATCCTGCGGTTGTGATTGGCTATGGTCCTAGGCGATAAATGAAGGGAAGCGGCGATATCCTTATCGCTTTTTCCAGCTATTATCAGCTTGGTTATTTCCGTTTCTCGGTCTGTCAGTCCTATATCCAAGGCGAAGCGCCTTAGGTCAAAATGCTTCGGCTCATCCTTAATTGGCGGCTTTTCCAAATCGTCCAAGAGCGTCGCTATACCACGCCGCAAACGTTCCACGCGGTTTCCCACCAATTCGCGGTCATGTTCCAAAATAGCGTGAATAGCCGCGTTCAGTTCGTCAGGGCTAAAGGGTTTTGTGATATAACGGATGGCGCCCTCATGAAGACTTTTAATCCGTTCTTCCATAGAATCGCGGGCCGTAAGGAAGATAAGGGGGGTGATAGAGTCTTTACTTTTTTCGCGGATGGCGGCAAGGAAGCGGTGCCCGTCCATTCCTGGCATCATCATGTCGGAAACAATAAGGTCCACCGATTTTCGTTCCAAAGCCGATAAAGCTTCCTCCCCTGAGGCGGCTAGTAATACGCGGTACCTGTCTGACAGAACGGAAGCGATATAGGCCCGCATATCGGAATCATCCTCAACGACTAGGATGAGCGGCGCGCTTTCCGGGGCGCTTTGGTTAGCCGCCGCCGGTAAAAGCTCTCCGGCGGTAACTTCCGCTCCCGCTAGATCGGCGACATAGAGCGGCGCCAAGACCGATGCTTTCGCGGAAGCGGAACTTGAGCCTGTTGTCTTTACTAGGGCGGCGGGAAAACTAAGGGTAAAAGAACAACCGCCCTCCGGCCTGTTTCTTTGTATGATGGAAGCGCCGTAGCTATCCGCGATGGATTTAATCAGAGGTAGACCCAAGCCTGTCTGAAAACGCCTTATTCCCCTGGGGTGATGGCGGTAACGCTCAAATACGGTCTTGACGAGTTCCTCTGGTATGCCGGGCCCCGTGTCGGCTACCTCTATGCTAAAGGTCCCATCTAGAGCGCGTTCCGTTCTGACAATCACGGAACCGCCAGAAGGCGTGTATTTTAAGGCGTTTGACAATAGATTCATCAATACCGTTTCCAGATCCTCGCACCCGAGGCGGAGTATAAGGTTCGCCGTATTTTGGCCGGGCTTAAAGCGGAGTTCCACCCCGTGTTGAGCCGCGATATCGATAAAATCCTCCATAATAGCCCGAACGGAAGCGTCGGCCGGCAGATCCTCCGGCGCTAGAGTATCGGGCGGGCGGCCAAGGCGGAGTAAATGATTAACCTGACGCAGCAAACGCAAACCGTTGCGTTCCACAAGCTCAAGCACGCGGTCGTTCCGGCGGATGGAATCCCCATATCGGCCTTCTCTTAATTGACGGACTAGCCCTAGGATAATGGTGAGCGGTGTCCGTGTTTCATGGCTCATATCCATAAAAAACTGGGTCTTTTCGTTGTCTAGCTGCCGCAGTTTTTCGCTTTCCTTGGCGGAGCGCTCTTTTTCCGCGCGTAAGCGATTGTATCTGTTTCCCATGGCTAAGGAAAAAAGGACCGCTTGTAGAGACAGGCCGATAGGTTGGTTATAGGTCATCATAAACTGAACGGTTTTATCGAAACGCCGCATGAAAGGGAAAATGTTTAGGGCGTTAGCGCTGGTGAGCAGGGCAGGCGGAATAAAGGCGATAAGAATAAGAAGGGCCTCCGCCCGCGCCCAAGCTATAGCCGCGATAATTGTATAAAGGAAGATGATGTTTGTATAAAAAACGAAAAGCTCACGGATAAAGTCCACAATCCCGTGGATAGTCTGAGCGTTTGGAAATAAAGACTTAAGCGCGAAAAACAAGGCCGTGAAACCCGCGATCACGTAAATGGAAACCCTGTTTACGGCGGACAGGCGCGGTTTATGCGAGGACAGTGAAAAGAAATCCTCAAAAAAGAGTAGGAAGGTAATGAAGAGGACGTGGGTTATCAGCGTAACCCGATTGTATGTTAGCTGGAAAAAGAAACGGTCATAGGCGGCGAAGGTCTGGAGTATGGTCAATAAGGCCATGATAATGGAAAAATACCGGAACATTTTTTCCCGGGTGGAGATGGCTAGAAATAGGGTATAAGCCAGCAAACCGATTAAAACCCCAAGGGCGAGAAGGCCGATGGCGAAGGCGGGGCTGCCTGTGGAACTGTATTTCGGGATGATGAGCGCGGCGCCGTCCATAATGACCCTCCGTTCCGGTATGCTGGAGAGCCCAGTATACCAGACGGAGGCTCAGACATGAAGAAAATTTTTACCTAAACCGCGCCATCTGGATCAAAAATTCCAGCCCCTGGCGCTTTCAGGCGGATTTCCCCAGGTTTCAGGCGTAGCCGTATAGCTGGTCGACTCAGGCACGGTGAGCGTGGAGCCGCTTAGGGAAACAGTCCTGTCCTCGCCGGCGGCCGGGTAAATGAGATCGGCCGCGGATAGGTCGTTGCTGTTGTCCAGGTCCACGATGGCGAACACATGGTAGGTCCCGGCGTTGACGTCCTTTATGTCCACACTCACGCTGGCGCCGCCGACCGCGGCCATGCCGTAGTAGGCTGGCGAAATGCCTTGGTCCAGATCCACCGTGTCTTGCGTGAAGAGCCCGATGAGGGCATTTTTCCCCAGCGCCGCGGAAGGAAGGCCCCCGACGGTAAGGCCGACATCGGTACCCGGAAGGGCGAAACAGTACTGAGCTTCCGCTATTTTTGACGGCAGTTTGCCTTCCTCCACCACGATGACTTTGATCAAGGTATCGGTCGTGCCGATA
>CAZJJK010000114.1:7815-9752 GCA_964546285.1 uncultured Treponema sp. | reverse complement strand
GACCTTCTTATAGCGGACCGAGACGAAGCCATCCGCTTAAGCGGCGAACGAAACTTGTACGGGGCGCTCGGCTTTCTTAGCTCTAGCGGCGTTGGCGCTTTCCTTGTAACGCGGGGCGGGGATTCTGTCTTAGCTTGGGCGGGCGGCGGTCGTTTCGCGCCTATCGCCTTAAGCGCCCTGCCGGTTTCCGCCCTGGCGGATAAACTTGTCCATGAGGAAAGAGCGGCCGGCCGCCGCCAAGGCGACACCACCGGCTGCGGAGACGCTTTCGCCGGCGGCGTTATCGCGGCCTTGGCTGAACAAATCGCCGCCGGACGCCGCCGCTTGGACCTATTAGACGCCGCTGTCTGGGGGATAGCCGCCGGGGCCGCCACGCTGTTTGTTCTGGGCGGAGTCCACTATGAAAAAAGCCCCGGCGAAAAACGAGAAGCGGTAGAACGCTTCCGTGCCGACTGGCTAGAGCGTTACGATGAAACGAAAAAGACGACTCTATGACTAGTTCCCCCCTTATCGTGATTATCGGCGCCGGAGCTATCGGCCGTTCTTTCCTTGGCCAGCTCTTTTCGCGCGCCGGGTGGGAAGTGGTTTTCATCGATATAGACATCGATCTGATCGCTGAGCTAAACCGCCAAAGAAGCTATACGCTTGTCATAAAACGCGACGGCCAGAACGACGAAACACACCTAGTGGAAGGTGTTCGGGCGATAAACGCCAATGACCAGGCGGCGGTAAGCAAAGAACTGTCAGTGGCGGATTTAGCGGCGGTTTCAGTGGGCAAGACGGCACTGCCGTCAATAGCGCCGTTGCTGTCGCGGGGCCTTATCGCCCGCGCGGCACGGACGGAAGCGCCTTTGGACCTCATCATCGCGGAAAATGACAGGGAGGCCTCGGACCGTATCATCAGCGTTCTCAAGCCGCTATTACCGCCGCGCTTTCCCTTGGCGCGCCGTCTTGGCCTGGTCCGTACCAGCATAGGCAAAATGGTGCCGATAAGCCCCGCCGCCGACCTTGCCGTTGACCGCTTACGCCTTAACATGGAAGCGTACAATAACCTAATTGTTGACCGCCGCGCTTTTTTAGGCCCAGTTCCGGAAATTGAGGGTATAAACGCGGTGAACCATATCACGGCCTACGAGGACAGGAAGTTGTTTATTCATAATCTTGGCCACGCCGCGGCGGCTTATCTCGGTTTCCTCTACGCTCCCAATGAAAGGTATCTCCACCGCGTACTTAAGCTACCGAAGGTGCTTGAGGGCGCGCGATTGGCTATGGATAGAGCGGCGGTCGCTCTGGCGGCGGAATATCCAGGCGTTTTCACCTCCTTTGAACTCGCTGAGCATATCGATGACCTGTTGACACGTTTCGGCAACGCCGCTTTAGGCGACAGCGTTTATCGAGTCGGGCGCGATCTAGCTCGTAAATTAAGCGCTAGCGACCGCGTTTTAGGACCAATCCGGCTCTGCCAACGCTGGAAAATAGCGTGGGAACCAATAGAAGCGGTATTCAGATCCGCCTTAGTCTTTGGCGCCGTGGACGAAGCCGGGCGGCCCTTTCCGGCTGACCTCGCTTTCCGCTCGGACCTGAACGCGCTTGGTCTAGAACGGACCCTTATCGAACGGCTTGGACTAAACCCGATGGACACCGACGACCTAGCCATTATTCGGCGCTTATCTGAAAAACGTTAACAGGAGAGGCCAAAAGCTTCGCCATCCTCAATATTACCCTTCGGTTCCACATGCACCATCACGTCCACAACGCTCGGCAGACGCTCCTTTATAGCGCATTCCACCATAATAGCGATATCATGAGCCTCGCTTACGCTTATAGCGGGATCAACCTCAATATCGAGATCCACATATAAATAAGACCCTAAACGGCGCAACCGGGCTCTATGCGGATTAAGAGCGGCCGGCACCATAGCTACGGCGGAAAAAATA
>CAZJJK010000114.1:0-7715 GCA_964546285.1 uncultured Treponema sp. | reverse complement strand
CAATTATGGAAACGGCTGTCACCACAATAGCGGGCAGTTCCGGCATAGCGCTTTCGCCGCCCGAAAAAAGAGAGCTTAGGGCATTAACGAATAACTGCGCGCCAGCGAAAAATAAGGTAAAGGCGAGTACCGTCGTGGCGATAGTTTCCGCCCTAAAATGTCCATAAGGATGTTCAGTGTCACAGGGTTTCGCGGCGATAGAAGCCGCGAAAAGGCTGATTACCGCTATGGCGACATCCGACGCCGAATCCACTCCGTCGCTTATAACGGCTAAACTTCCAGTCAAGACGCCGACAACAAGTTTAGCCGCGGACAAGGCGGCGTTGCCGATAAGCGCGATTATTGACGCCTGACGGATAAGGCGAGTACGATCCGCTGAATCCATCTTTTCTCCAAAATAGGCCGCCGAAACGACAGGGAAGCCCTCAGCGCCAAGTCTAACCGAATTCTAACCATACCATAACAAAAGGCTCACGTAACGACAACATAGTAGTACTTAAGGTTTGTTTGCCCAAAAAAGTAAAACCTTCACCGCGGCAAACTCAGACTCTTGATGGGAGGACTACTATGAAGAGCTATAGTATAGCGCTTGTCTGTCTTTTATGCGCGAGCTTCGCGATGGGTCAAACAAAATTCCCCTGGCTTGACTCATATACTGACGATATTGAGAATATTCTGCCGGGCGTGGATCCAGTCAAAGTCACGGGAACCATAGTGACTTCCGGTTCATCCACTGTTTTCCCCTTGTCGGAAGCCGTGGCTGACCGTTTCCGCAAAGACGGGTACAAGGGTCAGATCAGTATTGATTCTATCGGCTCAGGCGGCGGTTTTGAGCGCTTTGGCCAGGGCGAGATCGATATAGCTAACGCCTCACGGGCTATAAAGGAGTCCGAACGAACAAGAGCGACAGAACGTATCGGCGAAGTCCTCAGTTTTCGCGTCGGTACGGACGCTATTGTCGTCTGCGTATCATCCAAAAACAGTTTCGCCAAAAACCTAACGCTGGACCAATTGGCGAAACTGTTTTCCACCGCCGCCACCTGGGCGGAAGTGGATCCCGCCTTTCCGGCCAAGGCTATTAAACGCTACGCGCCCGGCACGGATTCCGGCACTTTCGACTATTTTGTGGAGCATGTGTTCGGAAATAAAAAGGGACCTCTATTGAACGCCTCCAGCCTTCAGATGTCGGAGGATGATAATGTGCTGGTTCAGGGGGTAGAAGGTTCTGAGTACGCGGTCGGATTTTTCGGGTTCGCTTATTACCTGGAAAACGCTAAAAAATTAAATGCCTTGTCTATAAAGGGAGTAAGCCCTGGCCAGGCCAGCGTGGACGCTGGTACGTATCCACTGTCTCGGCCGCTTTATCTTTACAGTTCATCAAGAATTGTGAATGAAAAGCCACAGGTAGCCGCTTTTCTGGCCTATTACTTGGCCAACGTCAATCTTGTAATCAAAAAGGTTGGCTATTTTCCAGCCCCCGAGGAAGAGCTTAGAGAGGCCAAACGAGCTTTTGTCGCGGCCGTAAAGTCAAAGCTTTAGCTATGACGATAGAACTACGGAAACGGGCGCGGCCGGCGGAAGGATTGATCAGCGCTCTCCTATTCATTTGCGCGGCCATTTCCATTCTAACCACGGTGGGTATCGTCTTTACCCTGCTGAAGGAAGCCTTACCCTTTTTCGCGGAAGTCTCTATTTTTGACTTCTTAAGCGGAACCCGCTGGCAGCCGCAGATTGGGGAATTCGGGCTTTTGCCTCTGCTAAGCGCGACCCTGATGACCAGCGCTATAGCCATGGCTATAGCCTTGCCGGTGGGCTTGGCGGTAGCCTTGTACCTAGCCGAATACGCGCCTGACTGGCTGCGCTCCAGCGTAAAACCAACGTTGGAAGTTCTAGCCGGCATCCCCACCGTGGTTTATGGATTTTTCGCCTTAAATACGGTTACACCCATACTAAAAGGCGCCTTTGGCTCCGAACAAGTGGATGTGTACAACACCCTGTCCGCCGGTTTAGTTATGGGAGTGCTTATATTGCCTTTGGTTTCTTCGATGTGTGAAGACGCCTTGAGCGCGGTTCCCACCGCTCTGCGCGAGGCCGCTTACGCCATGGGAGCCACCAAGCTGGAAGTGGCGACGCAAGTTGTGTTGCCGGCGGCTATCTCAGGCATAGCGGCCGCTTTTATACTAGCCCTGTCTCGAGCTATCGGGGAAACCATGATAGTCGCGCTGGCGGCGGGAGCTGGCCCGGCTTTAACGGCTAATCCGCTTCGCGCGGCGGAAACCATGACCGGACATATTGTCCGTATATCGGGCGGCGATCTCTCCTATGATACCATTGACTATAACTCTCTATTCGCTATCGGTTTAGTTCTTTTTTTCATCACGCTTGGCCTAAATATGTTGTCTCGGCGCATAGTCCGTAAGTATAGAGAGGTGTATGAATGAGAGAAAATCCCATTCTCGCCAAACGGCACCGCCAAGGGAAAGCGGCCCTGGCCGTTTTCCTGGCTCTTCTGGTTTTTGCCATCCTTTCGCTTGGCGTTTTATTATTCTCTATCGTTGAGCGGACCGCCGGCTATGTCTTAAGCGCTTATACCATAGACCCGGCTACTTTACTGAACGAGGGAGAAAAGCTGGAAACTCTTACAGCTGAACGAGCCTCGGTCTTGCTGGAGGAAAATCTAAGCCGACGACGGCTACGCGCCTTAACCGAGGAAAAAGCCCTACGCGAACGACCCCAGGAAGAACTGATAGGTATACTTGAGACGGAAATTCTTGAATTGACGGTACTTAAAACCTGGTCTCTCCTTCCGTCCCTCTTCGCGAAGGAAGCCCTGGCGCGGGAAGCCGAACAGCTAGCAACCGAGGCAAACGCGGAAGCCACCGTACTGGAATTCCGTTATTGGCTTAATCCCCGCTTTCTGACTAAGGGGCAGTCCGGCGATCCTATGCTGACCGGCATTAGGACGGCTATATTCGGCTCCCTACTAACTATACTGCTGACTTTAGCTATAGCCTTTCCTTTGGGCATAGGAGCGGCCATCTGGTTGGAGGAATACGCGGCCGACACGCGGCTGACTCGAATTATTCAGACCAATATTTATAATCTAGCTGGCGTTCCGTCCATCATATACGGCATGCTCGGTCTGGCCGTTTTTGTCAGGGGGTTAGGAGATCTGACCTCCGGAGCTATTTTTGGAATAGCGGAGGAAGGCAGCGGGGGACGAACTATTTTATCGGCGGCGTTGACTCTGGCTATTCTTATCCTGCCCATCCTTATCATCAACGCTCAAGAGGCTATACGCGCCGTTCCCAACAGCCTTAGGGAGGCGGCCTACGCGCTGGGAGCCACCCGTTGGAAGACCATCGCCGCCCATGTCCTGCCCGCTTCTATGGATCGCGTCTTAACCGGTACGCTAATCGCGATATCCCGCGCTTTAGGAGAAACGGCCCCGCTCGTGGTTGTAGGCGCGGCGACCTATATAACAGCCGATCCAAAATCGATTTTTTCCCGCTTTACCACCCTGCCTATTCAGATTTACCAATGGACCGCCCGGCCGCAAGCCGAATTCCGTAATACGGCGGCGGCGGCCATTGTCGCCCTTTTGGCGCTTCTTTTGGCCTTAAACGCCGGCGCCATCATCCTCAGGGACCGCTTTCGGTCCGCGAAAAGGTAAAACCGATGAATCTGACAATCGGATTGAAAGACGCCGACGAGTTGAACGATATCATTCTTGAAACCAAAAAAATGAGTTTTTATTACGGGGAGCTTCCCGCTGTCCGCGACCTTTCCATGACTATATCGCGTAAGCAGGTAACGGCTATTATCGGACCATCGGGCTGCGGTAAATCCACCGCCCTGCGAGCCTTCAATAGAATGAATGACCTTATAAAAGGCGCGCGGGTAGAAGGCCAGGTTTTGTTTCGCGGGATCGATATATATAAGCCGGATGTGGACCCGGTTTCCGTCCGGCGTTATATCGGTATGGTATTTCAAAAACCCAACCCCTTCCCAAAAACCATACGCGATAATATCCTTTGGGGCGTACATATTAACGGTATCGCTGGCGATGATGATGAAATTGTTGAGAACTGTCTTAAGAGAGTCGCGCTGTGGGATGAGGTTAAGGACAAACTTAAACATAACGCGCTTGAACTTTCAGGCGGTCAACAGCAGCGCCTATGCATCGCCCGTGCTATAGCGGTAGAACCCGATCTCTTATTGATGGATGAGCCCACTAGCGCCTTGGATCCTATATCGACTGGCCGTATTGAGGATCTATTGGGCGAACTTAAGGCGCGATACCCTATCGCGATCGTGACGCATAATATGCAGCAGGCTGGGAGGGTGTCAGATAAAACAGCCTTTCTACTAAACGGCGTTCTTATAGAGATGGCCGATACCAAGGAGATATTCTTTAACCCGAAAGACGAGCGGACGGAAAATTATATCTCCGGCCGTTTTGGTTGACAAAAGGAGGCTCCATGCCAGTATCCCGTTCACATTTTGAGGAAGAATTAAAACGCATCCGCCATAATATTCTGGAAATGGGGAGCCGCGTTGAGGATGATATCCATAAAGCGATGGACGCTTTTAGACTTGGAGATGAAAGCTTATCCGCCGCCGTTAAGGCCGACGATCCCGTCATCAACGCCTTACAGACAAAAATAGAGGATCAAGCGGCGGCGCTAATCGCGACCCAACAGCCCGTGGCCGGCGATCTGCGCGAACTGGTAGCCGCGATTAAGCTGGTGGATCACCTGGAAAGGATAGGCGATTATGCCGTACATATGGCTAAGGCGGCGCTTAAAATACGAAGTGGCGCTTGGCTGGTTCAAAGCGAAAAACTTTTAGCCATGGCCGAAATTGGTTGCGGTATGCTGAAAAGCGCCATGGACTCGTATTTAGAGCATGACGGAAAAGCCGCGCGCGCCTGCGCCGCGCGGGATGAGGAAATAGACCTTCTCAACAAGGAATTGGTTAAAACCATATTTGAACGGGTCCAAGCCGAAACGAATTTAGCGGCCGAAGCGGTGAAATTGACCAGATTATCGGCCTTTTTAGAACGCCTTGGCGATCATGTTACCAGTATTTGCGAACTCGTGATATATATGAAAGAAGGGGCTCACGAAGAATTAAATGGATAAACATGAAAAGAATAAGCATACTTGTCATTGAAGACGAACCCGATATTCGGGATTTGATACTCTATAGTCTTGAAAAAGAAGGCTATACCGCGATAGGAGCGGCTTCCGGTGAACAGGGTTTGATCTGTTGCCGCGAGACCAAGCCCGATCTAGTGCTTCTGGATGTTATGTTGCCCGGCATCGATGGCTTTGAGGTTCTGCGCCGTTTACGCTCCGATATAAACGGCGAACGCATACCAGTGCTTATGCTCACCGCCAAAGGCGAGGATATCGATATCGTTAAGGGCTTTGAAGCCGACGCCGACGACTATATCGCGAAGCCCTTTTCCCCACGCGTCCTAATGGCAAGAATCAAAGCCCGTCTCCGGCGGACTCCAAGCTGGGGAAAGAAGGGATCAAGTCAGGCGGCACTTCACCAATCAAGTTTATCCGATTCAGCGAGCCTTCGGCCAAACCAAGCTGCTATTAAGCCCCATCCGGCCTACTCCGCTCATGGCTTAAAACTGGATATCGCGCGCCATGAGCTAAACGGACCAAGAGGAAAGATTGATTTATCCCCAACGGAATTCTGCCTTATGGAATTTTTCATGGCCAATCCAGGCTGGGTTTTTTCGCGGACTCAGTTGATTCAAGCGGTTAAGGGAGACGATTATCCGGTAACTGACCGCGCGGTTGACGTCCAAATTTTAGGACTCCGGAAAAAGCTGGGCGAATTAGGTCAGCTTATAGAAACGATACGAGGCGTCGGTTATAGATTTAGGGATCTAAATACATGAAAACCCGAAAACTAGGTTTATTCGCGTCTATCGCCTTATTTGTGACTCCCGCTCTTCTCCTTTCCTTAATCAGCGTCTCAATTTTATCCTTAGCCAATGCTAGGCGCTATTTTTTAGAACAGACCTTTGATACTTTAGGCCGCGTCGCCGCTTTAACGGCGAGGGCGATGCAAGCGGTTCAAACAGCCGGTTCCACCGCGAAAACTAACGGGATTTTCTCAGAGCCAGAGCTTGAGACGGAGGAATTGGACCGCGTCTGTGACTTTCTCGCTCAAGACAGCGGTTTTCGCATCACCGTCATAAATAGTTCCGGCCAGGTGCTGGGAGATAGCGGGTCCGATCCAGCCACACTTGACCTACACCTGGACCGACCTGAAATTCGGGCGGCGCTGAGCGAGGGCTATGGTTCGGCCTTAAGACGTTCCCCTACCCTAAATATCGATATGGCTTATACAGCCTTAGCTATAAGAGACAGGAAGGGGGAACCAAGCCTTGTGGTCCGTCTTTCGCGAGAAGCCAGCTTCTTGGACCGCGCTTTTATTGAACTACTCATTCCTCTCGCGCTCGCCACAGGGCTTATCGCGTCCGCCGCCTTAAGCGCCCTGGCTTGGCTACTTAGCCGCTTATCCACTCAGGCGGAGCGCTTAGCGGCGGCCGCGTCGGCCTTCGCCGCGGGCCGTTTGGAGGATCGGGCTAAAGCGAACGGCCCGACTGAATTCCACAAACTCGCTCTATCCCTTAATCGCATGGCCGCGGACTTATCGGACCGGCTGTTAATAATCAACGAACAAAAAGCCAGGGCAGAAGCCATCCTTAACGGTATGCATGAGGCGCTTATCGTCACGGACCGATCCGCCCGTGTGATTTCAGCCAACCCTTCCGCCCGCGAGTTATTCTCAGCGGAAAGTGCCTCCACAGACACAGGGAAAAACCAGGTAGACCTGCTAAATTTTTGCAGATCGACCGAACTCACTCACTTAGCCGCCGACGCTTTTTCCAAAGAGCTAAACCAGGAAGCGCGTATCACCATATACGCGCCTCAACGTCGGGAACTTCTCGCTACCGCCACACCAATAGGCGATGAGCTTATTTTAGTGGTGAACGATATAAGCAGATTGGAAAAACTGGAAAGCCTCAGGCGCGATTTTGTCGCCAATGTGTCGCACGAACTGAGAACCCCGCTTACCGCGCTCAAGGGCTGGCTGGAGGCCTTGGAAGGAAAGGCCGCTGACGACATCGAACTGAGGCGGAAAGCATTGGACGCGGCGACACGCCAAACCGAGCGTTTGGCCGCAATCATAGAAGATCTTCTTAATCTAGCCAGGATAGAAAAAGCCGAAACGGGAGGATTGGATCGCCGCGAGACGGATATTACAGCTTTGGCCACGTCGATACTGCACGATTTTACCGAGGCGGCGAAGGCAAAGGATATAGAATTAACGGAAAACCTTGAAACTGATGTTGTCGCGGAAGTGGACGCCGTTCTTATAGGCAATGCCTTATCCAATCTTGTGGATAACGCTATAAAATATTCCCCCTCAGGAACACGAATCCTTGTATCCCTCCACGTTAAAGAAAACGAGCTTTATTTATCAGTTACAGACAAGGGTATAGGTATACCATCGCATGAAAAAGAAAGAATTTTTGAACGCTTCTACAGAGTGGACAAATCCAGGAACCGGGATTCCGGCGGTACCGGACTAGGTTTGGCCATAGTCAAGCATGCCGCCCAAGCCCATGACGGCAGAATTGAACTACAAAGCAAACTTGGATTAGGATCTGCCTTTACGATAAT
>CAZJJK010000113.1:7944-9798 GCA_964546285.1 uncultured Treponema sp. | reverse complement strand
TGGTGAGCTGGCTCGTAAAGGCGGCGCCGGCGCTTAAGGCATTAGGATCGGCGATGGCGGAAACGGAGTAGTCCGGCCCGACGACGGTAAAAGAGCCGCTCGCCGTTTCCGCGTCCGTCGCGTCATCGGCGGCATGGAGGCGGACTATTAGGTAGTATATCCCGGCTTCGGTTGGCCAAACGCCGTTGAAAGTCGGTGAAACCGAGCCTCCGGCGGCCAGGGCGGCGGCGCTTCCGGACGCGAGCAGTATATCGCTCGCGTCGATGCTGGCGTCGCCGAGGGAGGCGAAAACCGACCAGTCTATATCGCGAAGACCGCCTGAATCCGCCTCGTTTGTGATAGTGAAAGCGAGATTGGTGAAGTTTTGCCCCGCCGATTGGGCCTCCGTCGGCGCGCTGATGGCCGCCGTATAATTCGGTCCGGATACGATAAAAAGCTCAGAGGCGAGCGTTTTCGTGCCCGTCGCCGTGTCGTCAAAGGCGGAAACGACCGCGATGAAATAGTAGGCGCCGGGCGAAGCGGGGAAGTCGCCCGCGAACGAGATCGTATCCGAACCGCCCGAGGCCAGATTAGCCGCGATGGAGCCCGCATCGATCATTTCATCGGAATCGTCTAAAGAGGCGTCTTTGGACAGATAGACCTTCCAGCTCGCTTCCTCGGAGCCGGCGCCAGCTCCAGTGTTTTCGACTACCAGACTTTCCGTAAAGTGAGCTGTACACAGCCCGTCCGCTGGAGTGGCTATCGTTGTGATAGAATAGGCCGGCCGCGCCGCGCCGGTAACGTCGATAGACGCGCTCGTACGGATATCGTTTGTTTTGATGAGATCGTCGGCGGCGTTAAGTTCGATTATGAGGTAATAAGCTCCCGCCGCCACCGGCCAAACGCCGTCAAAGCTAACAGTTTCCGAAAGCGCGTTGGCCGCGAGGGGCGGGAGGGATCCGGAATCGATTGACAAATCCAAGTCGTCCAGCGTCTCGTCGCGCGACACGTAAAGGGTCCAGCTGACATCGTTTGGCGCTTGGCCCGGTTCCTCGGCGATATTCTCGATAACGAAGGAGCCGACGCAGGCCGCGCCGCCTTCGCCGGTTGCCGGGAAGACAGGTGAGGCGGCGACGCGGTAATCCGGGCAGTACGCGGCCTTCACGGTGATGACAGCCTCCGCCGTCGCGCCCGCGCCGTCGGTGACGCGCACCCGTTCTGTGCCGGCTTGATCGGGCGCCGTGTATATACTCCCTTCCAAGCGGCCGCTGCCGGAGATGAGGCTATAGGAGTAGACGCCGTCGCCGCCGGTCGCGGAAAAGTTCAACGTTCTTTCAATGGCCAGCGTGGCGGCGGCTGGATGGATGGCCAAGAGCCCGGCCGCTGCTGAACCGTCCTGGCCTTCCAAAGCCACCCTAAAAAAACCGCCTTCGCAACTTAAAAACAGAAAGAGCGCGCTTATCAGCCCGGCGTTCCGGAGTTTTCCTCGTTTCATGGTTTTTTACCCAAGGGAAGAACGATGCCGATATTTGGACTAAACCCCATAATCGGATCGGCGCCGTCCAAGGCTAAGCGATAGGATAGATCGATATTCAGTCCAAAGCCCGCGGTAAAGAAATGGTTTAAAAATAGACCGGCGGCGGCAAAAGGCAAAAACCCAAAGCGATCGCCATATAATTCGGTTTTAAGATAAAGCATTGCGGCGCCGAGCGATAATCGAAAACCGAAATCGCCGCCGCCGCTTAGGAAGCCAACTCTCGCCCCAAAAGCCGCCGGCGCGATCAAGCCGAGGCTTGTCTGCAAAGGCCCTCGCGCTTGGAAGAGTATGCCGGAAATATCGAGGCCCAAACCGATAGTCTTGCCTGGACTTGGAAA
>CAZJJK010000113.1:0-7844 GCA_964546285.1 uncultured Treponema sp. | reverse complement strand
CCGAGGAAACCGTCTCAAGGGCCTTAAGCAATTCATCCAGCGCGGCGAAGATCAGCGTGTCAAAATTCGTATCGACCTGGCCCCTCTTTCGCGTTTCCGCAAGCCACGCTTCCTCCTCCCTGTCGTACCAGCGGAGGGCTAAGCTAAGCTCGCCGCCATCGGTTTCGGTCTCGGCTAAGAGCAACCAACGCTCGTCCACGGCGTCTCGCGTAAAAACCGCGTTCGGATCGCTTAAGGCCAGGACATCGGCGCTATCTATAATACGAACGGCAAAGCCTTTGTGATTCAGCCGTATACTCAGGGCAAGTTCAATGATTTCCAGTAGCTCGGCCTCGATCCCGCCGCCTATCCCGCGCGCGGCGATAACTACCCGCCCGGGGGGAGGGGCTTCTTCGGCGGAGACTGCCGATATCCCAAAAACGATGGCGAAAACAACCGCGGCGACACAGAGGGCTTTCTTCCGGGTCATAACGCCTTTTTGATAAGCGCGCAACATGGTTTATTGAAGCCAAGTATAACTCTGGCGCCGCGGTCCATCAACGAGTCTAGCCGCTAATTCCATGATTAGGCCGAATTTTCGTACGCATGAGGCTTAGCGCGGCTCGCCCGCGCCAAAAAAACGCGCGATGACTATTCAGTCTTTCCTTCTTCCATCAGCTTTTTATACGCCTTTTCGTCCAAGGGGTAGAACTGTACCAGAACGATGGCGCCCACGAGCACGATTATCGGAATAGGGCCGATAAGGAGCCGGATAGCGCTTTTAGCGCCTTCGCTCTGCACGGCTTCCGCCACATAACCGCCCGCCGATAGTATTAGGCCGGAAAGAAAGATAGAGAAGGATTGTCCAACTTTGGAGGTAAAGGTCCACATGCCGTAGAAGGCGCCTTCCTTGCGTTTACCGGTTTTAACGGCGTCGTATTCAACGGTATCCGGTACCATGGACCATGGCGGCACATAGCCAAAACCGATGCCGATGCCGGCGTAGACCATCATGGCCAGGAAGAAAGGTTCGCCCAAGCGATGGCCAAGCAGATAGATGGCGGCGCAGGCCGACGCGATAATGCCAAAGGAAAGCTGGTAGGTCAGTTTTTTCCCCACCTTTTTTGACACCAGTACTGAAATTGGAATACAGACCATGGCTACCAAGAGCAGGAGTATCATGGCGGAGGTGGTCATGCCCTCGTTGCCATAGATATACTTGGTATAGTAGACGATGATGTTTTGCAGAAAATTTAACCCGGTTAGGTTGAGAGCGTAGGTTAAAAGCAGGATAACATACGGTTTATTGGTAAAAACCGCGCCATAGGTCTTAAAAAAACCTTCCTTTGGTATTTCAGTGGCTCTATGGTCTTTTTCTTTGACGGAAAAGAAGGTGAGCAGGGCGGTGATCATCATGACGGCGCCCAGAACAAAGCCGACGGCGGAGAAACCCGCCGTCTTAGTGGAAAATAAGCCGGCGATAGGTTGAACCGCGGCCGCGCCTAAAATAGTGCCGATCACCGCGAAGCCAAAGCGAAAACCGTTCAGGCTGGTGCGTTCGTGATAATCGTCGGTAAGTTCGGGCGTTAGTGATGAATAGGGAATATTCACGACGGTATAGGCGGTGTTGAGCAGCATCAGCGCCAAAGCCGCCCATATAGTGAGCGCTACGGCTCCAGATAGGGGCGGCGCCGTAAAGAAGAACCACATCGCTAAAAAGAGAGGGATAGAGCCGAATAGGATATAGGGCCGCCGCCTGCCCCAGCGCGAACGGGTTCGGTCGGACAGATAGCCCATAAGCGGGTCGGTAACGGCGTCCCAAAGTTTCCCTATCATTACCGCGAAACCGGCGTATGCCGCGGCCTTAGGTCCTACGCCGACGAATACGGTGTCCGTAAGATAATTAAGACTCCAGAATCCCATCGCGGTGAAAAATAAGTTTCCCCCCAAATCGCAGACGCCAAAACCCATTTTTGTTTTTATGCCCAACTTGCTATTCGCCATGACGGTACTCCTTTCTATAGAAATCGACGCATTCCAGAAAACGTTGAGCCAGGTCGTTTGATAAATCGTTTATCGCGGCGCGCCTGTCAGCCATTCGGTCGCCGCTCACCGGCTTAACAATAAGCGGCTCGCCCGTTATTACCACGGCGTCTTTTAGAGCTGGGTTTCCCCTGTCGGTGATATTGCCCCCGCGTAAACGGGAAATTAAATCCCGGTAGTTATTAGCGCTTTCCATATAAAGTTCGATGGGGTCAGTCTCCTTAAGCGCGGTGAAATCGATATAAAAGCCGATGTCCGCGAGCTCCATGTGCCTCATGGCGTACCAGGCCTCAGCCGTAACGCGGTCCATCAGGCTTCGCCGCAGCGGTGACGGCGGCGGTTCGCCATCGCCAGGCAGCGGCAGTTCCTTTCGGTACACCCGGTCCCAGCCGGTTTGACGGAGCCGGTACACGCGTTGGATAAGGTCGCTTTCGTTCTTTGTGCCTAAGGCACGTTCCCCGGCGGCTAAGGCGCTTTCCACTATCGTCTTCCAGCGGCGATTAAGGTCTTCAGGAGAATCCGGCTCCGCGTCAGCGTGGTTGGTAAGCGCCGCCTTCTGTTTTTCCGCGTTGCGGGGCGCCGTTTCTTCCAGTTCACGGTAAAACAGCTCAGCCTCAGCGACTATCGCCCGCGCGATACGCGTGAGTCGCTGGTAGGAGGACAGCCCCTTTGGCTGGTCCAGAGCGCAGTCCTTTTCCATCGTACTTAAAAGCCTGCCTAGCGCTTTTTTCGCGTCTCGTCCATAACGGTGGTGCACCGAAAGCGGTAAGACCAGCACCTGTTCCGTCCGTTTCGCCTTGGCTAAATCGTCGGCGCACCAAAGGGCGATATGGGCAAAACCGTTTTCCAAGCGGGGGAGGGTTTCGCTGCTATAGGACACTTGTCCCTCTGGCGCCAGCGCCAGAGGATAGGGGCCGTCCAGCATCAGTGAGCGCAGTCGTGAAACGCTGGCCGAGTCGAATTTTACATGATACACCGGAACCGCCCCGGCGCGCGGCAGTATCCAGCGGATCGCGGCGCCGGACCAGAGCGGTACTTCATATCCGTGAACGAAATGGGCATGAGTTGTCCCCCGCAGGGCTTTTCCCGCGCGTCTGGCGGCGGCGGGGAAAACGCGCGCGATCACGGAGGCGAGTAGCTGAGGTTCATCGCCATAGGGGTGGCGAAAAACGATGAGCAGACGGCTTTTGCCTTCTTGAAAGGAACGGAGCGCCTCCACGGCCGTGTCGGAACGGGGGACGCGAATCGATCTAAAACGAAGGGCCACACGCAGGTACGCGGGCGCTATAGCCCGGAAGAACGAGAGTACGGCCGGGCGGACTTTGCTTTCCGCCATCTGAAATTTTGGCTGAGCGCGTAAAATCGGCTTTGACATTCTTCCCTCCGTTGTCGCATTGTAAATCGGATTCAACGGCTTGAAAAGAAATTGTTTTGAATGAGAGACGATTTCGGGAGTTTCTATTTTTGAAGCCTGGCGGCGGTAGCTAAGGCTTTCAAGATTTTTGATTGACAAGAGACGGAATGGGCTTCATCATGTATCGGTGGATGAGCTGGGCTGTCGTTTGGCGCGGAAAGAGGATTTACCGGCTATACTTAAGCTCTACCAAGATTTATTTCCTAATGAAGGAGTTTTGCCCTTGGAGCGGGCCCTTCCGATTTGGGAGGAAATCGTAAAAAATGACGATATGGCTTGTTTTTTAGCGTTTCGCGGCGGCGAGGCCGCGGCGGTTTGTTCGCTCGCAGTGATTCGCAACTTAACCAGGGGCGGCAGGCCTTACGCTGTTATAGAAAACGTGGTTACCGCCGCGGCCTATCGTCGCCGTGGCCTTGGGCGCTTGGTGGTTGAAGCCGCTGTGGATCACGCCAAGCGGCGCGGTTGTTATAAGGTCATGCTGATGAGTTCAGCGGAACGGAGGGAAGCGCATCGGTTTTACGAAGCTATTGGTTTCAATGGTTCGTCAAAGCGGGCGTATGAATTACGCTTTCAGTGATTTTAATACGCTTTGTGTTTTAGGGAGGGGTTTGACGGCTTTGCTCCTTAAGTAGTAGGAGTTTATCCGCCGTATAAAGGGTGTGTGTCAGCGGGTATAGGTTAAACAGCCTATGCTAAGTAGGCGTTTAGGCGTATTTACAGATTATCCGAATAGCCTTATTGTGGACTTGGTCAGGATTGGTCATTTTGTGAATTCGTCTAATTGAGGGGCGTTCTTGGTTTATTTAATGACGTTTTTCGCAAATGCTTATCCGCCTCCGCGAGAAAAGAAATACCCGCATCCGTTTGATTAGGAGGCCTTCGTGAAATCCACAGTGTCTAAACCCTTAATATCAGGGCGACAAGGGTTTATTAATTATATAAGCCGATATTGGACGCTTTATCTGATGTTGCTCCTGCCCTTGGCGTATTTTTTTATTTTTAAATATATACCAATGGCCTATATCCAAATCGCTTTTAAGAAATACAGCATTATAAAAAGCCCTTGGACAATGCCCTGGGCGAATAATTATGGTTTTGAGTATTTTATCAAAGCCTTCGCGAACCGCGATTTCTTATACGCTTTACGAAATACCATAATGCTTAATGTTTTGGATTTGGTTATCGGTTTTCCGGCGCCTATCCTGTTGGCCCTGCTGCTCAACGAATTGCCCTACCGCCGCTTTAAGCGATTCACGCAGACTGTCGCTTATATGCCGCACTTCCTTTCTTGGGTTATTATCGCCGGTTTGGCGCTTCAATTATTGGCTCCCACCAACGGGTTGGTTAATATCGTTATTCAAAAGATGGGTTTTCAGCCTATCCCCTTCCTTAACGATTCTAAGTATTGGGTGGGAACCTACGTTATGCTCGGTATATGGCAGAGCGTAGGGTGGAATACCATTATTTATTTGGCGGCTATCACGGCTATCAATCCAGAATTGTATGAAGCCGCCGCTATTGATGGCGCTGGCCGTTTGCGGCGGATCTGGCATGTGACGCTTCCCGGTCTTAAGCCAACCATCGTGGTGCTTCTTATTCTCGCCTTAGGACGTATCCTTGGCAGCGACTTTGATCGTCCTTACGCGTTGCGTAACAATCTTGTTTCCGACGTATCAAACGTTATTTCCATTTTCGTGTACACCTATGGTATCCGCGGCCTCCAGTTCTCTCTGACAACGGCTGTCGGGCTGTTTCAATCGGTGGTTTGTGTCATCTTCTTGTTTATGGCCGATTTTCTCGCCAAGCGTTTTGGCGAACGCGGTATAGTGTAGGGGGCTTGTCGTGATAAAATCACATCGTTCAAAAATTGGTGATTATATAGTCGTTTTCTTGTGCGTTCTATTGATTTTGGTCTGTTTGTTGCCTCTTCTCAATATTTTGGCCAGATCCTTAAGTTCGTCTGAAGCCTTAATCCGTAATGAGGTTACCCTTTGGCCAAAGGGCTGGAACTTGGACGCGTATAAGCTGGTATTGAGCGACGCTAAATATACCCGCGCCCTCTGGTGGACCGCCTTGCTGACGGTGGTAGGCGCGGCGCTATCCTTGTTTATGACGACAGTTTGCGCCTTCCCCTTGACCTACGATAAACTTAAAGGGCGAAAGTTCTTCAATACGGTTATCATTTTCACCATGTATTTTAGCGCCGGAACCATACCAACCTATCTGTTATTAAACGATTTGGATATGTTAAACCGGCCGGTTGTTCTTATTGTCCCTTATTGCTTAAGCGTTTTTTATATGATTCTGATGCGCAGCTTCCTTTATGGTATACCGGAAAGTCTTCGCGAATCGGCTGAGATAGACGGCGCCGGTCCTATTAGAACCTTGATAAATATATATCTTCCGTTATCAACGCCCGTTTTGGCCACGCTGACCCTGTTTTACGCCGTAGGCCGCTGGAACGGTTTTTCCGATGCGCTGATGTTCGTTACCTCAAAAAGAGAGTATTATCCTATACAGCTTTTGCTTTATAATTTGATCAACTCGGTCTCCAGCGTTGAAACATTAACGGTGGAGGGTTTTATGGCGCCGGGCTTGAGCGAGACTCTAAAAGCCGCGACCATTATGTTCGCGACCGTACCTATATTGCTCGTCTATCCCGGTTTGCAAAGGTATTTTATTACCGGCGTAACCTTAGGCGCCATAAAGGAATAATGTGGATTCTAGGCACGTTGTGTCTACAAATATTAAGGAGGGAAGATCGTAATGAAGAAAGCTTTATCAATTCTTCTGTGCGTAATGATGGTTGCGGGATTCGCTTTCGCGGAAGGCAACGCCGACAAAGGCGCCGCCAAACCGGCCGTCACCGCGGATTCCGAGCTTGTAAACGGAAAGTTTGTTAATCCACGAAGTATCACCGTCGAGATTTATGACCGGAGCAATGACGGCGGTTCAGCGCCGGAAGATAACTATTGGACCGACTTCATCAAAGCCGGAATGCTCCGCGACCATAATGTTATCGTGGAATTTAAGCCCGTTCCTCGTTGGACGGAAGTCCAGGTTCTTAACAACCTGTTAGCCGCCGGCGACGCGCCCGATATCTGCGTTACCTACGATTATCCGACCATCCAAACCTATGCTAACATGGGCGGCGTTTTGGACATGAATCCTTATCTGTCTCAGTACAAAAGCCAGCTGGGCGATCTGTGGAACCTGCTTGGCGATACCAATATCTACTACGATCAAGACCCCGACACGAAGACCGTGTGGGCGATTGAAGGTATTCGCTTCCACAACAATCGCTGTACGACCTTTATTCGCGAAGACTGGCTGAAGAAGTTGAATCTGGCCGCTCCGAAGACCCTGGCTGATTTTGAAGCCGTACTAAGGGCTTTCAAGGCTAACGCTTCCAAGCTGCTCGGCGCGGACGCCGACAAGCTAATCCCCTTCTCCACCAGCGTGGACGTGGGTTGGCGCGCGGATACCCTGACAGCTTCCTTCATCCCGAATAATGTATCGGATGACGATTTTTATATCCGCGGTTTCGATGATCGCCGTATGCTGCAGCCCGGTTATAAGGACGCTATCCGCGTTCTTAACAAGTGGTACAACGAAGGGCTCATCTGGAAAGATTTCGCTATCTATCCTTATGGCGACAAGACCGAAGACAACCTGATCAAAGCCGGTTATGTCGGCGCCTTTATCCACAACTGGGATTATCCGTACCGCGACGGCGAGAACGGCATCCATGGCAATATCCAGAAACTCGTTGGACCGGAAGCCGCTTTTATCGCGGTGGATACCTTTAAGAACGACGCCGGTTTGTATCGCAAGTACTTCAGCCCGGCGGTAGACCGCAAGGTTTTCTTCCCCTCCACCAATGATGAGCCTGTCGCTTCCATTCTGTATGTGAACTGGATCAGCAAGCTTGAAAACCGCAAGTATCTGCAGATCGGTGATCCTGGCGTACATTATGAAATTCAGGCCGACGGCGCTATTAAGGCTCTGCCGGTAAAGGGCGAGAAGATCATCAACGCGGCGCAGAACATCGACTATACCCTTACCATCAATGGTTTGGACCTTGGCGAACCTGGCCTCACCGCTCGCTCACTGGCTCTCAGCTACGCCGGCGTCCCCGGCCGCTATATAGAGGAAGCCTACAAGACCCAGGTTACCGATGTTCGTATTTCCAAGCATTATAACCTTGGCGAAATCAAAGCTGAGGAAGGCATGGGTCCCGCTCTGTCCGAAAAGCGGAACAATATGCTGGTACAGTCTGTCGTAGCCAAGCCGGCTGATTTTGACAGGATTTTTGACAACGGATTAAAAGACTATCTCGGTTCCGGCGGGCAAGCTATTATTGATGAGCGTGCCGCTAAAATAAAAGCAGCTAAGTAAGACCTTTTTT
>CAZJJK010000112.1:0-10024 GCA_964546285.1 uncultured Treponema sp. | reverse complement strand
AAATAGCCATGCAGAATTTTACCGGTTACTGATTACTTTTTCTACAGCCTCAACAGTTGGTACCCAAAATGATCATACTGCTCCGCCAACCGAGACAGGGTCACATTAAGACCATCGATTCCGCTGACTGATAGGAACCGCCATTTAGGGGTTTTTGCGGTTTTGCGTGAAAATTCGGCTTTTACCCTAATCTAGACAATTAACAGTCTCAAAATCCCAGTATTTTTACGAAATCACTCAATTTAGGCCTAAACTAACGAGAATATTGCCTTGCTTATGCGTAAAAAGACGAGGCGAAATAGTCAGGAAAGGCAGGGGAAAGCGCTATAAAAAGAGTATCAGGGTAAAGCGGTCGATAATTCCGTGTCCTTTAAGTAAGATCTAATTTGAATCTTAAATATTTCTTGACTATATTGGCTCTTTTTCTCTTTTTCCCTGAACTTCTTGTCATATTCAATCACGGCTTCTTGATTATAGTTAAAAACATCACTTTGTCTCGCTTTCCATTTTTTGTTGCCAAAGAAGCCAGATTTTAGCTCTAAAACAAGTAAACCTAAAGGAAATTCTCCATCCATATTGCTTACCCTGTAATCTATCCCATTCTTAAATCCATGCTTACAGTAATTATGAGGATCTCCGTAAATGACAATAGCGGGGATATCCATTTCTTCCACTAATTTTTTAGTTTTTTCTATCAGCTCCGTACCTATTCCTTTTCTCTGATATTTAGGATGAACGCATAAGGGACCAAAGGAAACGATCGGTACTTTGACAGAATCATCAGCGATAAGGAAAGATTTTGAATACATAATCGAGCCAATAATATGACCATCCACTTCAGCGACAAAATCAAGTTCTTTAATAAAATCTCTGTGATCTCTTAAAATATGACATAAATAATGTTCATCGCAACCTGGAGCATATAGATTCCAGAAAGCCTCTCGCGTTAGTTCCTCAACTCTTAAGTAATCGTCTTTGGTTTCCAAACGAATATTTACTTTCATTCTATTCCTCTCTCCGCGCGCGACGGCCAGCTAACATTTACCTACACTACATACCCGGTCGCAAGCTAATAAACAAGAGCTTAATGCTTTCGCGTCATGCCAAGCTACCTAGCCCCAATCCAAAGCGTAACAACAGAAATGGTCAATTTGAACTGGTATTTGAATTCTTCTTCTGTATTCAAGTTCTCTTCACGCCCCCCCCTTTCCCGTCCTAGTTCTTATGGAGAATTTTTTTTTAAAGGAGCCCCACCGTTAAAGGCACGATATCTCACTAAATAAACTTTTTCCCATGAGATCGCTTCACGTGGGGTGCGCGAGCTCTTCCACGCATTCGGCCTTCGCGGCCATCAAGCTGATCGCCGCTTATCGCGACTCGGTAATCTTCGTAAGTCCCTAAAAACCAATAATTCAAAACTGCAACAAAATTGGCAGCAGTTAGTAAGACTTACGAGTACCCAGGGACAGTACAGTTTTTCGGGATGCGTTCTCTTATGCCATATCCTTATCTTTTATTAATTTAGCGCCATATAAGAATAGTCGCTCCAACTAAGGCCCACGTTATTTTACCTCTTGGAGAAGTACTAAGCTGATAGAACGCGGCTCAAACCGATAAACGGAGCCTCTCTTTTCCAAGCGGCGAATAAGAACATCGCCCAGATCAAAAGCGTGGGCTAAACGCGGGTCGGCCGTCTTGTCCAAAACAAAGGGACGGCTACGGAGATTAATTAATCCTAAAAAACGACCAGAGCGCGCGTATACCCGGAAGACATCGGCGGCTATACAAGTAAGACCAAACTCATCCAGAACCTTAGCGTCAGGGTCTTCCAGTCGATCAAAAATAACTATCAATCGTCGCGTTAAGGCCACGTCCTCGGCGCATATGTTGGCGGGATCATCTGAAAGCATCAACTGCCCAGCGAAAAGGAAGGCAACAAGCGCGATTAGCTCCTTTTCGGTCTCTCCTAAGCGGCAATTATTCGTCCTTAAGAAAATAACATCCGGATCGTTCCTATAAACGCTGTTATGCAAAAAAGCCCGGCCCAAACTATCACGGAGATTGATGAGTGCTGAGGGTCGACCAACATGGTTCAAGGCCTTAGCCAGCGGCCAATCCCAGCTTTCCCGCGTATCCGCGCCAATACGGGAAAGGGGTAAAAAGCGATATGATTGTCCAAAATGCATACCGCAACCCAAATAAGCCACAGGGCGGCCGGTGGCATCGGTCTTTCGCTCGGTTAAGACCCGAAGCGCGCGCCAATAATGTTCGTAGGCGGCGCCACCCATAGCGAAGGCGCCAGTAAGCAGACCGGCGTATAAAAAATCCAGCTTAATAAAACGGAAACCCCAATCGTCAATAACGCGGTCCATTAAGCGGCGCAGTTCGTCCAAAACCTCAGGCCGAGACAAATCCAAACAATAAAAAACCCCGTCCCATACATTGTTAAATCCAGCTGAAACAGCTTGTCCCTGATCATCGCGCAGGAGATAGTCTTCACTGACACCGGAGGACAAAGCTTTCTTTGTAAGCAAGAAAGGCGCTAACCAGAGGCCAGGAATGAAATTCTTAGCGGCTATGTCTCCGGCTAGTTTCCCAAGCCCATTCGGGAAGCGTTCCTGATTTGGCTCCCATAAACCGACAGCCCGTTGCCAGCCGTCATCGATCTGAAAGACAACCGGACGCTGCCGCTTAATGAAGTATAAGGCCGTAAGATTTTCCGTCGCGCCTAAAGCGTTAAGATCGGTACGTAAAACCGTTTCGTTAATATCGGTATATCGATTATACCAAGAAGCGTAACCGCCGCCCCGCCTGCCTAAGAAATCATAGGTTCCTATTTTTTCCGTCTGTTCATAAATTGAGCGCAGCTCGTCTTTTAGGCTAAAAAAGCCTTTAGAGTAAAAAACATGAAGACGAGCGATAGCCTCGTCGGGGGCCCAATCTTTACCGGCGGCGTTCGCTTCCAAACGGACAAGTCCGGTCTTACGATTCAAGACATAGCTTAAGGGCGGAAGATTCGCGCCACCTGGCGCCTCGTTACCCTCAGCCGACGCCAGACAGATATATTCGTCACCATATCGATAATAAATAATGAAATGCCCAACAATTTCCCCTCGCTCGCGCCGTTCGCCTTGACGGTCATTGAATAGGTTTAATTTTGGGATAAAGCGTACGCCCCGCGGTAGCCTTTCTCTTCCCGCCAATTCCCAAGCGGCGGACCAAGACAACCATCCGCCAGCTTGAATGGAAACCGCCATCCGCGAAAACCCCGAGTGAAACCTGGCGGCGGTATCATCGGACGCTCCGGAAGCGCTTAGTATCTCAGCCAATGACAGCCGCGCTAAAACAGTCGCTGAATTGGCAGACTTCCCCTTGTCAGGACTTAACGGCCCGCGCTTCACCGCGGTAAAGCAAAAAACCGTATGTCCGTTAACACGCTCGCTAGTTCGCCGAATAGTCTTCGTTTCCATAACCTAGCTTCCTTTACCAACTGGACCTGTTCAGTCTACTATGCGTCGCGGAGCCTGTAAACGTTAATGATTGAACTTATTGTTTTTCTAGGAAACTATGGACGCGAGTACGCGCGAAACCGACATAACGCGGCCTGGCTCTTAGCCGAAAAAGCGCCGTATGGTGAATTAGCCCGTCAAAGAAAATTTAAAGGGAGCTACGCCGCCCTAGACCGGCTCCGATTGGGCGTCATGTCAAACACGGACAATTTTGATATTTCCATGGCGCCAGACTCTCCCTCCAGGCTCCATTTTCTTTGGCCGGAAACATATATGAATCGATCTGGCGACGCTGTCAAAGAGGCCGCCGCTTTTTATAAAATTCCGCCCGCCAATATACTCGTGATACACGATGATCTGGAACTAGCCCTCGGCGTCGCCGCGCTAAAGTTCTCCGGCGGCTTGGGTGGACATAATGGCTTGCGTTCTTTAAGAGCGGTTTTAGGTACCCCAGATTTTTGGCGCCTGCGTATCGGTATAGGCCGGCCCGATCATAGGGATATCGCCAGCTATGTATTGTCGGATTTTACGACGGATGAAAAGCCGATATTGGAACGGGTGCTATCACAATTGGCCGAGGCCCTAACAAAAGCTTTAGTGAACGGCCCAGAGAGTCTTTTACCGGAATGGACAAAGAAACGTTTGGCCGAATAAGACAAGGTAAGCCATACTATAATAAAGAAGGAGCTTAAAGAGCTATGAAAAACACAGCCACGGCCTTTGAGGAATTATATAAAACAGTCATACGCCTGCGCGCGCCGGATGGCTGTCCTTGGGATCGCGAACAAAGCCCGACGACTCTGCGCGGTAGCTTGATTGAGGAAGCCTATGAGTGTGTGGAAGCGATAAACGAGGCTGACAGTGATCATATCAAGGAAGAAGTAGGCGATGTTTTTTTACTGGCGACAATGATCGCCTATATGCATGAGCAAAGCGGCGAGTTTTCCGTTAGCGATAGCCTAAAAGGAATAAGGGAAAAGCTGGTCCGTCGGCATCCTCATGTATTTGGGGAAAGCGAGGCGGCTACTTCAGCGGCGGTCCTTGAGCAATGGGACCGTATAAAAGTAGAGCAAGAGGGACGCCAGGCAAAGGATTCTGTTTTAGACAGCGTGTCGCGAAGTCTCCCGCCCTTAGAGCGGGCGTATAAACTACAGAAAAAAGCGTCCAAAGTGGGTTTTGACTGGCCGACGGCGGATGAGGTATGGGCGAAGATCAATGAGGAATTAGCGGAGGCTAAGGCCGCCTATGATGACCATTTAGTTGATAATTCAGAAAAAAAGAGGCGAGCGCTGGAGGGCGAGCTTGGTGATCTTTTGTTCGCTGTCGTTAATATATGCCGCTATCTTCATATCGATCCAGCGGTGGCGCTACATGATACGAACACTCGTTTCATCTCGCGCTTTAAGCATGTGGAAAAGCGGATGCGAGAATCGGGAGAAGTTATGGAACTTGGAAAAATTGAGCTCATGGAAAGCCTTTGGACGGAGGCGAAACGTCAAGAAGGCTAGTATAACGCTTAAAACCCGTGGAAGCCGCTCCTGAAGGCGAGCGGAATATACGAGTAGCTAAATTTGTCTTTCTTTTATAGGGGGGAGCTCATGCGAGTTTTATTTATAGGCGGAACAGGCAATTTATCGTTTGACTGCACGCGAAGGGCCTTAGAGCTGGGCTATGAGCTTTACCACTTAAACCGCGGACAACGGGAAGACAAGAAGCTTAATGGCGTTACTGAGCTGATCGCCGATATTAATGATGAAGAAGCGATGAAAAGAGCCATAGGCGCTCTAGATTTTGACGCTGTCGTTGATTTCATCGCTTTTGTACCTAAACATGTGGAACGCGATATCAGGCTTTTTTCCGGAAGGACTGGCCACTATCTCTTTATTTCAAGCGCGTCGGTATATAGAAAGCCACCGGTTCATCATATTATTACGGAAGCTACCCCGACCATTAACCCCTATTGGCAATATTCTCGTGATAAGATCGCTTGTGAACGTCTCCTTCTGGAAGCGGTCCAGACAAAGGGCTTCCCCGGAACTATTATTCGCCCCTCGCATACCTACAGCCTTGGTTGGATACCCACCGCCTGGACCTCCTCTGACTTTACCATAGCCGCGCGTATGCTCTCCGGTAAAGAAATAGTCGTTCATGGTGACGGCCAATCCCTATGGACCCTAACCCATACCCGCGATTTCGCCGTTGGCCTTGTAGGCTTACTTGGGCGGAATGAAGCGTTGGGAGAAAGCTTCCAGATAACCGGCGACGAGGCGCTCAGCTGGGACGCGATACATGCCGCCTTAGCCTCGGCGCTCCGTGTTGAAGCCAAAATTGTTCATATCCCATCGGAGTTTATAGCCGCTATCGATCCTGAAATTGGACAGCAATTTTTAGGCGATAAAAGCTATTCAGCCCTATTTGATTGTTCAAAACTAAAACGGCTAGTACCGGAATTCCGCGTTACCATCCCCTTCGCGCAGGGCCTCCGCCAATCCGTGGAATGGTTCTTAGAAGACAAAACGCGACAGAAGATTGATGCCGGGACGGACGCGCTTATCGACAAGGTCCTTGCCGCTTGGAAACGCGGCATGGCGGCGGCTCTAGCTTAGCTTAAGGGCCAGGGAAAACCCCTATTCCAAGAAATCATCGCGCTGTGGACTAAAAACATCCAAAACCCGCGATGGCCGGATCGCGACGCAGCCGTGTGGAATTTTTGGCGGGATATAAGCGCTGTCTCCGCTTTTAACGCGAAAGGTTTCGTCGCCCAATTGAAAATCCAACTCGCCGTCAATGACATACATAATCTGTTCATGTTCATGGTCGTGGACGGCGCCAACCCCGCCCGCCTCAAAAAACATTTCCGTAATCATCAGCCGGCCGCCCCGAGCCTTTATGGTCCGATCGGCTTTTGGATCTAGCTTTTTGGTTTTAAGGTTTTCAGCGAAAAAAAAAGGCATATCATCCTCCGTATAGCTTGTCACACCGCGCCGGATAAAGCGTCTTCACGACACGCGGCTTTCCTTTTTATAACCGATTGTTCTCTTGACGCAAAGGGCCGGGGAGGAGTAATTTTCCGCTTCCCCTTTCGCCGGCGATCACCGGCGTTATCGATATAGTCCGCGGTTTTTATCCGCGAGGTTTCCATGAAACGTTTAGGCTCCGCCACTTTTTACCGTGACGCCCTGGCTATCGCTCTTCCGGTCATGTTGCAACAACTGATCATGAGCATGGTATCCTTGGTTGATAATTTTATGGTCGCCGGCCTTGGCGATGTGAAAATGGCGGCTGTCAATGTCGCCAATCAGATTAACTTTGTCTCCACCATCGCGCTAATGACGCTTAACGCCGCCGGCGGCATCTATTTGGCTCAGTATAGAGGCGCGCGCGATGAAGAAGGAATGAAACAAGCGTTCCGCTTTAAAGCCTTGTTTTCCCTTTCTCTGGCCACCCTGCATTTTATACTGTTATGGACAATTCCGGAACGGCTGATCGGAATAATGACCGTAGGCAATGATCAAAGAGACGCGATTATTACCGTAGGCGCCTCCTATTTGCGGCTGACCTCCTTTACCTGGTTTCCTATGGCCTTATCAACGGCGATAGCGACAGCGTTTAGGGAAATCGGGAAAGCTCGAATCCCCTTATTGATCTCGGTTAGCGCCGGAATCGTTAACACCTTGGGCAATTGGATACTTATATATGGAAACTGGGGAGCCCCAAGGCTGGAAGTGACCGGCGCGGCTATCGCGACTGTTGCCGCGCGCGTCTTGGAGCTCGCTTGCTTCCTAAGCTACGTCAAGCTGAAGCCCGAAGCCTTCTTCGTGCCATTTTCCGGTTTATTGGCCGTTGACAGGCGGCTGATCGCTAGCATTTTCCGAAAATCCGGCATGATGCTGGCCTCCGAACTCACTTGGGTATTTTCCGAAACGATCATGACCGCCCTGTATAATGGCCGCGGCGGAGCGGAAACGGTGGCGGGAATGGGCGCGGGCTGGGCTATTGGTAATATGTTCTTTCTCGCTTTCTCCGGCGTCCATACAGCCACAGCGGTTATTGTGGGCTCAACGCTTGGGGCGGGCAATTTGAGCGAAGCCCGAAACCAAGCGCGGTGGTTAAAAGCTGGCTCACTCTTCCTTGGTTTGGCTGTCGCCGCCTGCGCCGCGGCATCGGTTTTATTAATTCCGCTGGTATTCGCCAATCTAACATTATCGGCCCGTGCCGTTACCAGAGGCTTGGTTTTATCGGTTGCCGCCTTTATGCCGCTCTGGACGCTTTTAAACTTTCAATTCGCCCTATCGCGAGCCGGTGGAGACGCGGCCTTGGGCATGTATGTGGATGTATCGGTCAGTTTATTGCTTTTCGTTCCCGGCGCCTTCGTCCTAGCTCTATGCACCCCGCTTGGACCGGTAGCCATGTTCGCGATTCTTAAATCCACCGATTTCGTCAAATACTTGATCGCCAATTGGTATCTAAAAAAGGAGCGCTGGGTTAAGAACTTAACCGCCCCACTGTAGCGGCTTAAGACCGAGGGGCTAGCGTAAATCGACCAAATCCCCAATTACGGCGGTCCCCACAACTTGTCCGGTGGCGTCAAACACGACATCCTCGGTTGGCCCGTTCCGTCGTTTTAAGACAACCCTTACCCGCGCGTCAACGCTGTCCCCTAGCAATACCTGAGGAGAAGTTCCCGCTTGAGAGCAAAGCGGTCGCGGATTAGAGCCGGGAAACAGTTCTCTAGCTAGTAATTCAACCTTATAGCGCTTATCGCTAAACAGGACGCGCAGACTATCCCTGCCACGCTCCAAAAGGTCTATCTTCGCGCCATTCAGGCTATTGAATCGATATTCTTTATCACCGGCCAGCAGGAAACAGATAAAGCCCTTCATGGGGATGCCCCAGCGTTTTATCCGCGCTAAACTAAAAGACAGGGAACAGGCGCCTAAGGCGGGATCAAAAGCGTTGGTTTGTATACGTAACCAGGAAGATGGCAGCTTAGCGCCCCATTCTTTTTCCAAATAGCCTCGGCCGTCGGCGAAATCTATACACTCACCCCTAGCGCCTTCGGTAAGCTCGGCGTAACCCGATACGCTATGATCTAAGCTGGCTATACCAAACTGATGATGTAATATAGGAACAAAGGCTGTCGGATCGATCAACCATTTAGACAGTGAGCCGCGCGAGGGGGGCTTCAGTTTGCCAAAACGAAGGCTAGCCCGGAGAGAACTGGAGCTATCCTTTAGATTAACATCCATCCCGTCCAAACGGAAGACAGAATCAGCCATTTTAAGCTCAAAGGGGAAACGGCGATACGAAACCGCGTCCTTAGGGATATTGTAACGCCGAACACAACCGCTTACGCCATCAATAACCTGAACAAAATGGACAAGTCCGGACGGAGCTCTGACGGAAAAGGGAGCGATGCTAAGCACGCGTCCGTTTCGAGTTTTTACGCCTTTTACCTTATTGGGTCCCGCCGGACATACCGTCGCATGCTTATAGTACCAGCTTTCAAAAAAAGGATGCAACTGCCGTACCGAAGCGGCCCCAACAATTTTTTGAGGGTATCGGAATTTCTTCCGCATATTATAATTATCGGAAGTAATAAGCTTCCGGTCAAGGCTGGTAATCCGGTTTACCAACCGAAATATTTCTTCCTATAAGCGCTTCCGATACGAAAAAGCGTGGAATCGGTCTTTTCCCCGCGTAATGCTTGCTTTCGGTAGTCCACTAGAAATTGATTCATTGAAAAATGCCTGAACAAGCCGATAGAATCGCGTAAATTCCCGCTAGCCTCCTTATAGTACGCTGAAAGAGCTTCGGCGTAAGGGCGGAACAAGCCGCTTGCCCCCAATTCTGAATAGCCAACTATCCACAGCGGTAGGGCTTGGCCCTCCAGACTGAGTTCTTTATGAAATAGATACGCTAGGTTCGCCATCTCTTTTTGGGAGGAGACTAGCGCGTCGGCGATTCGCCTTCCCCCAAGTTTCACCAACTCCTTCAACTCAAGCGTGCGAGGCGTATGGATAGGCGTCTTATTAAGAATGAGGACAGCTTGTTTGAAATCTATACCTAACTCAGGATGTGCTTTAAAGAAAGCGTCCGCTAATTTGCCGGAAGGTCCGGTAAGATAACGACGGTTTTTCGCTTCCTGTTCGCGACGTCCAGGATTATCGGCGACGATTATCAGCTTGATGTCGTGATCCGGCGTTATGTCTTCCAGGGCTCTATTATAAACTAACGGCGTCTCCACCTTATATCCACCGTCCGGTCTCGTATTAATCAATTCTTGCTGGAAACAGCCTAAATCAGGAAGTTCGATGGATAATTTTTCTATATATTGTTTATACGCGTTTCTCAAATCGCTGAAACAACCCCAGTGCTTATCATTCATGACCGTACTTTATCATGAAATACAAAGACGAGTCAGACCTTTTACTTTACTAACTGCTGCCAATTCTGTTGAAGCCTAATAGGTATTGAAACGGAGCCTGTACTTTCCTTCACCGCGTAGTGGGACC
>CAZJJK010000111.1:0-10589 GCA_964546285.1 uncultured Treponema sp. | reverse complement strand
CGCTCTATGGCGATAGGGCTCCCTAGTGTCTCGAAGCTTTGTCTTCCCTGCCGGGGAGCTGAAGGAGAAGGATCAACCTGGATCGGTCTATTTCGGACTGGCTCGCAAGACTTCTGGTGGTTTAGGCTTGATTGTCAGGCTACAACAGAATTGGCAGCAGTATACTCAGTTTTCCGGAAGTTGCCCTGGAAAGAAGAAGCACTTATATATCTTCAAATATTCTTCCCGCTGGCTGAGCAACGCCAGATGAGGAAAATCCAAAAAGGTGACACTCTCAGCCCCGGGATACAAGCGCCTGACGCATTCTCTTTCAATCGACGGTATACCCATATCCGCCTCTGAATCGATTATGAGCAGCTCTCCATCCCAAGCTGAAAGATCTTCCGGGGAGTATCGATAGTTGACTCCGAAATCGATCATCGCCTTGAGCATATTTATGGATTCCCTCTTTTCTTTAAAAGCAAAGAGTTTAATAATATGGCCCCCCCAGAACTCCCGTTCCTCCTCCCTGATCTGGGATATAATCCGGTCCATCTTTTTCATATTGATTCTTCTGATCATACAACCGGGTAGTATCCGCATAAGCCTCAGCACCCGCTTAAGAGCCCCAAGGCGTTTTCAATCAACGCATTGGGAACCAAGCCGTCAACGGCGGTGGTATGGCTTAAGATCACCTTTCTGAACATACCCGGTGATTCACGGACAAGAGCCTGCGCGAGTATCCCGCCGAAGGAATGCCCCATCACATAGACCCGAGAGCAGTGTAGCTTTCCAAGAAGCTCGAGTATTCAATCAACATACTCCGATATTCGGGATATATAGGGATATTTGAGGGTGATGATCCGCCCGTAGGAGCTTAAAGCCTTCATATGAAGAAAAAAAAGCTCTCTATCTGCCATACCGCCCGGTAAAAATAACACCGTGGGATCACCCTTCCCGATGGTATAGACAGTAAAATCCCCTCGTGATGTTGAAACAATCTCTTTCAAAGAATCTTCTTTGAATTTTTCAAATTCCTCACCTAATTTAGCGGTATTCATGGTATTCCTGCTCCTTTCTTCATGAAATAAATATACGAATCCAATACCGACTCGAGCTCTTTCCGCTTCAGTGCAAACAAGGGCTTCTTATGTACAGCCCTTTCATGAAAATCGATTCGATACCGGTGGTTCAAATAATCGAACACCCCTTCGTGCATATCGATCAGTATGTACGCCAAAAACGCTGGATCTATTTGGCTGTCCATACAGCCCTGTTTCTGATACCTAGTCAGTATGGTTTTCATCCTCTCCGCGAGGATAGCTCTGTTTTGCTGACTAAGGATGTAGGTCTCTTTTTTATCCAGGGAATAGGACGAAAGGAAAAGAAAGCCCGTATAGAGGGGCATGGTCCGGTCGTATTCATAGATGGATAAATAGAAGGTTTTCCAAGCAGCAAATAAATCGTCCACCGGCGGTGAGAAGGCTTCTTCAAAGCGCTTGAGATTGGCGGCCCTTGTGTACTCTATGAGATACTGGAACAGCTGCTGTTTATTGAGAAAATACCGGTAAAAACTGCCCTTCGCGACCCCGCAAGCATCGATAATTCTATTCAGCGACGCATCCTTATAGGAATGTTTTACAAACTCTTCCATCGCGATTTCCAATATCTCTCTTTGCCTCTCTTCATCGAGATGATAAAAAGTTGGGTTCGCCAAATCAAACTCCTTTTGATTGGAAGGCGGCTTTCCATACCCCGGAGCTTGCTCCGAAAAAGGTGCGTATATGAGATATGTGTTTCAATAATCTTCGTGTCGGGGTATGGCCCCGCCAGTACAATAAATTTCCTATCCAACGAAGAACCCCGGGGCTTGCCCTGGGGTTCTTCATTTCACAATGCGACCGCCATAAGCGACCATCAGTCGCTTATAGTATATATCAAAACCCAAAGATTACAAGCATTTGTCAATAATTCATCATCATGAGCTAAAGAAAAATGAAGAGTCCATAGCATGATGAAACGCTGGAACACTCCGAGGCCGGCAAGCTGCCTTAACTGCCGGACATCCCGTTCGACATAGGTAGCTACATAGTTTTGATAATAAGAAAGGACAAGCTATAAAACAGGAAACATTATCTATCAACTAATATCAATCCGGGATTAGTACCCGTTATACATCGCCCCCCCTGGGGTGTTACGATGAAGGTGTTTTCAGTACCTACCATTCCAACGCCTGCAATTCCCTTTTTGGGTTCCACCGCGAACACCATGTTTTCCACCAAGGGTTCCTTAAAATTCACGGCCAAGACCGGTAATTCATCTACGGTTAAACCGATACCATGGCCTAAGAATTTTACCCGGCGGTTTCCAAATCCCATGAAATCCTTCTTAAAATCAACGCTCAGCCCATCCATTATGGTTTCATAAATATGCTCCGGCACAGCGCCGGGTTTTAGCATTTCCGCGATCCTGTTTTGAATATCCACGCATTGCCGGTGAATATTTATAACATTATCAGATAATGCTTTACCAAACATATAGGTCATTGTCTTATCCGAATGATACCCATTAACGCCTAAACCCATATCCACAAAAACCAGATCGCCTTTCTTTAATGTACGTTCGCGGCAACCAAGGCCTGGTGCCGCGGCGTTTAAACCTCTGCTTCCTCCCGGACCGTCAAAATTGGTTGGATATAAGGAATTTTCCCCAAATCCAAGCTGGGCTACCGCCACTTCCGTATCGAACATAGCAAAACGAGTAGTCCCTTGGTGCCCTTCTTTCACCATGACCTGATACAGTTCCGCCCCCAGATCGGCTTCACTCATCCCCTCCCGCAACATCCGGGGAACCAGTTCTTCCAAGACCCGCTGATGAATAGCGCCTGCCTGTTCCATGTAACTAAGTTCCAGCTCACTCTTCACGGCACGGGTGCTGGCTATCTGAAAGTCCAGGGGCTTATGATCATCAAAGGGGAAGTACTTCTGAAGACGCCTGTACAGAGCAAGGGGCACAAATTCGGTTTCCAGATACACTGTCTTGGGTAAGGATCCATAATGGGGAGCTATATCACGAAAACTCTGCATGGGTCTTATATCAGAAAATTCAGATTCCTCCGATGTTCGTTCAAAACTCTTCCTAACCCAGAGGGTGGCCTTTTTCTCCCGTGGAATGATCAGCATCCCATCGGGCATGGAGCCTGTAAAATATAAAAGATTGATTTTACTGAAGATAACCGCCATTTCCCAACCGGGATTTTGCGCATCCATAAGCCCTCGGAAGCGGGACAGACGCCTATTTAATTCTGAAGCGGGAAAAATCGAACTCATAAGTACCAGCTTTTATGGGGATTCCGACAGGAGTGTAGTATAGGCTACGGCGTTTTAGACAGTCAACAAAGGGGCTTTAGACTAATACTCCGCGCCTTTTCATTTCCTATATTTTGTCGGCATACCTCTCCTCAAAAGATTCTTTCTCCCAGGAGGGATGCACTGATATTTCCCATCGATATACATAAGCGGAATCTTTTTTCTCATATCCGATCCTCTGATAGAAAGTTTGACTGCCGCCTGTCATCCCCTTACAATTAGGAAACAGCTCAAGCACCCGGTTAGCTCCCTCATGGAGAATCGCGGTGGCGATACCCCTTCTCCTTTCCCACCAGACAACACCCAACGGTTCAAGTTCACAGTAAGGCATTGCTTCATCGTACCAGAAAATAGCCATGGCCACTGGTTTCTTTTGTGTATCAAGGACACAGAGATCAAGATTTTTTTTGTAATGCTTCATTTGCCGCAGCTCATGAAAGGCCTGTTCGCCATGTTCACAGGCATGGTCATTTCCGTCATAACCGAATGAAAAACGGTGCGTATTGGATAAGTAAAAATCCGGTGTTGTATTTCCATCAGCAAAAGAATACCCTTCCGGAAGCTTAACATCATACTGATTTTGCTTAAAATCAAGAATATAAAGGTCTTCTGTCCAATCCTCCAGGGTAAATCCGCTCTTTACAAATTTTTCATGCAAGACCTTGTTCCATTCCGGGACAAAGAGCCTGATTATTCGTTTCTTCCTATCATCGCTCACCGCACAGTTATGTGTTCTGGCGAACTTTATCATCGCCTCCAGCAATTCATTTTCCTGTGCACGTTCTTTAGTATCGAATAAAAAAAAGGCTTCACCGTTGTAATTACCTTCATTTATGACACAGGCGACGATCTCACCATCCAGTCGATACACCCCGACTGTATGCTCCCAGGCGTGGAAATGGCCGGTAAATTCGGGATGAAGCCCTTTGGAAAATTCATGCCGGCTCATCCCCCATAGCGGATATTCCCAATCATAGGAAGCGAGGATCAACTTTTCTATTTTGTAAAAGTCTTGTTCTTTGTAATAGGTAAACTCATATTGCATTTACTACTCCTGATATATCTTTTAAACTGCTGCCAATTTTGTTGAAGATACTTCAACCATCTACTAACTATAATACTAGTACTATATAGGGTTTCCTCTAATTATCTAACAAACCTTATTCCATACGCCAAAAGCGCTTATTATAGCAACCAGCTTCTGGCTAAGTCTTTATCGAAAAACTCGAGTTCCGCCTTAATGCAATATGAATCTATCACAGTAAGCTAACCATATCGAATTATCCACTACTATGCCATTTAAATAATACTCCCATCGAGAAAGGGAGCTTTATTCCCGGGCTTATATCTATATATTACTGAAAAATAATACTTGATATAAATCACACTATAGTTTCAACACTATTGGCAACAGTTTAATCAGATTCATTCCCGCCGCGTGTTTATGGTATACTTATGAATATAGAAAGCATACCAATACAGGCCGGTATTTGGTATTAGGAGGCATATCATGGCAACAAACACCCGTCCGGAGAACCTGGAGCGAATTACAAACATCGATCTCGCGAATAGCTTCATCGTAGAACAGTGCGACGAGCTCCGGAAACAGGTTGGCGACGGCAAGGTCCTTCTAGCCCTCTCCGGCGGCGTTGATTCTTCGGTTGTCGCGGCGCTCTTAATAAAAGCCGTGGGTAAGCGGCTAGTCTGCGTACATGTCAACCACGGCCTTATGCGTAAGGGAGAGCCTGAACAGGTCGTCGCGGTGTTCCGTGACAAGATGAGCGCTAATCTTATCTATGTGGAAGCGGCTGACCGCTTTCTCCATAAGCTTGATGGTGTATCCGACCCTGAGCGGAAACGGAAGATTATAGGGGCCGAATTCATCCGTGTATTCGAAGAGGAAGCCCGCAAGCTAGACGGTATCGAATTTCTTGCCCAGGGGACCATTTATCCCGATATCATTGAAAGCGGTCCCGTTAAAGCCCATCACAATGTCGGGGGGCTTCCTGAGGATCTGCGTTTTGAGCTTATAGAACCGCTCAAGTTTTTGTTTAAGGACGAAGTCCGTGTTGTGGGAAAGGCGCTTGGCCTGCCGGATGAGATGGTCAACCGACAACCCTTTCCCGGCCCCGGTCTGGGGGTCCGCTGTTTAGGAGCGATTAGCCCGGATAGGTTGGAAGCGGTACGCGAATCCGACGCGATCCTGCGGGAGGAGTTTGAGAAGCATGGCCTCGCGGAAAAAGTCTGGCAGTATTTTACCGTTGTGCCTGATTTTAAGTCCACCGGCGTGCGGAACGATAAGCGGAGTTTCGACTGGCCAGTGATTATTCGCGCGGTCAACACCCGCGACGCGATGACAGCCACCATAGAGGAAATCCCCTACATCCTGCTTTCGCGCATAACAGCCCGCATTACTACGGAGGTCCCGGGAGTAAACCGTGTACTGTACGATCTGACCCCCAAGCCCACCGGCACCATAGAGTGGGAGTAAGCCGCTAGATATCAGCGGAAATCCTGGACCGCAAAGGCTGAATACAGCTTAAACATCCTCTTCAAGAAGCTGGCCGTTTTCCAAGAGCCATTGCTTTGCCTTATCCCTTTGTGGTGACTGCGCTCGAAATATATTCCAAAACCGTTCTGTATGGTTCGCTTCCAACAGCAGGGCCAGCTCGTGGATAATCACATAATCCGCTACATACCTGGGCGCTTTACTCATCCGGCAATTAAACATCATAAAGGCGCATAGCGCTTATCGGATCCTCGAAGTACTTCATGATTCGCGATAGTGTGGCTTTCAACATTTCCAGATGATTTTACGCTAATCCCCTTAAATGCTTGTCCGCTTTCGGCCATTCCTTCACCCGAGTCGCATGATACACTTTCAAGTTATTGAGAATGAGAAATATCTTCCGTTCGGCGTCCTTCACCACCCCTTCCAGGAACTCCAGGAATTGATCGCTATTGACTGTCCCATCAACCATCATCCAAAAGACCTTACCCTTATTTGACCGTTTTTGCGGGGTGAAACCCCAGCTCCTTAAATACTCGCCAAAAGTTCGGATGGGCATATCGATACTGGTTTCTTGTTTGATCAGTAGCCGCACCGCATCGCGCCTCCACAACGCGAAATCAAGCTTCAATTGTTTCGGCCGTTTATCGATCATTTTCTTCTGGTTGTTTTTCTCTTGGTCAATGGCAAGCGTTCTCCGTTCGCCTCTATTACAGCCTCGTCGCTTGCTTTTTAGCGTTGTGGCTCCGCCTTCATCATAGGTCTTGCCGGCTAGGCAAATCGTTGAATGGCATATATCCAATGCCGCTTTAATAGCTTTGAGTATCGCGCCATTCTTCCGCATTTTGACGGCAATACGTCGCAGCTCTTCTTGTGCCTCTTCGGAGTACTTCCGACCGTCTAGCTTATCCATTATTGGGTATATTCTAGGATTTTATATTGCCAGGTGAGCAATATCGACCCCATTAAGGCTCGCCCTACCTCAAGCCCTCGAAATGAATTCATATGCCGGGTTTATCGCGGTAGCCGGTTTCCTTTTCATGGTTTTTTCCAATCAACTGATAAGTATACACGCCAAAAAAAAGGACCTTGCCTTCGGGATCATCGTAGGTGAAGGTATTGGAATACATTCTTTTGTGGATGGAATCATTTACGCGCTTACATTCAGCGTCAGCATTCTTACGGGAGTTCTTTCGGCTATAGGTCTTGTGGTCCACGAGTTCGCCGAAGGAGTCATTACCTACCTTGTTTTCATGGGTGGTATCGGACTGGCTGTTTTCATCGTGCTTTCAAAAATGTTTTGATATCCGAACTTACTCTAAAAACCGGTTCAAAAATTTGAGCCTTTTGAGACAGCCTTATATATGGTTTTTTTAGTATAGGGAGATCCCGGCTGCCACGGTGAAATTCTTAAGCTATAATCGTTAGCGTGAAAGAAAAAACCCGCGTCAAGATCGATATCCGCGCCTTCGCCGCGCAGCTTTTTCAAGAGGGCGGCCTGGACCCCCTAACGCCAAGCGATGAGAATCCCTCCGAGGAATGGAAAACCGGCCGCGCGAAAGATGAGGGGAAAAATTCCGAGGAGCCGACGGAATTGAATCTATCCATGCTGGTCGTCAGCGAGCGGCTGGAGCTTGAGTTATTCGGCCAAGTCGGTGCCATATACGAACGTGGTGAGCTAAGCCATATTCAAATAACAAAACGCACTCGACGCCCCTTAAACGAAGCGCTGGCTGACGCCTACCCGGCTTACAACGCCCAGCTTGAAATATCGGCCTGGATATATTGCCGTCAGTTCGATAAGGAAAAAATCGCGCTGGATTTGGCCTATATAGAGCGGAAAGATGGAGAATCCATTCTATTTTCCTCTTCCCGAACGTGCGAGGAGCTTGAGGCTAAATACGGTCCAGCCCTTGCCTCCTATTTAGCCTGGCTGGATGGCAATGAAGCCTTTAGACTGAACTTGCTTATGGAATTGGAAGCCTTCCGTTTTCCCTTTTCCACCTTCAGATCCGGACAAAAAGAGCTGGCGCGGGCGGTGTTCGGCGCCATCCGCGACAGCCGCGTCCTCTTCCTTGAAGCGCCAACCGGTATCGGCAAAACCATGGCCACGCTCTACCCGGCGCTTAAGGCGCTGGGACGCGGTTATGGCGCTAAAGTATTTTATCTGACCGCGAAAAACTCAGGCGCCGCCGCGGCGGAAAGCGCGTTAACCCTAATAGGGGAAACGTTGCCTCACCTCCGTTGGATCAGCCTGACCGCTAAGGGAAAAATATGTTTTGTCGCGGGAGAAGGCGCCCAAACCGAAACGACTTTTAGCGGCGGACCGCGGCGGCCGCCCTGCCGGAGCTGTCCTTACGGTAACGCTTACTACGCTAAAGCCAAAGCCGCCCTAGCCGAAGCCTCTGGACTTACCGCCTTCACTAGGCCGGTAGTGGAGGAGCTGGCTAAGCGCTTTGGCGTTTGCCCTTATGAATTATCCTTGGATATATCGCTATACTGCGACATTGTTATAGCTGACTACAATTATGTTTTCGATTATAGCGCGCGCCTCCAGCGCTATTTCTCCCATGGAAAAACGGATTTTATTCTCCTAGTGGATGAAGCCCATAACCTAGTGGATCGAGCCCGCGCTATGTATTCAGGCGTCCTAGCCAAGCGTCGAGTTTTAGAAGTCAGACGAAAGGCGGCGAAACCCGAAAAAGCCATACTTTCCAAGCTAAACGCGGCTCTCCTCTCTTTTCGCAAGAGTGTTGAAAAAGAAGGCGGCCATGTTAAGAGCGAGCCGCCGTTCCAGGCGGCGGAAGCGCTGGCGCGAACTTTAGACGCGTTGGACGTTTTGCTGGAAACGCCAAAAGGACTTTCCGAAGCGGTTCTGGATTTTTATTGGGAAGCGCGTCGGCTTCGCCTGGTCCTGGACCATTACGATTCTGGGTATCGCACCCTTGTTTCTGTGAGCGCCAGCGATTTTCGCCTTGAATTTCTCTGCGTGAACCCAGGCCCCCAATTAGACGCGGCGCTTGGCGACCAACGCGCGGCGGTGTTGTTCTCCGCCACCCTCCGGCCGGCGCCATATTTCCGTAAGCTTATCGCGCCAGCGACGGACGCCGGCTTCCTAGCCCTGCCGTCTCCTTTTCCGCCTGAAAACTGCGCTCAATTCCTATACCCGCTTAGCACCCGTTATACGGAAAGGGCAGGCAATATCGATCTCTATGCCGCCATAGTTCGCGCCACCTTCGCGGCCGCGGCGGGAAATCTGCTTGTGTTTTCACCCTCATTCGCTTTTCAAAGAGCCCTTATCGCCCGCCTGGAGGCAGGCGGCGAGAAAAAGGACGCCTGGATAATCCAGAAAACGTCTATGCCGAAAAACGATAAAGCGGCCTTTATCGCCGCCTTCAACGGCGAAGGCGTCCGGGCTTTCGCGGTGGCCGGGGGTTCATTCGCGGAAAGCGTTGACCTTATTGGGAATAAACTTATCGGCACCATCATATTCGGGCTTGGCCTACCCCAACTGAACGCTATCAACGAAATATACCGCGCGTATTTTGAGACGGCCTATGGCGACGGCTTTGACTGGGCGTATCTCTTTCCCGGAATAAACCGGGTACTCCAAGCCGCTGGCAGGGTTATCCGTTCGGAAAGCGACCGGGGCTTTATCCTCTTGGTTGACGAACGGTACCCCGCCTGCCGCCGCCTCCTGCCCGAACATTGGCGCCCGGTAACGCTGAATAATACCGAACAATTATACGAGCGTCTCGCCGCCTTTATGCTACAATAGGAACCATAAGCTATGCCAATACATATAGCCGGGGCGGGGTGCTGCCTCCTAGACACATTGTATCCCGATATCGATTTTGCCTCGCCGGCCTTCGCGCTACTGCGTTCACGCTTTGTTGGCGATGGCGGCTTAAGCCCAGGCCGGCTCTCTTTTCCAGAAGAGCTAGAACGCTTTTTGGCACAGACAACTCTAAGCGAACCTACACTCATCAGCGCCGCTAAAAAAGCGAGCGCGCCAGAGGCGGAAGGTCAAAACACGCTATTGAAAACAGCGCTACAGGCTGTAACGGGCGGCAAGGCGCCGGAAGCCGAAAATATTGGCGGCCCTTCCGCCGTTTCGCTTATCCATGCCTCCCAAATGCTTGGAAACGCGGCGAGGGTAGAATACCGAGGTCTTTACGGCGATGATAAGGCGGGAGAAAGGTTAGTCGCCCTTCTCCGCCGGACGCCATTACGCTTGGATGGGTATAGGAGGGGAAGGGGCGCCACCCCGTCCACCACGGTTTTATCGGACCCGCGTTGGGACTCTGGCCGAGGCGAACGTTGCTTTATCAATGATATAGGCGCGGCCTCGGATTTTAAGCCGGAAACTCTGGATGGCGCCTTTTATTCCTCGGATATAGTCGCCTTAGGCGGCAGCGCCCTTGTACCGTCTCTCCATGACGCGCTACCGGAAATTTTACAACGCGCTCACAAAAGCGGGGCTTTAACCCTGGTAAATACGGTTTTTGATTTTCGCAACGAGCGACGGGATCCTGTTGGCGCTTGGCCGCTTGGTCCAAGACCCGCCGCCCAGGAATTCACAACCACCGTGGACCTTTTTAATAACTCCGACATTAAAAAAAGAGAAATCTACGGGGAGACAAAGCTTCCTGGACCGACGGAAGCGTACGCCAACTGTGACCTTCTTATAGCGGACCGAGACGAAGCCATCCGCTTAAGCGGCGAACGAAACT
>CAZJJK010000110.1:0-10626 GCA_964546285.1 uncultured Treponema sp. | reverse complement strand
AGCTGAAGGAGAAGGGACAACCCGGGTCGGGCTGGTTCGCTAGGCATCTAGCGGTATGAGGGCTGGTAGGGCTAGGCTGTGGCGACTTGCGTGCCGAGGCGGGGTCCCACTACGCGGCGAGGGGAAGTGCCGGCTCCGTTTCAATACCTATTTGGCTGCAACAGAATTGGCAGCAGTTAGTAAGAAATAAAGGGAAGCCGATAACTTTAGAATTTAAGTTATCCCATCAACTTAGCACGCTGAAGACGAAGAGCGTTCGCTACAACCGAAACTGACGAAAGAGCCATAGCCGCAGCCGCTAAAACAGGATTTAATAGAGGCCCCCCAAAGACATGGAGTAATCCGGCGGCCACTGGAATACCTAGTAAATTATAAGCGAAAGCCCAAAATAAGTTCTGCTTAATTGTACGCATTACTTCTCGCGATAGGACTATAGCGGAAAAAACGTCACGAAGATCGTTACTCGCCAATACCAAGTCCGCGCTTTCAACGGCGACATCGGTTCCTGAGCCAACGGCTATACCCAGATCGGCCTGGGAGAGCGACGGCGCGTCGTTAATTCCATCGCCGACCATAGCGACCTTGAAACCATCAGCCTGAAACCGCTTAATCGCCGCCGCTTTTTCGGAAGGCAAGGTTTGAGCCACCACCGTATCGATTCCGGCCTTTTTAGCTATAGCCAAGGCGGTGGACTTTGAATCACCAGTAAGCATCGCTATTCGTAGACCAGCGCGCTTAAGTGAGGCCACCGCTTCGGCGCTAGTCGGCTTAAGCGTATCGGCTAAGCTGAAAGCTCCAGCATATACGCCATCCACCGCTACAAGCAGATTTGTGGAACCGGATTCGGCCAATTCATCTATACTCATGGCGTTTTTAGGATCGATATGGACAGTCTTACTCTCTAACAAAGCTCTATTTCCAACAAGTAGATCCCGTCCATTGACCGTCGCCATAACACCCCGTCCAGGCAAGGCCAAAAAACCGTCAACGGGATATAGCTTTAGACCCCTCTCCGCCGCCGCGCTGAGTAGAGCTTGTCCAAGCGGATGTTCCGATGATTTTTCAGCGGAGGCTGTTAACGCAAGCAGTTCATCTTCCAAAAAGCCGGAGCTCACTTTACAGGCTACCAATTCAGGACAGCCCTTGGTAAGCGTTCCAGTCTTATCAAAGACAACAAGATCCACAGCTTGGGCTATTTCCAACGCCGCGCCATTTTTAAACAAAATCCCATCTTCCGCGCCGCGTCCGGTCCCAACCATAATTGCTGTCGGAGTCGCTAAGCCAAGAGCACAGGGACAAGCTATGGTAAGTACGGCGACAAAAACGCTCAAGGCAAAGGACAGGCTCTCGCCAGCCAAAAGCCAGGCTCCAGCCGATAAAATGGCTAAACCGAGAACCGTGGGCACAAAATAACCAGAAACCGTATCAGCCAAACGCGCTATAGGCGCCTTGGAACCTTGCGCCTCTTCCACCAATTTAACGACTCGGGCAAGCGCTGTATCAGCGCCGACTCCGGTAACCCTAAAGACAAAGGCCCCATAACGATTCACACTAGCGCCTACCACCTTATCCCCCGGCGCCTTATCCACTGGCAAGCTTTCACCTGTAAGCATAGATTCATCCACCGAGCTCTGCCCGGACACAAGCACGCCATCTACGGGAACTCGTTCTCCCGGCCGTACCAGAACAAGATCGCCAAGCTCTACTTGATCTATAGAAAGCTCCTCTTCTATTCCATTTCGCAAGACAATCGCGGTATCGGGTTGAAGCTTAAGCAGTCGCTTGATCGCGGCTGAAGCGCGCCCCTTACTCGCGGATTCCAAGGTCTTTCCAAGTAGAATAAGGCCAATTATCAGACCTACCGTTTCATAGTAAAGCGCGTGTACGGCCTGACTATCACCGCGAGCGATAAGGAAAGTTGACCAGAGGCTATACGTGAAAGCCGCTGTCGTCCCCATCGCAATCAAGCTGTCCATATTGGGGGATAGGCGTAAAATGGCTTTACCACCCACATAATAAAAGCGATACCCAACCGCAATAATCGGGAGAACTAAAGCTAATTGGATTAACGCGAAACGTAGCGGTTGTATTGCCGGATCGATTATAGAAGGAAGAGGCCAGCCGAACATAGCTCCCATAGCGATATAAAAGAGTGGAAGCGAAAAAACCGCTGAAATGGACAGCTTAATTATTTGCGTTCGAGTATCGTGTTCCTTCGCTCTTTGATGAGCATCACGATCTCTTGCCGTTTTCAGTAAACTTGCGCTATACCCAGCCTTTTCAACCGCGCTAATTATTTGAGTCATCACCGCGACATTAGGCTCAAATGTAACAGAGGCAATTTCAGTAGCCAAATTGACCGAAATGGACTTAACCCCATCCAAGCTCTTAACAGAACGTTCAACCGCCGACTGACAGGCGGCACAGGTCATGCCGCCAATTCTAAGCTTCACATCAAGCATAAGCCCACCATACTATCTTAGGGTAAAACCTAGGGTTAGCGAGCCAGTTGCTAGGTAATTGGCCGTAAAACGTTCAGTTGAAACAGACCATTGAGTTGAGTCATAGGCGGAAACACCCTCAGCTGAGCCGCCCAAGAAGCGAAGATTAAGAAAGGCCTCAAGCCCCTCTCTTAAATACAGTTTTGGACGTAACGAGAAATCTAAAATAGACCCCTCAAATTGAAAAGAAGCGCCATTAATGATGGCTGATGAAGCGTAAAGCCCGGTAGCCTCGGCGTAAAAGGCAAAATCATCGTTGATTCGCCAGTCGGCCGAGAGGAAAAGAGCTGGAACAGGACCTAGGTTTTGACTCACCGAAACGGAAGCCCCTGATGGAAGGGAAAAAACGATGGACGCGTTTCTTAGCTGCAGAGCGGCACCGACGCCCAGATTAAGAGCCCCAAAATCAAAAGTATATGAATATGTCGCGCGCCAGAAAGGGAAGGAGTATTTCAAAAGAAGATCCGACCCCGCCGGGAAGCTTTGACCATCTTGAACAACAAGCTCTCGGGTACGAACCCTGGTATTAAGCTCAAGGGGCTGATAGAGGAAGGATAGACCATGATGACCGAGAGAGAGCGTTGCCGTAAAACGGCTAAAGGGGAAAAGGATTTCTTGTCCTCCCTGGTTGACATAATCAAAATCTGTGCCGCTAGCGCCAATTTGCAAACTATGTGAAAAAACCTTAATTATGCCGCTTTCAGCTTCCAGCGCTAAGTTCATGGGCGAAGCGCTTCGGTTCAATAAGGGATCGGCCGAAGCATCCACGACAAAAAGGAAAGCTAATGATAGGATCAAAAGGTTTTTCATTATTGGCTCCTTATAGCCTATAATATAGCTATATTTATATATATAGAATAGCATTTTCTCGCAAAATTATCATCATCCGCTTAGTGTATCGAAGCTTTGTTTTTAGCTGAGGTCATGCAATAAGCCTTCACCTTACTGGCTATCGCCAATTCGTAGGCACTAGAAGTCACGTATTTGGCAGAAAAGATCCATATAGAACAGGTCTCATCTCAAAACTACAAGTGGACTTTCTTAAATATTTGTTCTATATGATAATATATTTATATTCTTTCTGAAGTACTATTAGTGGCGGTTTAGCACATCCTAAAATACGGCGACATAGCCAAGCGCGGCTGTATATTATTATATGTATTATATACAGATAGGATCCACACAATAAAACCGAAAGAATTTCTCACAAGAGAAAGCCATTTTAACTGGAAGTTCTACTGTCTTGCTTTTGTCTAGAAAAAGGGCAACACTACAATAAATACTATGAAATTCTCCACTAAAATAAGTCTTACTTCAATCGGTTCAAATTTATTCGGTTCACTTCTATTTTTAACATCAGCCTATCTTTTATATGATATTTTTACTGATTTGGTCAGCTTAGCCGCACTCACGGCGCTTTTTATCGTCGTCGTTTTTATCCCCTTATCCTTGACCATGCGCTGGCTAGCGAACCCGGTTGATAAACTCCTGCTTTATGCTAATCAAGGTAACACAAAAAAGGCCGCAAAAGCCGTAAAGGACCATTTTGACGATTCAATCCTTACCCTTTTGGATAAGCGGCATTCCCTTCTAACGAGAATGTGCGTTGATATTCAAAATATCGCGGTTTTCATCTCCTTCACCGCTGGCTATGCCATTTTTGACGGCCGTTTGTTCGCGCTATCTTACTGGCGGGATTATATAGGCGTGTCAGCGGCTTTCCTCTTAGCCAGCGTTATTCAAATGTTACTTGTTGGGGAACTGTTCGCTAAAGCAAGAACTCAGCTAAATATTCGCTGCCTTAAAAGAGCTTCGTCTCTTGGCGTTGGACGCCGCTTTATAATTGTCGCGATAACTTTGGTTCTAGTCACAGGCGCGAACGCTATGACTATCGCCCAAATCGGCGTATCCAGAGTCTATACCCAAACAGGAATATCCCTTTCCCGTTTACAATTTGATTCTCTTCCTTCAAAAGAAGAGAAAGCCGCCGCGATAAGTTTAATGATGGACGCCTGTGACCGCCTTTTAGAACGGACCGCCGAGTATAATCAGTCAATGAGAGATATTGTTAGCCAAAAAGGGGCCGATGCCTTATCCGACGACTGGTATGATTCATTTATTTTCGACTTTCAGTACAAAAGCCCCTTGGTCGGCGCTATAGAGGATCAGTCCAACGCGGTAACTCTGACCATGTTTCGCTATCTTCTTATTTCACTACCGCTCTGCTTTTTGCTTCTCGCGCTTATGGCCAGCCAACTTGGCTCCCGTTTCAGGACTTTATTAAGAAAAACGAGTGAGTTAAGCTCATCCGTAAACAGTTCTGAGCGTTTGCCTGTTGTCAGCATTGACGAGATAGGCGCCTTAACGGACCGTTTCAATCGCCTTTTAGACGCGCGCTCCACTGAATTCTCACGGATAAGCGCCGCTGCCGTTCAAGTAACCGAAGTGGATCGTTCTATTAGCCAAGCCGTCGAAGCCGTACAAGCGGCATCCGAGGAAGTCCGTTCAAAAGCCGGCGCCATGGATAAGGCCGCTGAAGGCCAGATGGTTTTAGCTGAACGCGTCGATAGCAGCCTAAGCGCCTTTGCGAACAGCGAGAAAGCCTTAGACAGCTCGGTGGATAAACAGTACCATTCCGCTAAATCCGTAGCGACGGCTATTACTCAGATTGACACTAACGCGAAAAGCGCTAATGAAATGGCCATTAGCTCACGAGAATTAGTCGATAAACTGGTTTCCGAAAGCCAAAAAGGCGAAGCGGCTATCAGTGAAAGCGTCACCGCCATGGATAAGCTACGGGCCTCAGCCGACGCCATCGCTAAGGCTATCACTATAATTGATGATGTGGCCGATAGGACCAATCTCCTCGCGATTAACGCTTCTATAGAAGCGTCTCATGCCGGCGCGGCGGGCCGTGGCTTTGCCGTTGTCGCGGGAGAAGTACGGAAATTAGCGGAACTTACCAAAAACGCCGCCCATGATATTATTCCTTTAGCCAGTACCGTTCTTAGCGGCGCCGCTCACAATTCCGCCTTAGCGACACAGGCCGCTTCATCTTTTCGTGTCATATTGGATACTATCGGCGAAAGCCATGAGTTATCGGTTAAAATTGCCAAAGCTATGACAAGCCAGGCAGAAGAAGCCGGTAGAATCAGCTCAGAAGCGGAAGCGCTTCTTAAAGCGGCCGGAAATTTGAACTCGTTATCCAGTGAACGCCGCGACCGTTTAGAAGACATACGCCGCGCCGCGCTGGAAACCGCTAAAGCCTCTGAGTGTATCAATGCTTTAGTAAGGTCCCAAATTCTCGCGGTAGCGGGTATTGAACGAGCGGCCGCCGATCTTGCTATAGTCTCAAGCGAAAACCGTCGTACAGTAAATGAATTGCGCGCTCTGGCGGGAGGCGTTTAGCGGAATGAACCCCAATGAAGACGCTCTTTTCAGTTGCCGTCCTGGCTGCGCCGCCTGCTGCATAGAAATATCGATTTCAAGCCCCCTCCCAGGTATGCCCGAAGGGAAACCCGCCGGCGTCGCTTGTCCGCATTTAACAGCTGAAGGTTTATGCCGTCTATATGGCAAATTAGAGCGTCCCGCGGTCTGCGCTGGCCTTAAACCCTCACGGGATATGTGCGGAAGCAACACTGAAGAGGCTCGCGCTTATCTCGCCTGGCTCGAGGCGATAACTAAGCCCTAACAGCGGTTTTAAGCCGTCATTAGCGTTATTCCCAAAAATCGACTCAATGGCGGCGTTTATATCCTAATGAAAAATTCCTCATTATCTAAAACCCAAAAAGCACCACGAGTATGAATAAATTCTATTGTTTGAATTATAGAAAGATATAAATCTGTGCAATAAGGCCGCGCTTGTCAAAACAAGGAGTATAAAAACAAAGCTAAATGAAGAACCACGGGGGCAAGCCCCGGGGTATCTTCGTTGGATAAGAAATTTATTGTACTGGCGTTGGCCATACCCCGATACGAAGATTATTGAAACACATATCTCATATACGTACCTTTTCCGGAGTAAGCTCCGGGGTATGCCCCCCGCCTTCCAATCAAAACCACTTTTTCACAAAAAACCCTCCGGGCCACAAGGGCCGGAGGGTAAAAATCAGAGAATTAAGCGCTTATTTAGACTGCACGGTAAAGTTCTCAAACGTAACCTTACCCAAGGCGCGTAACGCGACCGCGACGCCGTCCTTACCAAGGTCGACGGGGAAGCTCACGAAATAGCGGCCATTGATGAACAAGCGCAACAGATCATTATCCATATCAGCGTATAGATTGGTCCGAATCGATTGATCGATGGGCATATCGACAAGGCCAGAAGCCAGCTCGATCATGTGGACATCGTCAAAGGACTGATACAACTGAATATAGGTCTTGTTAGTTTGCTTCTTAGGATCACGTGTGAACCATAAGAGATACGAAGTCCCATATCCATAACCCTTAACCGATTTGGATCCCGAAGCCGCGAAATGGAAGCCGTAACCTACCCAGCCATCGCTATCAGCTTTAGCCTGGAGGGTATACAGATATTCACCTTTATTCTGCGCGACCGGGAAGAGGTACTTGGCAAAGTACTGATCCCCGTCTTTCTGGACCAAAGCGTTGCCTGAAACGCCCCAAGTTCCGAGCGCGGCGCTTCCGCCGATAAAACCGGATTGGACAATCTTGGGCAACACAGGAAGCTGCGGAACGGCAAGACGACCCTGAAGATCCAGAACTCGTTTCTCCAAATCCGCGACTTTCTTCTGCAAAGCAAGTTCGGCTTCCGAAGGCCCTAGCGGCTCAACAGGCTTCGCCGGTTCGACAGGTTTCGCCTCAGTAACGACAGGCTTAGCCGGTTCGGTTACAGCGACAGCGGGTTTAGCCGGGGCCGGAACCATGGCGGCTTGTTTAACATAGATACCGGAAATAGCGAAATCCGTCCCGCCAATATAATCCAGGGTCCCGGAGAAAACGCGGCCGTTTATATCGATATTATCAATAGCGACGCCCTTGTTGGTCAGCGATAGGGTAGCGCCGCTTATATCGACCTGATTGGGCCGGCCCTTATCGCCGTATGACGAAGCCGGAGCCACTGCCACCGTGGCGGCGCCGTCATATTTCAATATAGCGGCGTAATTATTCCCGGCATACTGAATTGTATCAGCGTAAATATCGATAGGTCCTTCAAAGTAAAATTTAGCATCGCTAAGATCTACTTTTGAAAAATCCAGACCGGCGATAGACACGTTGCTAAGATCCAACTTTATGGTTGGAACAGCACTGGCCGGTTGAGTGACAACATAATCGGATAACACGAACTTGCCATCACCGACAAAATCCAGAGCGGCTTTAAAATTGTAGCCGTTCATACGGATATTATCCAACATGACGCCGGTAGACGTTAATGACAGTCCAGTATCGCTGATATCCAAGGAACTCGGCAAACCGCTTGAACCGTAGCTGGTCGGCAAGGCGACGGACACAGTGTTGCCACCGTCATATTTCAGCACCGCGGAATAAGAGTAATCGCCGTACTTCACACCTTCCAGATAGAGATCCATCGGACCATCAACGTAGAACTTCGCGTCGCTTAGATTAACTTTCGACAGATCAATATCCTTGACGGATAAATTCGCGACATCAATCTGGGCCATCAGAGTCCCGGTGATCACCGTCAATAATACCAGAACTAGGGACTTTCTCATAAGACCTCCTGTGATTTGTAAACCCACCTTTAGAGAATATTCTCACTTGCGTCAATCGCGCAAGTATAAAAAAAAAATTCTCACAACTTTTAAAGCGGTTTATTCATTTTTCCCACTGCCCTATCACTCTTTCGCGGCTATAAGCTGGTTTCTAGCTTGTTGCCACTCTGAGAAGAGCTATTTACTACTTTAGGGATAAATATAGCAAGAATCAATAGGCTTCAAGTCATAAAAGATAAAACATACACAGAGGTTTAGCTAGTCCGACCCTGAAATCTAGCTACCATAAAAATAGTATGATATTACTACGCCAAAAACATGAACAGTCCGCGAACAAAGGACAACCTCGCTAAAACAAGGGAGCGGGGTCTTGCTATAGCTATGTGGTGGATTGTAGCGAGGGCCTCTTTCTTTTCAGCCATGAAAGTCTCTGTAGTGTTACGAAGCTTTGATTTTGTGAATATTTTACGTTTCAAACCACTGTCTCGATAATTAATACAAATGTTTTTCCACGCTACCTTATTGGCTGTTAAAGGAAAATCAAAGCTTTGAAACACTAAAACACATTGCTCTTATTAGCTTTTCAGGTCTATGATGGTTATATGACTATAACTTCATTAATGGATGATTATTGCCCTAAGGGAGGTTTTAAGGCCGAACACGGTTTAGCTCTCCTTTTGGAAGAACACGGTAATAAGGTTCTTTTGGATACCGGGCAGAGCGCCGCTTTCCTGGAAAACGCTAAAACGCTTAACATCAATCTTAGTGACTTATCCGCTATTGTATTGAGCCATGGTCATTATGACCACGGTGGTGGCTTGAAAAGCTTGCTACAGGGGTTGGGAAGCGCGGCACCGGCTCTATATACGGGAGAAGGCGTAGAAATCCATCGCGCCGCATTTCGTGAGGGAAAACGACGCGATATCGGCCTGGAACAACCATTTCCACCGTTGAACATAAAGTGCGTTTCCGTATCTTCCCCGCTAGAAATTAAGCCAGGTTTATGGGTTTTGCCTAAGGCGGAAAGATTTGATGGCGTCCTTCCCGATCCAGATATGTTTAAAACAATAAATGGTAAAGATATAGTAGATGATTTCTCAGATGAGATATCAATTGTGGTCATAGAGGATGATGGCTTAAGCGTCATTTCTGGATGCGCCCATCGTGGTATTACCAACATTGCCAAAGCCGCTATCTCCACCTTCCCCGGATCAGAGCTAAAATCTCTTATTGGCGGATTCCATTTTGTAAATCAGTCCTCGAAGCGCTTAATGGGACTGGCCGCGGAGATAGCTAAGTTGAAGCCAAAAGAAATACTATGCTGTCACTGTACTGGGCTTAATGGCTATGCAGCGCTAAAAGCGGTCGTCGGGGATAAAATCAGGGTTCACTGGCTTCATTGCGGTGAGCGCTTAAGCATATAAGCCTATCAGTTTAGGCAATTAAAAAAGTCTTGGACTTTTAAAAACAGCAGTAACTACAAGCATTTTTTTTCTATTCTTTATATAAATATGAAATACTAGAGACTTGGTCTTCTCTTATTAATGCAAGCGATTATTTTGAATGTTGAAATGCGATAATTGCGCGTTTTCTGTTTATATTGGCATAGTATCTATTACGCTCCAAATACCATCCTCTATGGGAAGCGGTGCGACTAAAGTAGGCACAGCGAATTCCTTAGGCAAGGTGACTTTCCAGGCGTGAAGCGATATAAGCCCAGATGAATTGGGTCGTCTAGCGCCATATTTAACATCGCCCTTAACAGGAGAACCCAAGCCCGCCAATTGAGCCCTAATTTGATGATGTCTCCCCGTTTCTAACTTAATCTCCAATATAGCGTAACGATCACCCATCGCGATGTTTTGGTACTCCAATACAGCTTCCTTCATGTCTCGCCTTATTTTACCTCCTCTAACTGATGGATCGATATTCGCGAGAAAGGCTTTAGCACGAGTCTTGTTCCAACCGATAAGCTGCTTAAGTTTTGCACTTGATGCGGTAGGCGGCGGCGATACCGCGGCGATATAACGCTTGTCAACTCGCCGTTCTCGGAAAGCGCTAGACAAAGCTTGAAGAGTAAGCTTATTTTTCGCAAAAACCACAAGCCCAGAAACGGGCCTATCCAAACGGTGCGCGGGCTCGCAACACTCGAACAAACGGCCCAGTGACATGCATTCATTTCTCACAAGTTCTGTCAAAGACATAGTTCCAGATTGATCACTAATAACCGGTATTGGAGTTAGCTTTGAAACGACAACAATATCATCGTTTTCAAAAAGGATAATAAAGTTCATTGTTCAAACTTTGAAGTATTGCGCCTCCTTCGGCAAGCCCACCCTAGTGTCCCAAAGCTTTGTTTTCCGCTGTTTTCCTCCTAAACCGATCAAGCGACGGCGTATTTAGGCAGCTTCTCTCCAGCGATCTTCCCTAGC
>CAZJJK010000109.1:0-10934 GCA_964546285.1 uncultured Treponema sp. | reverse complement strand
AGGATATAGCCTGGTACCGGAGCCGCCGGCTAGGATTATGCCTTTCATTATGAGTTCCTATATTTTTTTCTAGCTGAATTTACCGTAAAAAAGCAACTTTAGCGCGAACGCCAAAGGCTTTTTCCGAGGAAACTGAAGGGTCCCAGCCGCCGCCGCAACAGGCTGATTGGGAATCCAGACGTCAAGCTGTCGGACCGCGTCTCGCGTCTGGACATTCACCAATGTATCTTATTAGCGATACGCTTTCAAGCTATAATGCTAAAAGTTGTTCAAAAAATGAACAACTGAGCTTTGAAATCTCAAATTGGTATAAGAAGCCCAACTACGCGATTTCTAGCTCTATCTTTCTGGCCTTGTCCTGTAGGCCTTATTCCCGTTTTGAAAACAATAGAGGCTGTTTCAAAACGGCGCTTAGTTCCAAGAAAAGTAGAAGGCCGCGACAAAATTATAAAAAAATGTCTTTGTTGACCGCGGCTATATGTTGTGGTATGAATTTAAGAGTGTTTTTTAATTAACGTAAACCTTAAAAGAAGAGCTTATGACTGGACACGATTTCATCAGTCCCGACAAAGCCGTTAGGTTTGTTGTAAGAATAAGCGTTTCTAGAGGGGAGTTCTTTTTTTTGAATTTAAGGTTTAGGCTAGAGCGATGGCATAGCGTTAAGGATTAAGAAGGATGAAGGAAAAGCTAAGAAAGCACCAATTTTCTATCGTCCTCGCGTTTGTTTGGACAGCCGCTGGGGCTTTGATTCTGGGCTATACGGCGTTAAGCCGATACCCTTTCGTAAGCGGCGAGGGTACTCTGATACTCTATACCCTGCCTCTGCTCATTGGCGCTTCAGTGGCGTATATCATCACCGCGATTATTTTAGCAAGGTTAAGGACCCACGCCTTCGCCGTACGGCCTCTGGTGGTAAATTTTACCGCGACCATCGCCGCCGCCCTGCTTTTTATGATACTCGCGGGCTTTCGGGTTTATTTTTCGCTAAGTTTCCTTCTCTTATATTTTATTTTCACCAATTTTTGGTTTTTAGCCGAATATTTGCTTCGTTCTCGTTTCGCTCTCTATGTTTTCGCCGTTGTGCCAGTGGGGTATCGTATCCGCTCCGAGCGTTATCGTAATATCAGGTTGATACACTTGGAGGATTCAAAAACGCTTCCGACCGGAATAGATGGTATTGTCGTGGATTTTCATCAAACCCTAAGCGATCAATGGTTATATTTCGTGAGCCGTTGCGTACTAAATGGCATTCCTGTCATATCCGCCGATGATTTTGTGGAAACGCAGGATGGCGTTATCATCCTAAACAACTTAACGACCGCCCAGAGCATCGCGTTTCAGAGTATCACGCCCTATCTCTATATTAAGCGCTTATTCGATATTCTTCTGACGGTGATTGCCGCGCCGCTTTGGATTCCCATCATCATCTTAGCCATGATCGCGGTAAGGCTTGAGTCGCGCGGGAAAGCCCTTTTTGCGCAAAAACGCGTTGGACGTTATGGAAGGGTTTTTACTATGTACAAAATACGCAGCATGTACGCGGATTCGGAACGAAACGGCGCCGCTTTCGCGGATCATGGCGATAGCCGTATCACCAAGGTCGGCGCTTTTCTCAGAAAATACCGGATCGATGAATTCCCGCAATTTATCAATATTCTTCGCGGCGAGATGAGCTTGATAGGGCCTAGGCCAGAACAAGTCTCTTTTGTGGAAGAATTTGAACAGTCTATTCCCTATTACCAATTACGTCATATCGTTCGGCCGGGTCTGACTGGCTGGGCTCAAATCCGACAAGGCTATGCCTCCGGAGAGGCCGAAACCGCCGATAAGCTAGCCTTTGACCTTTATTATGTAAAGCGCTTGTCTTTTTCCTTGGATTTTCTTATTGGTGTTAGAACTATTGCTACTGTCCTATTGGGTTTCGGAGCGCGGTAAAAGACGGAGAGCTAGCGAATGCGATTTCTTTTGGATATAGAAAGTTTTAGACTTTTTCAAAAGTTTTAGCTTTTTGAAATAGCCGCTATAGTTTTAGAACACGACAATACAAGGCTTCATACGCGCGCCACATTGACTCTGCTGAAAAATTTGACTCGTATAGAGCGCGCGCGGCCAGGCAGGCGTTAGAATATACTTCATCATGTATAATAAAGTGCTGAATAGCTTGCGCTATACAGGTTTTTTCGTTGTTTACCAGAGCGCCGGCGGCGGTAAATAAGGGCGAAGTCATATCGGCGTTTGCTTGAGGATGACCGAAAACTTCGGGGATGCCGCCTACTTTGGAAGCTATCACCGGTTTTCCGCAGGAAAGCGCTTCCAATATGGACATCGGCATACCCTCGTAGTCCGATAATAGCAAAAAGATATCGCAGAGCTTGGCATAGTTTCCCGCCTCCGACAATTCCCCAAGCATCGTAACATTTGGCGGCAATACGGTCGGCGTCGCGGCGTTAGCGTTACCGATCCAAAAGAAAGCGACCGGGCGCTTAGGCTTAGGCTGATCCGCGAAATGACGGGCGACATCCAAGAAAAGGTCAAAGCGCTTGGGCGGGGCCAGGCGGGCGGTGGAAAGGATAAGAGTATGTCCGGCCTCGCGCGACGCGTTCAAGCGATCAAGCGCTTCGCTATTCGTACAGGCCAGGCCGCGACGATCGGTGACGCCATTAGGGATAAGCTCCAGGCGGGTTTTAAGTCCAGCGGTCTGAGCGTTTTTAAGATCATACGCGGACACGGCGGCGATGGCGGAGGTCCAAGGCGCCAAAAAGCGCTCTAGCGGAAGAAAATAGCGATGTTTCTTCAGAATTGTGTCAAAACCATGAATAGTATAGACGGTTCGCCAAGGCTGATTGGAGGCTTTCAGTCCAGAGTTGTGGCTCTTAACACCTATCTGGACGGGGCCACACTGACCAGCGGCCAGACGGCCAGCGGCCAGACGGCCGAGCACCCCCATTTTGGATGAATGAAGGTGGACGATATCTGGCTGAAGCTGTTTTATCAGTTGCCTAAGTTCAATCAGGCACCGCCAATCGGCTAAAGGATTGATTTCACGTCGTAGATGGACGAGCGGGTAAGGCTCAATACGAGAATCGAGGGCCTCCCACAGGGGGCCTTGAGGCATGGAAGCGACAGCGACACGATGGCCGTCAGCCGCCGCGCGATTGGCTAATTCTATCACCACTCGCGGTGCGCCGCCTAAGTCGGCGTTGGTAACAAGGTGGAGAATGGTCATAAAACGCTTGAAGGCGGGTCATTAGGCGGCTTTGATGCGGGACGCTGATAAGCGATCAGTCGTTTAGCCGCGGCGACGAGAGCGCGTCCTAGACGCCAGCGGGTTTTAAAAGAGTAAAGCAATAAACTAAAGGCCGTACTGGGGGTGAATTCAGAGCGCTGAAAAGCTTGGGTGGTACACGCGAAATTCACATTTTGCTTAATGAGGGTTAAGGTCGGGATAAGGCCTAAAAAATGAATCGTTTTTCGGTATTGGCCCCAAGAATCAGCCGGTACATAGACGGGAAAATTTACCGATAAAATACGAGCCGCGGCCTCTTTAGTGATAATATATCCGGCCGACTGACACATGGAGCCATAAAGGATCATTCGGGGTTTCACCAAACGATAAGGACCGAACAGCGGCCGTGCCGAGCGTTTATGATAGACATCGCAGCGCTCCAGCTGGATAAAATCGTTAGGTTTGATCATCGGCTCCAAGCTTGAAAGGACTTTTGGCAGATCAGGAGAAAATTCGGCGTCATCCTCAAAAATTAAGGCATAGGGAAGCTTATCATTGATGATTTGTCGGTAAATTTTCTGGTGGCTCAAGGCGCAGCCAAGTTCCCCGGGAGTAAGAGAGCGCTTTTCTATCCGCAAAGCTTTCGCTTTATCGTAAAAAGCGGGATCATCGTAATAGTCCCGTCCGATAACGCCGTCAACAAATTCATAGTCCAATTTCAGCTTATGGAGCTGATCGGCCATGAACGAGCGACGGTCCTGGGAAGCGGCCAAGCTGATAATAAATATTCTCATAAGTTACCGATACGCTGTAACGCGAATTACAGAGTTAAGTGTCCAAAATTGTACCCGTTCCCGCTTATTCGATGTTTTTATAGGGCCATTCAAGCGCTTCCGGATGTTGGCAGGGCGTTGTGGGTAGAATAGCGAGATTGTCGTGGTGATTGCGCGCTTCCAGCGGCGGCGGGCTTAGGTAAGCGCCAAACTGGTGTTTAAGGACTTTATGAGGATCGGCGGGACCCCAAAATTCGGCGTCCTCGAAGCGGATAGGCCTTAAGGGAAAAATCCAATCATCGCGATAATAGAAAGGCCAGGTAATTTCAAGGTCATAAGACCAATAGCGTTTGGGCCCGACGCGGCAGAGGGCGCGTATAAGGAGCCGCAATCCGGTGAATTGGATAAAGCGGTAAAGCGCGGCCGAGTACACGCGTTTCAAGGTCTTAGCCATGGATGCGCCTTTCGGAATGGAAGGGCAACCATAGGGCGGCGCGAGCATCCTTGCCCGTCGCAGGACGCGGCGGCCAAGAGCAAATCTTTTTACGGGAAATATATCGATATATATGCTATTGAAATCTCGATCGGCGTCCAGGCCCCTGTCCTCACGTTTGCTGTATCGGTCTCGGAGCCGATAGAAGGCCACGCGGGTATCGAAATACACATCAGGCGGCAGGCTTTCAGGGGCAATTAGCTTGAGCCGCTTAAAATCCTCTAGCGGCATCATGACGTCCAAATCGTCATCCCAGGGTATGAAACCGCCATGCCGGACCGCGCCCAAGAGGGTGCCGCCTTCGAGCCAATAAATGAGCTTGTGTTCCTGACAAAGAGCGTCCAGAATTTTCAAGAGGCGCAGCATGACCAATTGCGCTTGCCGTAGAGGCGTATCGCCCGATAAGCGCTGATCGGGGAAATCGTATTTATTCATCGGGTTTTTCCGAATAGAAATCCGACCAACGGAGGCCGCTCCAGTGCGGGTTGGGTCCGATTGGATAGATCGATGTCACGGCGTGCTCACTGACCCGTTTTTCGGGAGGCGGCGGGGTCATGTAGTCGCCGTAGTAGTCGCGCAGATAGGCGTTGGGATCGGCCGGACCCCAAAAATCCGCGTCCTCAAAGCGGATTTTTTTTAGGGGGAACAACATGGACGCGGGCCAAAGGTTTTTCCAGCGGATAGGCGGCTCGTATTGCCAAAAGCGTTCGCCTTTTTCTAGATAGCTGAGGAAACGCCGCTTAAGCGGCGGGACAAGCATCAGAACGCGAAAACCGCGCTGGAGTAAGCCGATACAGCCGTTTTTCAATTTGCTGATAGGCTTTAGGCGGGGCCAGGCACGTTCCGGCGCCTTACGATAGGGTTCCAGCATGATATAGAACAGACGCCAGCGGAGATGACGCGCCGTGCCTTCAATGACAGGAAAAATATCGATGGAGGCCGCTTGAGAATAAGGATATGGCCCACCGCTTTCATCCAAATGGCTGAAGCGATCGCGGATTTTTACCCAGGGACAGATGAAGAGCGGGTCGCTTTCTGGTGTCTGAAAGAACATATCGAAGGGCAATTCCCGCGCCGCGACCTGACAGAAGCGGAGATAATCGGAACGCGGCATGGCGACATCGATATCGTCATCCCAGGGTATGAAGCCGCCATGCCGAACCGCGCCCAGGAGCGTGCCGCCATCAAGCCAATAACGCAGGCCATGCTTTTCGCAGATGGCGTGAAAAGCCTTAAGCAGGCGTAGCATGACCTTTTGGATTTGCCTTAGCGGCGTTTCACCGGACAGGCGATCGTCAAGTATAGCGCTGATTTTATCTTTTTTCATACATGCTTAATAAAAGTCTGACCATTTGAGCGAACTGGCGGCGGGACAAGGTCCGGCGTCGGTCACATGAATGGCGGATACCCCATGGGTGCCTCGGCGGTTTTCAGGCGGCGGCGTCCGCCAGTCGCCGTAATAGATCGTCAAATAGCGATCCACCTGGGCCGGGGCGGAAAAATCAAAGCCCTCAAAACCGATGGATCCCAAGGGGAAAACGCAGGATTCCGGAAAAAATTGGAACCACGGACGCTCGGGATCGTAGGTCCAGCCGCTTTTCCCACCCTTGCCCCAGGCGATAAGGGCTTTCCGTAAGGGCCCTATAGCCAAAAGCCCTTTAGCCAGCTTCTGGCCGCCGCCGACGACGAAATTGTAGACATTGTGTTTGAACGAGTAACGGCGCGAACATTTAATCGGTGGATTCCCGAAGGGAGGCAACAAGCCGTAGAGGTTACGCCAGCGGAACTGGCGCTCCGTTTGAAAATACGCCGGGAAAATATCGATGGGGATACCCTGACAATAGGGGTAGGGGCCGCCGGGATCGTCCATATAGCTGAAGCGGTCGCGCAGTTTAGCCCAGCTGATGTCATGGAAGGGATCGGTGGCTTTGGTTTGCAAAAAAATGTCAAATGGTAATGCCGATGGCGCCAGTTCTAAAAATCGCCGGTAATCGTCGATCGGCATCATGACATCAACATCGTCGTCCCAGGGAATGAAGCCGCCGTGGCGGGCGGCGCCGAGCAGGGTACCGGCGTCCAGCCAATAGCGCAGTTCATTGTGGCGGCAGATGTCGTCGAAGATCTTGAGGAGGCGTAGCATCACCAGCTGGGCCGCTCGGAGCGGCGTGCCGGGAGCGAGGCGTTCGTCGGGGAAGAGTTTGGCGTAATCGATCATGAAAAACGTCTCCGGCGCAGCCAGGCGTATAGTTGTTTGGGAAGGCAGGCGATGAGGATAGGTTTACCCGCGTATAGAAACCCGATCGGCAGCAGGCCCAGCTTGTAATAGCCGAGCAAGCGGACAGACGCTTCCCTGAGCGCGTAACGGAATTTTCGTTTGCCGTACGCGCCGCGCGATTCGCGATAATCGAAAAGCCGTTCCGGCAGGTTCGCGCCTCGGTATCCCGAACTGTATAAGCGCATGAAAAGTTCGTAATCCTCGGAGCGGCCCACCTTAGACGATTCGTCGTAGCGCTCGGTCTTGAGGACCTCCGCCCGGAAAACGACCGATGGATGGGCGAAGGGACTGTACCACAGAAAATGTTTCGGTTCGGGATATTCCGGGTAATTGTTGTGTCCCCAAACGCCATTTTCATCGAACAGTCTAAGCCGACAGCCGCAAAAGGCGATGTCGGGACGCGCTTCCAAAAAAGCGATTTGGGTCGCGAGCCGTTCGGGAGCGGAAAGGTCGTCAGCGTCCATGCGGGCCAAATAGCGTCCTCGGGCGGCGGCGGCGCAACGATTGAGGCTGTAGGCTAGGCCGCGATTACGCTCGTTCCGAAGGACGACGATGCGCTCATCTTGAGAGGCCAAACGCGACAGAAGTTCGGCGCTGCCATCCGAGGAGCCATCGTCGCAGGCGATCAGTTCCCAATCAGACAGGGTTTGGGCGACGATGGAGCTGACAGCCGCTTCCAAAGTGGCTTTCCCGTCGCGAACCCCCATGATAACGGAGACGAGCGGCCTCGTCATACCGGCAAGCGTATCCACGCGCCCGGAACGACATCGCTATAGTTGAAATGGTAATAGCGGTCCTTGCTTGCCAATTGACGGCGGTTCCAGACCTCGGGCGCGACCACGGTTTTTATCGGATTGGGATTGAGGTAGGCGGCCCACCAACTGAAGGAGCTATTGGCGATGATCTGATGATCGCAGGCGGCCATTAGCGCCAGGTCCTCGCCGGCTGTTTGATCCCAATCTATAAAATCGATATTGATACCGGATACCGTGTTGGTGTGAACCAGATTGGCGCGGCACCAAGGGATGTCGTCGGAAAAGACCGCGAAATGGCGGCAAATGGCGTTTTCCGCTAGATGGGCAATGGCGCGGCGGTAGTAAGCGAGCCCGCAGACGTTCATATTGGCGCTTTGGAGGAAATCGCCTCGGCGGACGTGGATGGCGCAAAGCGGCCGGTCGGCGTTCGCGAGATAGCTTCCGCCGCGTTCGGACAAGAGGGGCGCGCAGTCGAAGACGCCTCGGATTTCGTCGACCACATCGATGAAATATTTCTCGCTCTGCCAATACCCGTCGTAGTAAACATCGCCGCGCGGGCGCAAGACAGCGGGATTGAAGTTGAACCAGGTGTCGATGATGTGGGTCCGTTTGGTGAAATACTTGCGCCTCAGCCGAGACGCCAAACCGAGGGGCGCGGTAGACAGCCGCCGCGCTTCCGCCGCCGGCGCTTTATCGTACGGCGCGCGGAATACGCTTTCCAGTTGGAAACCGCCGTGGAGACGGTAGTCGGCGAACTGCGAACAGTCCAGATAGACCGTCGCTTGATTGACATAAGCGAGTTCCCGGGCGAAGGCGTATTGGAACATCTGATTACCCAGACCGCCTAATATTTTGACAATGATCATGTTTTACGTGATTCCCCAAGCGTTATTCGCCGCCAATGTGGGGGGCAGAGCTTATCGATTACCTCCGGATCGTCATTGTTCCACTTGTCAGGGCAAATGACGAGCTTTTCGGCGCCGCCTAAAAAGGCGCCCCACCAGGCGAAGGTGGAATTGGAGATAATAGCGCGGCGGCAGCGCGACATTAGGTACAGGTCAAAGCCCGGATCGGGCTCGCCGGCCTCAAAAAAAACGAAATCCGCCTCAAAGCCTTCAAGCAGGCGGCCCGCATATGAGCGGTCATTGGTAAAGACAAAAAAACGCGGCGAAGCGAGTGCTTTTGAGACCATAGTTATAGCTTCTCTATAGTAATTTGCCGTGCAGATTCCGCCGTACGAGGCTAGGCCGCCCTCGGTCAGGTAGTCGCCGCCGCGGATATGGACAGCAACGGCATTGTCTAAAGAAACTGCCTTGGCTATAGGCTCTTTTTCAAATAAACCCGCCGCGCGAAAGGCTAACGTTTGAGTGGCCGACGCGGCTACCGCGTATCGCCATTCCTGAAAGAAACCGACAGCGTAATCGCGTAGCAGAAATTTATGGAGAGCTTTATAGGCGGCGGCCGCCAGCCTGTTTCCGATTAGCCTGACCCGGCTAGGATCGATGTTGAAAACGTCCAACAAGTCACCCCGACGGCGTTCCGCCATGAAATAGAGGACTTGCCGTCCCGCCGCACGCTGAGCCTCGCCATAGGCGTATTGGAACAGTTGATTACCGAGCCCCGCGAAGAGTTTAACGATCATAAGCCATGTTCAGGCCTTTATGAGAGCTTGTTTTTCAGCAATTCGATCTCGCCAATAATCGGCGTAGGCCGCGGAGGTATCGGCCTTCGCCATGATTTTTTGGTAGTTTTGTTTCAGGAAGGATTCATCCCAAGCCTTGGCTTCCGTCCAGCTGTCGACAATTAGAATAGGTAATCCTAGCGCGGCGTAGAATTCGTTCATGAGTGTACGTTCGACGATCGGTACAACACCCAAATAGATAGCTTCCCAGGTCCGGTAGCAGTCGGGGCCGTTGCCGGCTGGTGAGGCGACGAACATGCAATCCGCCAATAGCTTGCGGTAGATGCGATTGTTGCAGACAGGTGGTGTGCCGACAGCGAGGGGATGGCGGTAGAAGCCCATGAAGCAGTCAAAGCGTTTATGGGGATTGGTGCCCAAGGTGAAGGCTACCATGATTCGTGGACGTTTCAGGCGGTTAGAGGAGGAAAGCTGTAAACGGAGATAGTCTCGTCGATTGCCAGCGTTATGTTTGCATTGGTTTTCTAAGCCGAGCGGAATGCTTTTAAGCTTAGGATGATTGATAATGGCATTGACGGCGAAGCAAGAAATGATTTTATCGTCATCCAACAAATAGCGGTAGGAATCATCGACGACATAATCACTGTTATGGACGACCAGTATCAAACGAGCGTTGGTCTCGGGTAGCAAGCGACGTCCAAAATCGTGAAGTCGGTCGGTCTTGATGAAAACCACATCGCCTTCGCGTAGATCCGCTGCCCGTAATTCCATGGTTTCATCGTGAATACGGTTGGCCATGTGTCTAAAACTGTCGCCGCTTAGGAAAGGGAAGCTAGCCGGTCGGCGCCGTAACAACACGTTCGCCTCAGCGCAGAGGAAGCGTTCCAATTCAAAGGGTATGTTAAGCAAAAGATGTCTGATGGACATTAGGAAGTTCTCCGGTGGCCGTAAATGCGGGATAATATTCTATTCGCCATGCTTTTCGTCCGTAATTTCCTGGTAAGTATAGTCGTTGCCTTATCGACGAGTTTATCGGTCAGTGTTCGCTTCTTAAGATGATGGCCAGCGTCCAGGAGGTACATCTCACGGATCCGTAGCTGGTGAAAGGCAATCGGTTCGGCAATGACCGCTTGGTGGATCGTCTGACCCTCGCCGTCAAGATAGCCGCTTTCTGGGTAATCATACTCTGGCCACTGGTAGAAACCTTCGGCAAAGGTCGGTTCGATACAGATGTACTTCTTAATAAAATACGTCAGCGTAACATCGCAAGCATTTCGGGTATACGCTTCGAGCTTAGCGTTTTCTACAAGCAATTCTGGGATGCGCGGCACCAATTTGGCCGTTAATGATCGAGACAACGCGAAACCGGGGCCGCCGCAAGGGTAGAGAAAGCGTCGACCGTCAATAGTATACTCGCGAAAATGTCCGCCGATATAGTAATCCGCCTCTGGATCATAGCGGTCCAATAAGGCGCAGAGCTTATCGGCGTAAACGTAGGCATCGCAGCCGGTGATATAGAACCACGAGGCCTCTGGATACAAGCTGAATAACCGTTCCAGTCCGCGATATTGCTTCAAGCTGGCGGACGCGTAGTCTTCGCCGATGTCCTCGCCGAGGCTTATGAGATTAAGGCCGTCATCGGCATGGTATCCGCCGATAAGGTGACCACGGGGAAAGCGGCGCAGCCAGGTGTTCTGGACGGACAGCGCTCGCTCGCGGAGCTTGAGGGCAGAGGTGAATACCATGACGGCGATGTCGTTGGGAGTGTTCATT
>CAZJJK010000108.1:0-11208 GCA_964546285.1 uncultured Treponema sp. | reverse complement strand
TTGTTGATGGTGGTTGGCGCCCCCAAATAGCCTTTTTGAGCTGGGAAGGGCGGCCGAGGGATAGGCCGACCAGCCTTGCCTTCCGCGGAAGCGATAAGAGCGGTTTCCTCGCCGCACACAAAAGCGCCAGCGCCTTGCACCAGCTCTATATCGAAATCGAAGCCCGAACCAAAAATATTGTTCCCCAGTAAACCGGCCTCACGCGCGTCATCTATCGCTTTTCGTAAGCGGCTGACGGCCAGGGGGTATTCGGCGCGCATATAGACTAAAGCCTTGCTAGCGCCCATGGCATAAGCGCCTATCGCCATGCCTTCCAGAAGCATATGCGGATCGCTTTCTATCTCGTTGCGGTTCATATACGCGCCGGGATCGCCCTCGTCGGCGTTGCAAATCACGTATTTTTGCGGGGCGTTCTGAATCCGCATAAGCTCCCATTTTCTAGCGGTGGGGAAACCCGCGCCGCCGCGGCCGCGTAGCCCAGAGGTCGCCACCTCGGCGATCACCGCTTCCCTCTCCATTCCCGTAACAGCCTTTCGCAGAGCGCCGTAACCGCCAACGGCGATATATTCATCCAGGCTTTCAGGATCGATCAGGCCGCAATCGCGTAACACCAGTTTTTCTTGGCCCTTGAAAAAGTCCAATTCGTTCCACAGTGGCACATCGGTATAATCTGACCCAAAATCGATCTTAGCCGTCTTAAAATCCCAAACGTCTATCCTTCCCAGGGCTTTTTTCGCCAAACGATCGGCGGCTTTGCTGTCCAACGCCGCCCGCACCAAGGTAGAGGCGCTTTTTTTATTGACCGAACTGAAAAGGAGGATTCCCCGGCCGGGGAGAAACAGCGACACCAGTGGTTCTTCCGCGCAAAAACCGAAACACCCGACTCGCTTAATTCTCAGGCCCGTACCGGCGGCGGCGACCCTAAGCGCGTCATAGAGCTCCTGGGCGCCGTTGCCAATACCGCAGGTCCCCAAACCGACGGCTATGGTCGGCTTTTCCGGTTTGACCAACGGGAGAGAGGCTATACGGCGCGCCTCTAAGTCTATCGTGCTTCCAGTCATAATTTTGTCTCCCTGGATAATTTATTGATCATGGCGATCAATTTACCCACTGTCATCCGCGAATATATAATATCGTTTATAGCCACTACCGGCGCCAAAGCGCATTGACCAAAGCACGCGACGGTGCGAACGGTAAAACGCGTATCATCAGTGGTAAAAGAAGATTCTTCTTCCTCTTTGTAATCGTTTACGCCTAATCTTCTGGCGGCTTCCATTAAAAGATCACGCGAGCCTCGGGTATGGCAGGCGGTGCCTCGGCAAACGGTAATAACGTTAAGGCCCTGCGGTTTTAGGTTAAAAAACGAATAAAAGGTAGCGACTGAGTACACGCGCGATAGAGGCGTTCCCGTTCTCTCGGCGATATAACGCAACACGGTTTCGCTGAGATAGCGCAGTTTTTCCGTTGATTGCGCTTCCTCTAAGATGCCCAGCAACGCGCCAGGCTTTCCAGAGTAACGAGCGATTATTCCATCCAAGCGTTTGTCGCTTTGGGCGATAAACGATCCCACACTATGCATTGAGCCTCCTTACCCTCGGTTGATTATACGTCTAACACGCAAATCAGCTTTCCCCAAGGGGTGGTACGGCTCCATCATACAACAGCTTTATGGATATATCAAATAAAATTTTATCTATATTTTTTATTCTATATATATGTCACGATATATTCCCACGAAGAACAAGAGCCAGTTCCTTCCACACCAATTGATCTTTTTCCGACAATTTCGCGAATTCCGCTTGGCGCCCATAAGCGGAAAGTTCTATAAAACGAGCGACTCGTTTGTATAAAGACTCAAAGCGCTTTTCATGAAAGACACGAAGCCATTCAGGCGTCTTACGGCCCAAGGCGACTAGCTGCCCGTAATGCGGAGCGCATAAGCCATCAGAAGCTTCAAAAGACGAGCGCAATTCACGTTCTTCCGGACTGTCGCCATCCGCTTCTAAAAGAAAACCAAGATACTCATGCTCTATCCGTCCGCGCTCCACGCAAATAGCGCATTCGGCTTTTGGCCGCCAGGGCCGACGTTTTTTAAAAGCGAGAATACGATCTTCCAGAATATCCTTTCCTAAAATAGCGACAGCTAAGCCATCCCGATAAGAAGCCAGGCTTTGAGAGTGATTAGCGCAAAACCCGCCGGCTTGACGGTAGGCCGCGCGAAAACCCCTATCTGACACATGCTCAAACAATAGATTATCGATATATCTAGCCGTTCTGTCAGCGATTATTCGGCAGAGAGGACAAGCGTCGCCAACGCAGGCTTTCTGTAGTTCAAATAGGTTGATATGCCGCGCTACCGCCATAGCTATTCTCGGCTGATAACGGAAGCGTCTGACTGACCGATATAAACCAAGGGTGAGACTGAGGCGAAAAACCCGTTCTCCACCACGCCTGGTATCGCGTTTATCTCCCGTTCTAGAGCGACCGGGTCCACTTTTTGTCCAAAGCGGCAATCAAGAAGTAAATTGCCATGATCGGTAATGACTGGGCCGGCCTTTTTTATCGCTTCCCGCAGCCTAACCTCGGCGCCAAGGCGTTCCAAAGCCGCCATCGCCGTGACCCGCGCTTCCGGCACAACTTCCACTGGCAGGGGAAAACTCAGCGCTAAATGATCCACTAGTTTACTATCATCCACCAGCACCACAAAACGCTTCGCGCTATACGCCACTATTTTTTCCAGTAACAGGGCTCCGCCGCCGCCCTTAACGCAACGGTTTGCCGTATCAACCTCGTCGGCGCCATCAAAGGCTACATCCAAAACGCCGCCTATCTCACGCGAATTAAGGCTAAACAGCGGAAGGCCCCACTTTTCCGCCTCTATGATCGTTTGGAAACTGGTAGGAACGGTTTTAAGACCCGGCAATTTACCCGTCTGATAGAGCTCGCCTATCCGGCGCACTGCCGGCATAGCGGTTGAGCCGGTGCCTAAACCGATTTTTAAGCCAGGCTCAATCAAATCGTCCACGGCTTGTCTCGCGACAAGCTCTTTAATCTTATTTTGGTCCATTCCGCCCCCGGCGCGGCGGAAAAACGGTATAGCCCGCCAATCCGCTAGCGTTGATTAATCAAAGTGCTATATACTTTACGCGAAAGAGTGTTGAGCGACAAGGACCGCAACGTGGAAGGCAAGGACAGCGAGTTGGGCGCGGCTAAAGAAGACGCCGCCACTGAAGAAGACCGCTCAGGCATACAAATGAAAGTCCCCAACGCGCCTAACGAATTCCTATTGGAATCGGTTTCTTATTTCGATGTCCTTGAACAGATGCAAGACGGTATCTTTATCGTTGACAGGGATTATATCATACGCTATTGGAATCCAGCGGCGGCGGCTATTCTCGGTTATCCGGCGCGCGATGTTTGCGGCCTGTCATGTTCCAGTCTTGGACCTTTGTGCAAGCGTGACATTTCCGGCACCCTGCTGTGCGGCGAGGGGCTTTGCCCCCTGGCGCTCTCTATTTCCGGCGGTTTCGCCGGACGCTATCCCCATTATGTGTTTATGCGGGCCGCCGATGGCCGCGAAATCCCTCTTTCCCTTTCAGTCTGCCCGCTTAAAGCCGATCGTCTAGGCACGATCGGCGGCATCTGCGTTTTTCGCGACATGACAGAGGAATATGGCCAGCTGAAGATGGCCGGTGAAATTCAAAAACATATGGTTACTACCAAAGGCTTCGCCCGGGAAAACCTAAGCATATCGACCTTATTTCATCCGCTGGAAATAACCGGCGGCGATTATGTGGAAGCTTTTGTGACGGATTCCGGACTCTTAGTCGCGTCCAGCGCCGATGCCACCGGCCATGGCATATCCGCCGCCTTATTCGCCATGATCTATAAAACCTTATTCCACGGCAGCCTTAAGGATTATTATTCGCCAGCCGCGATGTTACAGCTAATCAACGCGGATTTTTGCCGTACCTCTACGGTAGAGGGCTACTATCTGACCGCTTCTATCGTCATTTTTGACCCCATTTCCTGTTCCGGTTACTTCGCCAGCGCCGGCCACCCTATGGCCATTATTTTTCGCAAACGACAGGGCGTACTCGTGCCGGAACCGATACGGGAACGCTCGTTTATGATCGGTATGGTTGAAGGCGCTAAGTATCAAGAAACAGCCATAAAGCTAGGCCCCGGCGACATCCTGCTTCTAGCTTCCGACGGAATATACGAAGCGGAAGACAGCGATGGTCTAGCTTTTGGCGTGGAAGGGGTGGCCGCCTTTTTCGCCGATGGCGGGCGCGATCTTGAAGAACTGTACGCTTTATTAAAATCGCGTAATCCACTGGGAGAATTGGCGGATGATGTCAGCGCCTTAATGATCTGCGCGGCTGAAGCTAATCCGGATAATCCAAACCGGTAAAAAGGCGGAACTGAAGTTTAGCCTGCCGTTCCAACATATCCCGTCCATTGAGTATAGGGCAACCCGCCGCTTCCGCCCGCCTCAAGAGCTTAGTTTTTTCCGGCTTATAGATGAGATCCATCACTAGCTCACGGCCACTAAATCGGTATAACGCTATAGGATCGGCGTCTATTTCCCCTTCCATGCCGACCGAGCTGGTCTGAATAATTATGTCGTTGAAACGCTCAATCATATTCGTATATCTATCATCCAGAGCGCCCCATTGAAAGCCATATTGGTTGGCTAAATCCTTGGCGCGAACGACCGTCCGGTTGAGTATACAAGCTTTCCCGCCTAAACGGCGCAACTCATAAGCCACCGCTCTAGCCACACCCCCCGCTCCAATTACGGAAATTCGTTTCCCGCGCAGATTTTTACGCCCGATAAAGGCTAATAACGATTCGGAAAAACCAGGCGCGTCCGTATTATAGCCAATCCAGCGTTCGGGAGTCCTTATAACGGTGTTGCATGCTCCAATAGCCTCCACATCAGCGGACGGAACGGCGAGACGGGGAATGATCGCTTCCTTATGGGGAATAGTCACCGAAAAGCCCTCCAGCTCCAGCTCCTTGGCTAAAACCGAAAATTCATTGAGGTCTTCGGTCCTGATAGGCAGATAGACCGCGTCAAGACCGCATTTGGCGAAACCCGCGTTATGGATAGCCGGGCTGGAAGTAGCGCTTAGCGGACTTCCGATAATACCAAAGATTCTCGTTTTCGCTTTCAGCGCTTTAAAATGATAGATTTCCGATAATTCGCGGGGGTCATTTTGGCCGGGACCCGCACATTCCATACCAGGTTCATCCCGAGGGGAGGTATAAGTGAAGACCGATCCGATACGTTCGGCCAAAACCCGAGTGGGACAACCATAAGGCCCCATGGCGATAATCACTTTTTCCGGCACTCCACTGTCGCGGGCGGCGGCGAAAACCCGAGCCACATCGGCAGGACCTTTCGGCATTAACGCCGCTTTAGCTATCTCGTCGCCGGAGCGGCGCAGGGCTTGGATGCGCTCGGTCAGCTTGTCAGGAACGCCCTGAAAATCATGAAAAGACCGAATTATACGCGTACCAAAGGTCCGCGCCGCTTCTTCCAGGCTGGGTACATCCAAATCCTCTTCCAAATCGACATACGCGAAATTTCGGCGGGGGTCGCTATCCGCGAAAACAAGGCCAGACGCTAGGAGTACAATTCTAGCCCCCTCACCTTCCTCATAAAGACCGCCGTCTATCTTGCGCCTAACCGTCAATATAGTAGGCACGCCGGCTAAACTTGGAAAACGGCGTATATGGAAACGTTCATCAGGATCAAGATAATCCACCCGTAACTCGGCTATATCGATCCATTTTCTATATTTGGCCAAAACTTCCAAATTTCGCGCGATAGTAGATCCCGTAAGACACAAACAGATTTTCGCCAAGGTTACTCCTTAAACCGCCAAGCTTGACAAGGACAGCTTCTAAAAATCGGCGCGGTAAAAATAAAGGTATTGGATCAACCCATTGAGCCCAATTCCCACACTTAAGCGACGCGGATATGCCGTACCCAAGATCTGAAATAGATAGGCGGATTCACGGCGTTCCAGCGGTACGCCTAAGCGCTCAAGCGCGGTATCGGCGATGTCGCCTACCCGCAAACCGAAAAGAGCATCGGCCTTAACCTGCCAGACTCGATCTTCATGTATATAAATTTCAAACCCTGGATACATGAATACGACATCATCCTGCCAGGCTTCCGGGCCTCGGGCGACAGCCGTTGAAAGGGGCGCTCCCAAGTCGCGAAAGATTTCCGTCAAATTAGCGCCCAGACAGGTCGCCGGATCAGACGCTGATAGCGGCAAGCGATTAGGATCGCCAACAGGCGTTGGGAAGGCCTTATCAGCTGGGACAGCCTCCGTTGTCGCTATATCCGCGGGCGGTTCTACTGGACCGCTTTCCGCGGACAGGCTTGTTTGAGCGAAAAGACAGGGGGCAAGGCTAAAACAGATATAAACGGCCAATCGCTTGCGCATAGGCGTACTGTACCCTTAGGCGGCGATGGCGGCAAGGCCCTATACCTTAAGCGCGGAAAAGGAGAGAATGGGCGGGCAGTCGCCTATGTTTAGCGGCCAAAAAGCTCTGTCCGTTTTTTGGATAAGTCCGCGTCTAGCTGAGGCGCTTATCGTGACAATCGTTAGGAGACATCGTGGAAACGAGCGGCTTTTTGGAGGAGCTATAAAAAAATAATATAACGCAACTTTTAAGGGGAAACGAAGCTCTAAATATACTTGAGGAGTACGTATGCTAAAGCTAAACCAAGAAACCTTGTCCAGCCTGATTTTGGAGGCTGAAAAACGATACGCTGGAAAGAAAGCGTTTTCCGTTATCGGTGAAGACGGCGAAAGAGACGAACTATCCTACGCTGATTTTGGAAAGCGTTCTCGGCTCTTCGCCGGAAGTTTAGCCGCGCTTGGCGTGGAAGCTGGCGATCGCGTTCTGATTATCGCGGAAAATAGGCCGGAATGGGCTATATCCTACTTTGGTATCGCCTTGGCCGGCGCGGTCACGGTCCCGGTATTAACGGATTTCCTGAGCGAACATATCGCTTCAGTCGTTAAGCACGCCGAGCCTAAGGCGCTATGCGCCACCGCTAAAACCTTGCCGAAACTGCGTGAGGCTGGTATCGATCCAGCCCTGCCGATAATTCGTTTAGATAAGATGGACGAGCACTCCGTCTTAGTGGAAAGCTCCGGGGAGCGGCGCGGCCTAAGCTTTTCCGCCAGTCTCGCCCGTTCAGTGGGGGAGGATGACTTAGCTTCCATTATTTACACCTCCGGCACCAGTGGCAATAGCAAGGGCGTTATGTTGTCGCATAAAAATATCGTATTTGACGCCGCGGCTTGCCGTTCTATTATAAAAATCTTCCCTCGGGATCGTTTCCTTTCGGTTCTGCCCTTAGCGCATAGCTATGAATGCACCATCGGCTTGGTTATCGGCGTATTGAACGGCGCTTCAACCGCGTACCTAGACCGTCCGCCATCACCCGCGGCCTTGTTGCCAGCGCTGAAACTAGTTAAGCCGACCATGATGCTGACGGTTCCGCTCATCATGGAAAAAATATACCGCTCCAAGATCGCTCCGGCTTTAGAATCCAATCGCCTGGCGTCCAACCCACTAACCCGGGGACTTATCCTTAGGATCGCCGGCGGCAAGCTTCTTGGCACCTTTGGCGGCGCTATTAGATTCTTTGGCGTTGGCGGCGCGGCGCTCGCCCCGGATGTGGAAGCGTTTCTGAAGGCGGCCGGTTTCCCTTATGCCATAGGTTATGGTCTTACGGAAACGGCGCCGCTTTTAGCGGGCGCGCCGCCCTTTAAGACGGTTCTTCGCTCCACGGGACCAGCCTTAAAGGGCGTTGAATTGCGTATTGTGGATAACGAAGGACATATTGTCGGAGGGGTCGGCGCCACAGGCGACAAATCAGGACTTGAGGGTGAAATCCAGGCGAGAGGCCCCAATGTCATGTTGGGCTACTATAAAGACCCGGAACGTACCAAAGAGGTGTTTACGCATGACGGGTGGTTTAAAACCGGCGATCTTGGCTGTTTTGACGCCGCCGGCCGCCTTTTTATCAGAGGCCGCCTAAAGGCGATGATTTTGGGTTCTTCGGGAGAAAACATATACCCAGAGGAAATTGAAAGCGTCTTAAACGCGACTGGCTTTGTGGAAGAATCTCTCGTGTATGAGGGCGAAAAAGGGGAACTGGTCGCCTTAGTCGTTTTAAACGAAAAGGCGAAAACCCTGATAGCCGCCGCTGGCGACGCCGCTCAATCGGCGGCTCATAACGCCGTTGAAGCCGCGGCCCACGCGGCGAAGGCTGTCGGCGACGCCGCCAAAGCCCTGGGCGATACGGCCAAAAACGTAGGCGATTCAGCCGCCGCTAAAAGCGGGGAATTGTTAAGCGAGCTTAAAGCCATGGTAAACAAGCGCCTGACAAGTTTTTCGCGTCTCCATAAAATGGAAGCTCATAACGAACCCTTTGAGAAGACCGCGACAATGAAAATAAAGCGTTTTCTTTATCCTAAAAAGAAAAAATCATAAATATGGCTGGTATACGAAAACTAATCGCCGCCGCGAAGCGGGCTGGACAAGCCTCTCCCCCTATCGCCGCCGCTCTCCCCTTTTCACATCATCCGAAAGGGGCGAAAGAGGCGGTTCTATTGCTTCATGGCTATACGGGTTACCCCGATGAGCTGGCTATTATTGGTCGATATTTAGACGAAGCGGGAATAGCGTGCGCGGCGCCGCGCCTTAGCGGTCATGGCAGCTCCAGGGCGGATATGCTATCCGCCACGGCTCGTGATTGGATTAGGCAGAGTTTTGACGCTTATCTGAATCTTCGTTCCGAATACGCGCTTGTTCATGTTTTAGGCCATTCCATGGGCGCGCTGCTGGCCTTACTGACGGCGGCGGCCTTTGACGCGCCAAAGGCGGCGCTTCTCGCTCCGGCGCTTATGACCAATCGATCACTCTTGCCTTTAACGCCGATCGTCTCTCTGTTATTCCCGGTTCTGCGCCAGAATCGGCCGATCAAGGCTGACGCGTCACCCGATAGGCGGGTTTTACACGACGCTTACTGGGCGGACGAACTGATAAGCGCCGCGGCTCAACTCTACAAAGTCCAAAAAGCCGCCCGCCGCTGCCTCCCGCGGACGCGGTCCCATCTGTTCGTTGTCCTTGGCGAACAGGATCAGACCATCCCGCTTTCAGCGGCGTCTTATCTGCGCCGCAAAGCCGTTAACGCGGCCTCTCTGGAGGAACACATTATTCCTGGCGCTAACCATCGCTTTCCTTTTGAAACCGGAGCCGAACAAGCCGCGCGTTTAACAACGGACTGGCTTAAGCGCTAAACGCTCTTTTTGCCCGAAGCTGGGTTGAAGAAAGGAGCCTTCGCCTCATCCGCGACGTTGACTAAAGCGACGGCTAAAAGGGATAATAAAATCCCATGAAGAAGTTAATATTCGTCACCGGAGGGGTGTGTTCTTCATTGGGTAAGGGTGTCGCCGCCTCGTCCATAGGCGCCCTGCTTGAGGCCCGCGGCCTCAACATCCGTATGATAAAGATCGATCCCTATATAAACGTAGACGCTGGGACCATGAGTCCTTACCAACATGGTGAGGTCTATGTCACTGACGATGGAGCGGAAACCGACCTGGACCTTGGCAATTATGCCCGTTTTACCCGTTCGCCCTTAAGCCGCGCTAATTCCATCACCACTGGCCAAATCTATCGCGCTGTCATTGACAAAGAACGGGAAGGCCGCTATTTGGGCAAAACCGTCCAGGTAATTCCCCATATAACGGACGAGATTCAACAGCGGATTCTAAGTGTTATGGACGATAAAGAGGTTGATGTCACCATCGTAGAAATTGGCGGTACGGTAGGTGATATCGAATCCATTCCTTTTCTGGAAGCGGCCCGTCAGCTCATCAATAAACTAGGCCGTAAAGACTGCCTGACCATACACCTGACCTTAGTACCGCAATTGCCCGGCGGCGAGCTCAAAACAAAACCTACCCAACATTCGGTTAAGGAACTCCAAGAAACCGGCATTCAACCGGATGTTCTCATCCTTAGGTCGCCCAGCGTTGTGGATAAAGACTTGCGGGCCAAGATCGCGTCCTTCACCAATGTGGATGAAAGCGCGGTTATAAGCGGCCATGATGTAGCCACCACTATTTATGAAGTTCCCTTATTGTACGACGAGCAAAATCTGGATCGAATTATTCTAAAAAAACTTGGAGTGGAAAGCCGCCATTCGGATTTGAAGAGCTGGAAAACCATGGTAGCCTCCGCCAAAAGCGTCAGCGAATATGTGACTATAGCGGTGGTCGGTAAGTATATGGATTTGAATGATACCTATAAATCCATATACGAAGCTTTGCGCCATGGTGGATTCGCTAATGGCGTGGGCCTTACTATAAAAAATATCGATTCCGCCCTATTGGAAGAGAAAGCGAGCGGCGACGTCCTAGCCCAAGCCGACGCCATCCTTGTGCCGGGCGGTTTTGGCAAGCGCGCTATAGACGGCATGGTGGCCGCGGCTCGCTACGCCCGTCAAAACAGACTACCCTATTTTGGCATCTGTCTTGGACTACAAATCATGGTGATAGAATACGCCAGATCCGTATTAGGCTGGAGCGACGCGAATTCCTATGAATTCTCGCCGGAAAGCGCGCATCTTGTGATAGCGCCATTAGAAAGCCAGAGAAACCTCACCCATTACGGCGGCACAATGCGTCTTGGCGCGAACCCGTCCATACTTAAGGCCGGTTCGCTTATACACGCCGCGTATGGGAGAGAGAAAATTGAAGAACGCCACCGCCATCGCTACGAGCTTTCCGATCTCTACCGCGGCGACCTGGAAGCGGCTGGACTAATCATCTCCGGCACCACCGATGACGGGGAATTGGTTGAGGCGGTGGAATGGCCAAATCATCCTTGGTCAATCGGGGTACAATTCCACCCGGAATTTAAATCCCGGCCAGTGGGAGCGCATCCGCTTTTTTCGTCCTTTGTGGCGGCGGCCAGACAAAGAAAAAACGGACGGCTAGAGGCTTAACGTTAAACGTTAGACACTAAACACTAGGCGCCGCAAGCCAAGTCACGCTTAAACGCGGGGGATTTCATCCACTATCACACGCACGCCGCCGTTTGATACCACCGAAACCTTAGCTTTTAGCTGAGCCGAAAGAGACTCCACCAGCGAAAGGCCTAGTT
>CAZJJK010000107.1:0-11390 GCA_964546285.1 uncultured Treponema sp. | reverse complement strand
CTTAAGGGGAAATGCATTTTTAAACCATGAACATCTAATAGGGTATCGTTGTCAGTCATTTCTGATTGGCCTCCGCGTAAAGCCAGCAGGACACCGCGCACGCGTTATCAAGGGTGACAGTGCTGGGGTAATCGGTTTTGCATTGGTCCATCGCTTGATCGCAGCGCGGATAGAAGGGACAGCATTCGGGCAGGTCGATGACGTTTGGCGGCTGGCCGCGAATAGAGCTAAGCCGTTCGCCGCTCTTACGGTCTAAGCGCGGCACCGATTTAATCAAACCCCGTGTATATGGATGGGAGGGGCGCGCGAAAATTTCATCGGCGGGGCCGCGTTCCACAATTCGCCCGGCGTACATGACGCAAATGGTATCGCACATACCGGCCACGACGCCTAAAGAATGGGTGATCAGGATAACGGCCGTTCCTAGCCTAGCGGTCAGATCTCTGATAAGGTCCAAAATCTGTGCCTGTATAGTTACGTCCAAAGCGCTGGTGGGCTCATCGGCTATTAAGATATCCGGGTTGCAGGAAAGGGCCATCGCGATCATGACGCGCTGCCGCATCCCGCCGGAAAATTGATGGGGGTAATTATCCACCCTTCGCTCGGCGGCGGGAATGCCGGCCAGAGTCAACATCTCTATAGCCTTATCGCGAGCGGCCGCCTTGGATAAACCTTGGTGTAGAACGATGGTTTCAATCATCTGAGTGGAAATACGGAGAAAGGGATTTAAGCTTGTCATGGGGTCCTGGAAAACCATGGAAATCTTGTTTCCCCGAATTTCACGGAGTTCCTTAACCGAGACCTTGAGCAGATCCTGCCCCCGATACACGACCTCGCCGCCGGCGATACGTCCCGGAGGATTGGGAATCAGGTTTATGATCGATAAATTCGTCACACTCTTACCCGAGCCGGATTCCCCGACTATGCCGAGCGTCTCGCCCTTATGCAGGTCAAAGCTAACCCCGTCTACCGCCTTAACAATGCCCTCATCGACATGAAAATAGGTCCGCAGATCCTTGACCTGTAGTATTGTTTCGTTCGTCATCGTGTCGCTCCTAGGTCCGATTCTTGCTCTGCGGATCCAAGGCGTCACGTAAACCGTCGCCCAGGAAGTTCATAGCGAAAAGGAATATGGTCATGGAGATAGCCGGAAATAAAAGACGCCAGGGATAAAGCTCCATGCCGCGGACCCCGTCCGATACCAAAGTGCCCCAAGAAGCCGCCGGCGCCGAAACGCCAAGGCCTAAAAATGATAAAAAAGACTCATTCATGATAAAACTGGGCATTTGCAGAGTGGCGAAAATTATAATAACGCCTAAGGTGTTCGGAAGGAGGTGCCGGAAAATTATCCGCGCTGATCCCGCGCCCATGGATCGAGCCGCTTCCACAAATTCCGAATTTTTAAGGCTGATAATCTGTCCGCGCACAACGCGGGCTATGGTAAGCCAAGAAACCATGGCTATAGCGATAAACAGCACAAAAATTGAATTCTGCCCCTCTGGCAATATCGACATAAGTATAATTACTACAAGCATATACGGGAGTCCGTAAAGGATGTCGACAAAGCGCATCATCAGATTGTCCACCGAGCCGCCGACATACCCGGCGATAGCGCCGTAGACTATACCGATTAGTACGGCGGTTAAGGTTCCGACAATACCGATACCGATAGAAATCCGGCCGCCATAAATAATGCGCGCGAACATATCGCGTCCCAAATAATCCGTACCTAAAAGATAGACGTTATTATGTTCCGCTTTGCCATCGGCTATCTCCACTCGCAGTAAATCCAACTCGCTGCGTTGATAGGCCAATTCGGTCTTGAGATCCTCTCGATTCTGTTTTTCTATAGTACGCTCCAATTCCTCTATTCGTTGTTGAATCTTTATCAGAGCGATACCGCCGGCTTTACTGAGTGAGGGCGGTAGGTTTATATGCATCAATTCCTGATGATTGGGGTCGCTTAAGGGCAGTATAGGCGCGGCCAGAGAGACGACCATATATAAACCAACGATATATAAACCGATAAGCGCCATGCGATTCTTTCGCAGCCGTTTCCAGGCGTCTGCCCAGAGGGATACCGGTTTTACCTGCTGATTGAATTCGTTGACCGCGCGGTCTTTTGCTATAGGCATAAAAACGGCTCCTACTTATACGCGATGCGCGGATCCAAGAATCCGTACATTACATCGACCAGGAAATTCATGACCACCAGGATCAAGGAATAGACGATAACGTCCCCCATTATCAGGGTATAATCGCGGTTGATCGCCGACAGCACGAAAATATTGCCCACACCCGGTATAGCGAACACCGTTTCTACGACAACCGAACCGGTCACTATCCCCGAAAAGGCCGGCCCCAGATAAGATACGACGGGAAGCATGGACCCCTTAAGCACGTGCTTAAGTACGACAACGGACTCCTTAAGCCCCTTAGCTCGGGCGGTACGTATATAATCGGAGCGGAGAACCTCCAAAATAGAACCGCGCGACAAGCGGGCGATATAGGCGAAAAAGGGGAAGGCTAGAGTGACCATAGGCAAAATCAGGGTCTTTAGGCCGGCGCGGCTGTTGATCCAGCCGGAAGTGGGGAGCCAGTTTAATTTCATGGCGAAGATCAGTTGCAAAACCGGACCAATAACGAAGAGCGGAATAGATATTCCTATTATAGCGAACGACATGGCTATATAGTCCGGAATACGGTTCTGCCGCAAAGCGGAGACGATGCCAGCGGATACGCCAAGTACCAAGGCTAAGGCTAAAGCGCAGGTTCCTAAAATAATGGATACCGGCATGGTCTTTCCGATTAGTTCATTGACCGTCTGATCTTTATAGCGAAAGGAAGGACCAAGATCGCCGCGCAAAATATCGCCCATATAACGTAAGTATTGAACAGGTAAGGGCTCATCCATGTGATACTTCTTCAGGATATTCGCCATTATCTGTTCCGGTAGTTTCTTCTCGGTGGAGAAGGGACCGCCAGGAGCGAAGCGGATCAAGAAGAAGCTGAAAGTCACGATGATGAACATCGTCGGGATGAGGCTTAAAAAGCGCCGTATGATGAACCGTGCCATCATTGCCTCCGGGGGTTAAGTAGGGGGAAAATACGGCGCTGGTAGCGCTGTTTCCCCGTTCGCGGGTAAGAGGGAACCGGAGAAAACCGGCCTATTCTCGTTAAAACACGCGGACCGGACGCGCTCACCGCTGAACGCGTCCGGTCCGAGCGTCTCGGAAAAACGACGGCTGTCGACGGCGCGCCTCGCGCCGCCGACAGCCGTATTCAAAGGATACTGGAGACGGAATGGAAGCCCGTCCGCCGGTACGTATTCACCTACTTCTTACTGATGAATTTCCAGTGATGAACACCCTGAGGATTACCTGACCAGCCGTCCCACTTGGTAAGATCAATCATGTCCAGATCAACATACCAGTAAAGCGGCAGCATAGCCTGATCCTCGGCGAAGATCTTTTCGGCGGCCATCAGCACCGCGTTGCGGGCGTCGCCGGCCGGCATCATAGCCGCTTTTTTAACGAGCTCATCAAAAGCCGGATTAGCGTAGAGGCCGTCGTTGTTTCCGCCCTTAGCCAGGAACAGCTCAAGGAAGTTGGATGGATCGGAATAGTCTCCAACCCAACCATGGCGAGCGACATCAAAATCATGCGCGTTGGAACGGGTATCTAGGAAGGTAGTCCATTCCTCATTCTGTAGAGAACAATTAAGCCCTAAATTAGTTTTCCACTGCTCCTGGATATATTCGGCGATCTTTTGATGGCCCTCATTGGTATTGTATTTAATCACAAAAGCCGGGAATCCGACGCTGTTAGGATAACCAGCCGCGGCCATATAAGCCTTAGCTTGCGCGATATCATAACCAACACCAGGCTGCGGCTCAAAGCCCGCCATTGGGGGAGTAAAAGCGTCAGTCGGGATTTGCCCGGCCTTGGTTACTTTTTCCACCAGACCCTTTTTGTCCACCGCAGCCGATAGAGCCTTGCGAACGAGCGGATTGTCAAAGGGCGGACGTTGGTTGTTGAAGCAATAGTAGTAAGTAGCCAATTGGGGATTCGCTTGATAGTCAGCGCGGAGCTTGGCTTCGTCAATCAAATCCGTCGGGACGCCCGTATCCCAGTCAATCTCGCCCTTAATGAACATATTGTAAGAAGTCTTGGCGTCGGTGATAGGCAGGATTTTGATTGAGTTGATCTTGACGTTCGCGGCGTCCCAATACTGCTCGTTCTTGATAAGGAAAATATAGTCCTGCGGCTTATACTCGGCCAAAGTGTAGGGCCCATTGCCAATAAAATATTCCGGCTTGACCCAATTGTCACCGTACTTATTTATGACATGCATCGGCAGAGGGGCAAAGACATAGTGAGCGGTCATATCAACAAAATAAGCCGCGGGGCCAACCAATTCTACCTGTAAGGTATGATCGTCCAGCGCTTTGACGCCGACGGTGGAAGGATCGGTCGTTATACCTTTGTTGTAATCATCGGCGCCCTTAACCACCATCCCCATCATGTAGGCGTATTCGGAAGCGGTTTTTGGATCCAAAGTCCTCAGCCATCCGTCAACAAAGTTCTGCGCGGTAACCGGCATGCCATCAGACCACACACTATCGCGCAGCTTAAAGGTAACCGTTTTTCCGTCGGCGCTGGTGGTCCAGGATTTAGCCAGGCCCGGGACGGCGGAGGATGTTACTGGATCGTTAATGGTTAAGCCTTCAAACAAGGCCATATAGACGCGATGCTCAGGAACACCCTGTATGTGGGATGGATCGAGGGATTGGATCTCCGTCGCGTTGTTAACGATAAATTCGGCTCGATCCGCCGAATACTCTTGCCCGCCTTCCGCGAAAGCGGCGATAGCCGTTAGGGCTATCAACGATACGATTAGTAACTTCTTCATAGGTCCTCCTCTCTACGAGCGATTGTTTTTTTATATATCGATTAAACCGATTTTGCAACAGAAAGGCGGCTTTTTCTCAACGAATATACGATAATCGTTATATACCTTATTCCTGATCTGACATTACTCTACATTCTGTCTTAATTGACCCTCGCGGGCCTTGAGAGTATACTCGCCGCTGGAGGCCTCGCGTGAATAGAATTAACGCTAAATATCATGACCGAATCCGGAAAATGATGGGCCACATGAAATATGGAACGGTCGTTACGGACGCCAATGTCTACCAGGAAGCGAACAAGGATATTCGCCCTTATATAGACAGCATGATAGATGAACTTCTGTTGGAAGGTTCCGGTATAGACGGCGCGGATCACCTTGTGGAACTCTACGCCAAAGCGCGCGACGGCGCGTCTTGTCTTCTTCTTTTGGAGCATTACAGCAATTTCGATCTCCCCGTTTTCAATTACCTAATTCGACGAGATCTGCCTTCCGGAAGCGCGCTGGCCGATGATATTGTGGCCATCGCCGGTCTTAAGCTGAACCAAGACAATCCTGTCGTCGCGGCTTTTACGGAAGCGTATTCGCGTATTGTCATCTACCCCAGCCGTTCGCTCAAAGGGCTGGATCCGGAAAAAGACAGAGCGGAAATATCGCGCAGCAACGCCATTAACCGGGCGGCCATGAAGACGCTTAATGATATCAAAAAGAGGGGGAAACCGGTGCTTGTTTTCCCTTCCGGTACCCGCTTTAGACCCTGGGACCCAGAAAGCAAAAAGGGCGTTAGGGAAATAGATTCCTATATCAAGACCTTTGACTACCTTTGTCTGATCGCTGTTAACGGGAGCGTATTGCGTATCCAACGAGGCGATATGGCTGAAGATACGGTTTGTCCGGACAAGGTGGTTTTTACCGTTGGCGAAGCGCTTCCCTGTTCCGCCTTTCGCGACAGGGCGCGGAATGCGACAAGCGAAAACGAAGACAAGAAACAAGCGGTAGCTGACGACATAATGGCTCAGCTGGAAGCGATGCACAGAGAGGCGGAGAAAAAACGCCAAACGACAAACCGTAGCGACTCGGTGAAAAACGCCTAAAAACGATCCACTTTATCGTATTTTTCGTTTCCACCGGACATACACTTGTCGGCCTGGTCCGTTTTCTTGTGTTCGCTCATCGGTTTCAAACTGGCTGAGGGCACGGAATAAATCGCCCAATTTCTTAAAGCCATAATTCCGAGGATCGAATTCCGATGAACGATTGGTGATATTTTGACCGATAGCCCCTAAATAAGCCCACCCGGATTCGTCGGCGACATCCTCTACCGCGTTGCGCAACAAGGCGAGCAAGCGACGATCCATTTTGAATTCGCGCGGCGATTTGGGCGGGTTTTTAGGCTCATCCTCCTCAGGCTCAGCCCTAAGGATTTCCGTATAAATAAACTTGTCACAAGCGGCGACAAAGGCTTTAGGCGTTTTTTTCTCGCCGAAGCCATAGACCGTTTTGCCTGATTCACGCAAACGCGCCGCGAGCCTGGTAAAATCCGAATCGCTGGAAACAATGCAAAAACCGTCCAAGCGTTCGGTATATAGGAGATCCATCGCGTCTATAATCATGGCGCTGTCGGTCGCGTTCTTGCCTGAGGTATATGAAAACTGCTGAATGGGCTGTATCGCCGATTCAAGAAGCTTCTCTTTCCAAGAACGTAAATTGGTACTGGTCCAGTCGCCATAGATCCTTTTTACGCTTGAAACGCCATAATTGGCGACCTCATTTAATAAACCGTCAACGATGGCGGGTTGGGTATTGTCGGCATCAATCAAAACCGCCAATTTTGCCTGGTCTCCGCTAGTCGGCGCGGCTGAAAATGGCAATAAGGGCATGGGCACCTCACGCGTAACTTGGTTTAGGTTCCTTCCGCCGCGCGAACAGCGACAAGAAGGGGGGAAGAACGCGAGAGTCCCTTCCCCTGGTATTCATTATACGCTTACTGGATGAGGCTGGCGAGAGGTGACAAGCGCCATAAAGCTTTGCTTTTGCTTGTTTCTACGTAAAACCATGATCGCGACGCTCAGGGCTAGGCTAATCCATCCCGACAATTTCCACGCCCTCCCAGTGATCCTTGGCGCCAGCGGCGGCGCAGCGCCGTAAATAATAGGCCGCCGCCGAGTCTTCCGGAAATTCGCGAACCAAGGCCCCAAATTCTATTCTAGCGGCTTCTAAGTCTCTATCGTAGAAGGCCTTAACCGCGCGGTTAAACGCTTTCATAGACGCTAGCTTGACCGCTCCCGCACCGCTATCGCTAGCGTCTATAATTTCATGAATATCGATAGGATTACGTTTCCCAGGGACCTTCACCCTGCCTAAAAAGCGGCTTGGGTAATGGCCGGAGGTGACAGCCAAAGTTGATTCCGAAACGATAATTGGACTACCGAACAGTTTGGTTAAGCTTTCCAGACGCGAGGCTAAATTAACCGCGTCGCTGATCACGGTACCCTCCATCCGCTCGCTTTCGCCGATGGTCCCAAGTATCAAATTACCTGAATTGATGCCTATGCCGATCTCAAGACAAGCGACGCTCTGGCCAAAGCGATTACGGTTAAATTCCCCTAGTTCCCGCCGCATACCGATGGCCGCCTCCAGCGCCGAGTCCGCGGTAGCGGGGAATAAGGCCATGATACCATCGCCTATGTATTTATCTATAAAACCATTATGACGACGGATTATCGGACTGATGCAGGATAGATAGCTGTTTAGGAAATGAAAAGTTTCTTCCGCCGACATCCCTTCCGAAATAGTGGTGAAGGAGCGAATATCAGAAAACATTACGGTAAGCTCTTTAGATATTTGGTCTCCCAGCTTGACATCGATGATATCGTTTTTTTTAAGCAGGGTTAAAAATTCTAGCGGAACAAATTTTCGGTAAGCTCGATTTACTCCTTCCAGCTTAGCGTGAGCCTCCCGCAGTTCAGAGGCGACACGTAAGGATGAGGTGTAAAGTTCGGTCTGCTCCATAAAGAGAATAATGATGGAAAAGAGGAGAAAGGCAAAACAGCCATACGGCGTTAACCAAACAAAGGGCTTGACCCCACCGGATAATGAGAAATACACATCATGGGCGCTGCATACGAGAATACAGAAGTATCCACCGACATACGCGAATACATGGCCAGCTCGGCCTCGGACCAAGGAAACGATCAATACCGCCGCGCCTGGAAAAAGAAGCAAGGGCGTATAGATCGCGGTTATCACATTAAACACATCCAGCATGGCGTCCAAATTGCCCTGAATGGCGATAAGGAGGGAAGCGGGTAAACCGAAAAGGAATATGACAGCGCGCAGCCAGGGTAGATCACAGCCAACCCGCGTAATTGTGAGGGTTAAAATGAGTATCATGCTCAATAATAGCGGGAAGGCCATTTTTGACAGAGTTTCCAATAGCAACTCAGCTTCGGCATAAGAGTCAAAAACCATACTAAGATACGAGATAAAATATAGAACGCAGGCCGCCGCGAAATATAGATACGCGCGTTCGCTCCATTTTCTGGCTTTGAACATAAACAGAAAGAAAATGGAGAAAACCAAGGCTAAAACAGCCGAACCAAGAACTAAGTTATGCCCTAAAAAATTACGCCAAAAGGTTGTTCTAGAAATGCTGTCAAAACCGCCAACCAATAAGCGGTCCATTTGCCAATCCGCTAACTCGGCGATTATTTCGATGGCGATATCGTTTGGAATACTATTCGGATTAAGCAGGTCTAAAGGGATATAGAACATGGTGGTCGTATACGAGATTAGGTTGCCGCCTCGTAAATTGCCAACCTCCCCTAAAGAGCGGCCATTTACATAAAGCACATAGGCGAAATCGCTAGGCCCCACGGAACAGGCCAAGGGCTCGCCAGATTCCAGCGTTTTTCTACCCACCATGAAGGAAGCGCGGATCGTAAACATCTCGCCGGACGTTTGGAGGGCTCCCGGCTGCGGCCCTTTGCCCAGCGGGGCAAAGCCATCCAAGGTGCCCGTCGTCTTGGAGCCTGGGTCGTGGGGACCGCGAAATATTCGTAAATCATCAACAGCGTAGACAAGATCCAATCTATCCACCCGCGTCAGCGCCATAGAAAAAGACGCGCACGCGAAGAGAAAACAGGCAAAAAGCGCGCGAAGTGCTGATTGGGCAGTCAAGAATATTCCTCCGTATCAACTTTTTCATGAAATTATTGGCGCGCCGCGATTCAATTATACGAAAATCGTCAGCGATTCATGATATCATAGCTTACCGCGCTTCGCATAAGCGCTTTTAATAAAAACGCGTAAAAGGAGAACGGGATGACTCTAACCAGAAAAACGTATTTAGCGGTTTGTATTGGTTTGATGCTGGCTTTAGCCGGTTCCTTCGTTACCGCGGACGCGATAAACTATATTTTTCGCGCCTCCTTTCATATTTTTTACCCATACTGGCCTAAACTTGTCCTGTCCTTTCTTGTGGCGCTCATAGCGTGGACCCTTGGCGCGGCCGGATTAAACACAAAAGACACACGCTTTATCAAGCTCTATTCTTTATTGATTTTTCCTGGCGATATTTGCATGTTCCTTGTCGCTTTGTGGGACGGAAAGAACTCGGCGAAAACAGCCTTAGTGATAGGGTACTGTCTTTTCGTGGCGGCTCACATAATAATGGATATTCGCCTTTTCCCCTGGATTAAGGGCGCTCCTCGCTTCAATTCCGATGGTTTTCCCTGGTGGACTATCGCCGTTGTTTTTATTCCAGCAAGCGTATTATTTGTTTTATTAGTCCCCGCTCTGGCCCATCAAGGCTTGTTTTGGGCTGGACTGATCTATAATTATTGCGTAGCGTTCACCCTCTGGTTAAGTCTCCTCGCTTGGTGGGCGAAGGTTCTGCCAAAGACAAACAGGCAGCTCATTTTTTCGGGGTATATCGCTTTTTATCTCTGTGAGGCCCTGGGCGGCGTTTTTAACGCTTATCCGGGGAGCGATACGGCGCTGTTCGTATTGATTTTTATCTGGCTATTTTACGCGCCGGCTATACTTTTCTCCGCCTTATCGGGCTTGGCCTGGCGTTCCGCTTAGACTAACGCGGGTGTGCGGATCGATATAGCTAATTCGGCGGTTTATTCAAAGATGGACCGTTTTAATCGTTTTATTAAACCGATTTTTCCCATAGGAACAACGTAGCGCCGGCTATCGCTTCCGTCAACTACAAGGAATAATTCCCCGCCCCGTTTATCCAAGGCTTTAAGAAAGCCGAACAAGCGCTTTGGTTCCCCCTTCGGGCCACGCCAATGGACTTCAATAAGAGAGTTAGCCGCTAGAGCTTGATCGGCGACGCGTACTTTGCCGACATAATCCAAGCCCCCGGCTTCCAAACGCTCATACCGTACTGAAGTCCCGGTAAGTTGGGTTTCCGATATGATTACGCGTCGTGATATTCTACCGCTCAATTCATCATATTGATCACGCGGTAAACGTTTCGCGCTAAGAGCTTCACGCAGAGAGCGGAGACGCTCGGAAACCGCCGCGCTGTCATGTTTTTCCGCGGATACGTTTTCTCCCGCCAGCGGAATACTTGAATCGTCCGATACCGCTTTAAAATCTTCCGACTCCCCCGAACCCGATAAAGCGTTTAGCCTGGGAAAAGCGCTTTGTGGGGACCTCATGCCATAAGCATCCGACAAAGCCTTGGTTTTCCCTTGGCGCGGCGAAGCCACGATATCCGCCCCCAAACGCGATAGGGTTTGAATTAGCGCGTCATCGGCGCCGGCTTTCAATAGAACAACGCCTGGGGCGAAAGTGTGTTCAACCAATAGAGCGAGTTCCGGAGTATCAAGGAGATGGCGCTGGCTTTCATCCATGGCTAAAACCAGCCCGCGATATAGCGCGATAGAGTCATAACGTTCTCGCCAATCGCGTAAAGTGCCAATAACATTATTAGGCGCGTCCTTCCCGCATGCGCTTTTTAAAACGTCAAGCGTTTCTTCCAGCGTAGCCCCGGTGTTGAACGCTCTGAGGGCTGAAGCGCGCGTAAGCTCCCAACGCGTCAATACGCCAGCCTCGCGCAAATCAAGAAACCGTGACACAGCCAGCGCTTTAGGGAAATCATCTTCAGGCCTGAGAAAAACGGTAAAAGCCGAATCCATAGTGGCGGCTGGATTGGGAGCCGTCTTTGACGAATAAGCTTTGTGGATTAAGCCAAAACGCTCCGTAATCGTTCGCTCCAAGACACCCGCGTCTACGAGAGCGCCTAGCGCTTCGGCGGCGAAAGCCGGCGCGGAGGCGATCTGGGACAAGCGATCCGCCGTACCAGAACGTCGGCCTTGGCGTAGACTGAATGATCGCCGTTGAGCTTCCAATAATCGAGCTAGAGTTGAATCGTCATATTCTTGATAGTCTTTCAGCTCTGAGCAAAGGGCGGAAAATAAGCCGGCAAGAGCGGTAAGTTCGCCGCGCCTATGCCTGTGGGAGAAGGC
>CAZJJK010000106.1:0-11472 GCA_964546285.1 uncultured Treponema sp. | reverse complement strand
CTGACGCCTAGGCAGCCAAGGAAAGCGCCATCGGCGTCAAGGATGGGCAAATTGACATAAATATTGGCTTGACCAGCTTCCGGAAAATGCCATACGTCAAAATTGGCGCTGGCATACGAATCGCGGAATACATAATACCAGCCGTCGCGCTCTTGGTTATCCTTGGATAAACGCACTCGCCAAGAGCCTGACCCATAATAGGTTTCACTGCGGTCGCTGACAAACCCAATCTCGTAAAAACCCGTACCTTTAAGCGCTTCATCCAAATAGCCTTGAATTGCGTCAGGATCGCGTTCGCCTGACAGTATCCAGGCTTGAATGCGGCCGGCCGCCAGTATAGCGCTCATCGCGTTTTTTTGTCTTTCGGCTATCAGCTCTATCCGCCCGGCTATAGCCAGGGAAAGCGCCGGCAATTCACGCATACCGATAAAAACCTCAAGCTCTTTTTTAAAGCTGAGATCGATATAACCAATAATTCCGATGAACGCCGCGGCGAATAAACCGACTAGCGAGTAAAAAACTAGGCGGCTTTTAATCATCATGAACCCTCGTCATGATAAGCGGGAAGAGATAAAACAAAACAAGCGCCCTTTGACTTTTCCACATATTCCAACTTTCCGCCATTCAACTTTGTTAGTTCCAAGGCGACAAACAAACCGAGCCCCGTAGACGACTCGCCGCCGGTTGGCCTGGCCGATAGTTTCTCAAAACGGCCGAACATTTTTGGCCGCTCAGAGGCGGAGATACCCGGTCCCGTATCCCTGATCTCAATTGTAACGAAAGCTCCATCCGTGACCACTACGGAAACGTCGCCTCCCCTTGGGGTAAATTTTATCGCGTTGTCCAAGAGATTATACAATATACTACGGAGCGCCGAATAATCGGCTTCCACGGCGGAAATTTTTTCGGGCACCGTCACCAGCAGTTTTTGTTCCTTAGCGTTGGATTTAGCCCTCAATTCGCCTTCTATGGCTCTAAACACGTTTTCTATTTCGATTTCCATCAAACGCATGGTATGGCGGCCATCGGCCAGCCTAAACGTGACAAGAACGTTTTGAACGATTTCACTGATTTGCCGGGTACTGGCGCATAAATCATCTATGGCTAAGGCGGTTTCGCCATCAAAAACGCGGCCTTCCAACTCACGAACCCGGTTTAAAGCGACGGTTAGCGGCGTATTGACATCATGGGTCAAGAAGTAGAGAAAGGCGTTTTTTTCCTTCTCGGAACGCGACAAACGAAGGTTATGTTCAGCGATACGCTTCAATTTGGCCAGAGAACCGACTCTGGCCGCTAATTCCGCCGGATCATAGGGCGTTGTCAAAAAATCGTTGATGCCGACACCAAAGCCCTTTTTCATAGCGTACTGCGCGTCGTGGCTGGTAATCATAAGGATAGGCAGTTCCAAAGGATTCCGTTCCGCTCGTATAAAAGAACAAAGCCGATACGCTTGATCGCCTAAAGCGAATAGATCGATAATCAGTATATCTATTTCATCCTTCGCCGCCGCTTCGGCGATCGCGAACATATCGTTGGAGCTTTTTACCGAAAAACCCTCAGCCTCCAGATAAAGGCGCTTCATGGCGGCTTTTTCGGCTTGTCCGTCAAATATCCATACCCGAGCGTAGGGGTCCGGCGGCGCGTCCAGTTTTACCAGAGGCGCCGTATTCCTCACGTCTTCCAAGGCTGTTAGCGAATCCAGCCTATCGGCGGACAGGTGACTGGATACCGAACTTTTGTCCGCGAGCGCGGCCGCGTCTATATGTTTTAAGACCCAGTCTTTTAGGGCGCGCGCTTCATCATCTATCGTTTGACTGGCGGCGATAATTCGAGGATCCGCGAAATCTCTTCGCAGTATAGCCGCCAAAGCGATAATCGTGTTTATTGGTTGCCGCAAAGAATGTCCAAATTCCAATAACATGTTTTTTTTAATATCCTCAAAAGCTTTTTGGTCCAAAGCGCCGCTTTTATCAGCGCTTATTCCAAGAGACGCGATAACAGCCTCACGTCCAACCACCACTGTCACTAGAAAAAACGTGGCGGCTAAACCGTATAGCTGACGGTATTCCGCGTTCCCGCCTAAACGCAGACCGAATATGCTGGAAACGACATCAGCGATCATAAAAATAAGCCAAGGGATGAAGGCCGCGATAATGGAGCTGAGGCGCTTATCCCCAGACCGAAGGGCGCGAAATGAGGCGAAAATAAAGAGAAGGACCATCAAGACGGAAAGAAGATTTAGAAGATCGGCCATAACATAGGGCTTAAAGAAAAAGCTTAAAAAGGAAAAAAACGCGGCTCCAGCTAAACCGGCCTTAAGAGCTCTCACAGCCCAGACCCGCAGATAGTCGCGTGTGGCTTCATACCCAAAAAAGATTCCGGCGGCGAGATTCAATGCAACGCTTAGCGGAAACAACCATTCGGGATAGACTAAAGGATCTATCAATAGAAGCAGGAGGCGGCTCTGCCTAAGCGAGAATAAAAAAACGGAAGCCACTAACACCGCTAAACGCGACGACAGTCTATCGTTTGTCGCCGCCCCTATCAACAAATTCAGCAGCAGGAGCGCTATGATAACCCCGTATACTAGGCTGGAATGGGTTCGCTCCCAAATCAAGCGTCTTAAAAATTCTTCCTCCGTAAGGATTTCCGGATCAATAACGATACCCCGAGGGCCAGAATACTCAATAATGACATTCAACTCGGCTTTGGGGGGTATCGTTATGGGTAAGGCGGCGCGATGATAATCAAGGGGACTATCCGACACGGGGACTCTATCGCCCTGCCTATATAAAGTGACCGCGCCAAGCCGATCCGGCTTTAAGAGTTCAACATAATAATTATAAGACTCATTTATAATTATTAAATCATGAGCCTCGCTCTCCGTATTTTTGATACGCAACCATAAATAAGCGTAACGATCGCTCAGCCTAAGCCGCTTATCATGAAAAGGCCGAAAAGAATTATCAACTTCCGTAAGGGATAGACTGGAGCGCTGGGTATCTGAAACAGCCAGCCAAGCGGACGCGATATCCGGAAGCCCCTTAGCCTCCGCTGATGTAGCGGAAATGAAAAAGATAGCGACTGTCAAAATTAAAGCCGTAATGACCAGAAGCCATAGGAAGGGCAGCCGACGAATCATCAGCTCAAATATCCATCATAGCGATCTTCGCTTAAAGACGCGGGATCGGAATCAGGGGGAAAATCCAATAAGCCGGGGAAACCTTTACCTTCGTACTGAGAGGCATTCAAGCTTTTAACCGAAAAAGGCATTCCGTTATCCTTATTCCGCGTATCGCTTTTTATACGCTCCGCGATCGCTGACGCGTCACTTGAGCCGGTCCTGGGCAAGAGCGCGAAAAATCGCGCGTCGCTTACGCGGCCAAAAATATCGCCGTGCCTAAGACGGTTTTTTACAAACTCGGCGAAAAGCGCCAAAGACGAGTCGGCGGCATTGTAGCCGTTTATTCGCGTAAACGCCTCCAAACCATCTATCTCAATATCTATCCAGGCAAAGGGCGCGCCATAACGATTATATGTCTCTTGGCATTCCACAAAGGCTTGCTTAAGATAATTTCGATTAAATACAGCGCTTACAGGATCTTGAACTTGAAGCTGATGTATTTTTCTATCTTTTTCCGCGAACCTAGCGGCTAAGCTTTCAAAAGATGTTTCCAAGACCGCTAACTCGGTTCGGTCTTCTTTAATTACAAGCTCGCCAAGTTTCCGGCCATTGGAATCATTAACTATTACATTGCGCTCACGTATTTTAGGCCTTTTTGACCTATCGGGAATCAAACCCAATTCACTCATCGACGCGCTTGAGGAGTCCTTCACGGTAGCTAATTTAGCGTAGAGGGAATTCGCCCCAGCTAAGGGGCCGCTCACCCAAGCGAACCCGATTGGCGCCGCTTCCAAAGCGGCCTTAAAGAACTCAGCCTCAGCTTGGGCGCGAATCCCCGCCGCCGCGTTCTTACGTATTGCCAAGGCGTAAACGGCGAAGGCGACCGCGGGTATAGCGAAGGCCAAAAACAAGGCGCTGATTATAAAGGGCGATACCGACGAATCCAGCTCATCATCCAAAGGCATCCCTAAACGCCCAGCGATTTGGGCCTGGGCCTCCGCCTTAGTCATAGTCGCTATGGCGTTATTTAGGAAAAAGAGTAAATCATGCCTTCCCTCGCGCACCGCGAATCGATATTCAACACTAAAAAGGCTGCGCCCAGCCGCTATCACGCTGGAAATGCCTGATTCGCGTATAGCCTGAACGCCCAAGGAATATGGCGCGATGGTATAATCAGCGTAATCCGTGGCGACCAATTGGAGGGCTTCGGAATAGGTCGGGGTGAGTATGAGATCATTATCCAGCCCGTTCGGGCGTACAAATTCTTCCAGACAGGCGTCACCGTTCAAGACCGCCAAACGCTTACCGGCGAGATCCTGACTGGAGCTTATGCCGCTTCCTCTGCGTGAAAAAACGGTGTAACGATCAAAGAAATAGGGTATGGAAAAATCAAAACGGCTGGACCGCTCATTCGTCCATAAAATACCGGAAAGAACGTCAACCTGGCCGCGCTCCAAGCGAGACAGGGCTTCAGCCCAGTCAAACGCTTCAATAGTGACATCGATATTATATTTCCCGCCAAGCTCATTAATGAATTCTATGTCAAAACCCGCAAAACGCTCAGCGTCCATATAGCTGAATGGCGGATAATCCCGATCGCAGGCGAATAGTATTGCTTGGGGCACCAGCGTCGGTTGCGTGGGTGTGGCGGCGGCGGATTCCACAAAAAGCAGAGCTAGACAAAACCAAAGAGTGCGTGACAACGCTTTGCTTCCCTTATTAATAACCGAGGTATTAGCTGGCGTAATAAAAAGGTTCACGAGAATTTTAATTTGACACAGACAGGGGAGCTAGTCAAGCGATTTACAAGAGATATATGATTATTTAAAGATTTTAAATAATTTACGCCAGCTATAAGCCTACACCTCAAAATTTGGCTCATCCTTAATTTTCTCATAAACCGAAGCGAAACGCTCAAGCTGCTCGCCGTTGCCGCTGACAGCCAGCCAAACGCCGCCTTCAGCCCCGCTAACACCGCCAGCTGCCATCAATACCGCCGAACAAGCGGATAGAAGCCTAACAGCGTCCAATTCCGTAAAAACCTGGCCGTATATTGGCATGAGACGGAAACCGGCACAATCCGTATCGTTGACCAAGCGAGCCAGAGCGCTAATTTCACCAGTTACACGTTTTTCCAAACCAACCGGCACAAAAAGCCGCACTCGGCGGCCAACAGCGGCGCCCAGAGCGGGCAGAACGGTACCGCTCTCGGGATGGCCAATAAGCACGGCGGCTTCGCCCCGTTCCAGGTTAACGGCGTTAGCGCCTTTGACAATAATATCCCCAGCTTTCAGCCCCCCTGAGACATCAAATATAGTCTCGCCAAAGATAGGAACACCGGAGCGGATTACTAGATCGCCAAGAAAACGGCTCTCATCCTTAAGCCGGCCAGATTCAGATAATTCCCGCCGTGTCGGCAAGACAACGCCCCGGAAAAAGCGTCGCCTGTCAATGATCGATTCAGCGCCTAAAACCTTAAGAAGCTCCTCCGCGATATAGCCATTTGTGGTACCGGCGATGACGACGATGGTTCTGGAAGTTAGGGCTTCTTTAATTTCCGGCAAGAGAGCGAAGGCCTTCGCGATAAGCCGTTTCCCCGCGGCCGGTGTAATCAAAAACTGCTTTGTTTTCTTGTCCATCTTCCCCCTCCCGAGTTGTGACGTTATTCTACCATAAGCGGAGGTAGTGTGGAAAATTTATTCCTCCTTTTACAACTGCTTGGCGCGGTATATATCTTTCTGACTAGCTTCATATTTAGTCCGCGTTTTTATGGGCCTGACTTTATTGGCGTTCTTGTTTATCTAAGCTTCACGATCATGCCCGCCGTCATAAATATGACCAAGGGCAAAAAGCTGGCACAAACCTTACTTCTAACAGCCACGGCTGGCGCTTGTCTATGGCTGCAACCCTTTATATATATTCTTCCTCTCTCTTTCGCGCGTTTTTTCGCACTGACGCGTGTCGCGTTCTGGTTTGAGGCCATCGTCTATTTTTTACCCCTTAGCGTCCTCAGAGGCGCGGACATCGCCACGTACGCGCTATGCGCGCTTATGACCCTTATAATCCGAACCGTGGTTGATAAAGGCGAGAATCGAGCCGCTTCTTTGGAACACGAGCTCAATAGTTTGGAAGCGGAAAATTATAAACTACGCCACCGTATTTCACGTTTGGAAGAAGCGGAAAACGAAAAGGCGTATTTTATCAAGCTTGAGGAAAGAAATGCGATAGCCAGAAAACTGCATGACGAGCTGGGTCATATCATAACAGGTAGCCTGGTCCAAATGGAGGCGGCTCGGTCTATTTTAGCGGAAGACAGCGACCGAGCGTCCAAACTACTGGGGAACAGCGCCGCAGTCCTCAGAAACGGCATGGACGCTATACGTTCCAGCCTCCGTTCTTTAAAACCGGACAGCGGCGAATTCGGGCTACAGACGATAAAGCGCCTGCTTGGGGATTTTGAGCGCGACACGGGAATAGTTGTAGCTTGTTCAACAAGCGGCGATCTGGAAACGATAACAAACCAACGCTGGCGGGTTATCAACGCGAACCTCAAAGAAGCCTTAACCAACAGCCTTAAGCATGGCGGCGCTACCAAAGCGGCGGTTGAAATAGCGGTCCTCAATCGCCTGATAAAGGCGGGTTTTAAGGATAATGGCCACGGCGCCGCCGTCATCGTTCCTGGCTTAGGCCTTAGAGGGATGGAAGAACGCACCCAAGAAGCTGGCGGTTCCTTAGTGCTTGACGGTTCCGCCGGTTTTTCCGTCATCATGCTGTTTAGGAGGGAATGATGCCCATCCGCGTTTTAATCGCCGACGATGACCCCCTTATCCGCGAAGGCCTAGCCATACTACTTGCCAAGGACCCGGAAATAAGCGTAGCGGCACTGGCGGCTGATGGCCGCGAAGCCGTGGAATATTGCGGCGAACGACAGATCGATATAGCGCTGATCGATATCCGTATGCCAATCATGGACGGCGTAAACGCGGCCGCTCGCATAGCGGCCCTATCACCCGTTACAAAAACCATCATCCTCACCACTTTTCAAGAGGATGAGCTTATACGCCAAGCGGTCGCGAACGGCGCGAAAGGCTACCTTCTTAAAGGAAAATCGGCTGAGGAAATAAGGGAAGCCATCAAACTTGTTCACGCGGGGAGTACGGTCTTTCAGGATACGGTTTTTGAACGTTTACGCAACGCTCAGCCTCAGGGAATTGACCCTGAGCTCTTCACGGAGCGTGAACGGGAAATAATGGAACTTATCGCTGAGGGTTTGAGCAATAAAGATATCGCGTCGCGGCTTTTTTTGTCTGAGGGCACTGTTAAGAACTATATTAGCGCCTTGCTAGATAAACTGGGACTTAAACAGCGCACTCAGATCGCGGCGTATTACTATAAGAAGCAGACCAAGCGCTAGGACCGCGTATTACTTTAGTCATAGACGAATATGACTTTCTATCCTTATTTCGCTATACGATACGGCGTATCCTCTCATACGGTGGAGGAATAACATGGTAGCGATAGACCAAGTAACGAAACGTTTCGGCAGCCTGGCCGCGGTCAACGCCGTTTCCTTGACGATCAAGCAAGGCGAATTATTCGGGCTTCTCGGTCCAAACGGCGCGGGCAAGACCACCCTTATCAATATGCTCTGCGGGCTTCTCACGCCGACAGCCGGGACAATACGGATAGCCGGGCGTGATATAAACAAGGAACCGCGCGCTATAAAGCGGCTTATCGGCGTGGTCCCTCAGGAGCTAGCTATCTATGAGGAATTGAGCGCGGCGGAAAACGTGTCTTTTTTCGCCAGTCTTTACGGACTGCGCGGCAACGAGCTAAAAGCGGCCGTGGCGGAGAGCCTTGAGTTTACCGGTTTGAAAGAAGCGGCCGGAAAACTTCCTAAGACCTTTTCCGGCGGCATGAAAAGAAGGCTAAACATCGCCTGCGGCTTAGCGCATAAGCCTGAGCTTATCATCATGGACGAACCGACAGTCGGCATTGACCCCCAATCCCGACGCTATATCTTAGAGGCGGTCCGCGGCCTTAACGAGCAGGGCCGCACCGTCATCTATACCACTCATTATATGGAAGAGGCGGAATCTTTGTGTACCCGCAACGCCATCATCGATCATGGTAAAATAATAGCGGAGGGCAATAGCGCCGAACTGCAAGCTCTGGTAAAAACCAGTACCCGCTATGTGGTTAGCTTAAAGTCCGAGACAGAATTGGATCTATCGGACTTGGAAAGAATTCAGGGCGTGCTAAGCGCTAAAACGCTTGAGAATCAGGTTTTTATCGATATTGACAAGGGCGTCAATAATGCCGCCCAGATTGTCAACTTCTTTACCAGCAGAGGCTTACCCCTAATTTCCTTGGAACTGGACGCGCCTAATCTGGAATCGGTTTTTTTGACCCTGACGGGCCGGAAACTGCGAGACTAGGAGGCTGACCATGAATATCCTGATAATTGCCCGCAAATACCTGATCCAGAATTTAAGAAAACCCTTAGCCCTGATTATGCTTTGCGCCGCTCCTATCGCCCTTATCATGATACTGAGCCAAGCCTTTTCCGGCATTTTCGCCGCCGCCAAATCCGGCGCTATCGCGCTGAAGCTCGGCTACCGGGCTGAGAACGAAAGCCAGCTCGGCGCGACCTTCGCCGCTTTCGCCGAAGGAGCGGGCCCCTTGGGAATATCCACCTCAGCCGAAAGCGATAAGGCGGAAGGTGTCCGCAAAACCGCCGAGGGCGAGTATCAGGCTTTCGTCAATATATACGGTGAAAGCGATAGCGTGGAACTTATCGTTAACAATAACAGCGGCATTAAAGCCGGCCTATCGGAATCCATCATAGCCGGTTTTCTTAAGCGTTACCGTTATCTACAGCTAGCCGCGCGCCACGGACTGGAGCCGACGCTTCCTTCCGGCTCCTATGTTCAAATAAGCGCCTTTGACGGGACGCGCCAAGCTAGAGCCCTTGATTATTTCGGTGTCACTATCACCACCATGGGCATCATCTTTAGCTGCAACCTAGCCGGCCATTGGTTCTCCAAAGAACGAACAAACAAGACCCTGGCGCGCCTGCAAACCACTCCCCTTACGAAGGGCCAATACCTTACGGGAGCTTGTCTGGGAACCTGGACCATCTTAACAGCGCAGGTTTTGATAGTCTTCGCTGCGGCGAAATTCGGCTTAGGCGTTTATTTTGGAAACGATACCGCGGCCATATTAATAATTCTCTTTGCCTTGAGTTTTTTCTCCCTGGCGTTGGGTTTCGGCTCTAAGCACTTGTTTAAGGACGACAAAGCCGGGAACGCGCTTCTAAACATCCTACCGCCTATTATGATTTTTTTAGGCGGCGGCTACATGAAATTACCGGACACGGCGGTTTTCAACGCCTTGTCGAAGTTCTCGCCATTAAGCTGGGTAAACAAAGCCTTAATTGAAGCCGCCTTTAGCGATCAGCGTACTTATTTTTTTCCGGCGCTTGGACTCTGCGTCGGCCTAGGCGCGGCGCTATTGGCCGCGGCCGCCATCGTATCCTTGCGTAGGGAGGAAATATGAATCACTTACGCATTATCATAGCCAACTTCCTCAAGTTAAGCTTCCGTAAGCCTATCCATTATTTTTTCTATTTTGTCCTACCGGTGCTGAGCTTTATCGTAATGACCCTTATATTCAGCTTAACTAATAACCGCGTTTTGGTAATAGGCTACCAAAACCACGACCGCGGCGAACTCGGCGGCGCGCTTGTGGCTTATCTGGATCGCGCCGCGCGTAATGAGTTACACCCTATAGACGCCGCGTTAATGGAAACCAAAATACTGGAAGGCTCAATCTCGGCCTTTTTGGAAATACCGGAAGACTATAGTCAGAAAATCAGCTTGGGAGGAGCCCCCTCATTACGTTTGGCAGCCATTCAAGACGCGGCCGAGGCTCAAGCGTTAAAGGCGGAAATAGATTTCTTTACCGGAAGCCTGGAAGCTATATACCGCGCGGCGAACGGTGATGAGCGGCGCTCCCGGCAACTCCGCGAAGAATTCCTAACAGCCGATATAGCGCTGACCGTGAGTTCCGTGAAGGATGAAAGCGTTCGCCGCACAGCCGGGTCCATCAGCTTTGGCATCTTGCTTTATATTGGTTTTCTTCAAGCTTCTCTGATAACCAGCCTTATGCTTCGGGAAAAAGAAAACCACAGCTATCTTAGGATAAAGCTGGCGCCTATCCGCGAAATCGTTTACGCGGCCGGAAATGGTTTAGCGGCGTTTTTCATACTTGCCGCTCAAACGCTTATTTCTTTATCGATATTAGTATTTATCCTTCGGATCGACCTAACTCTGCCCTGGCCGATAGCCATGACCCTTTTACTCGGCTTTAGCTTAAGCGCTATCGGCTTTGGCGTTATGCTTACCGGCCTTTCGCGCTCGCTGCTTCAAGCCACGCTGATAAGCAATCTCGGCATCTCCGTTTCTTCAATGTTGAGCGGCTGCTTCTGGCCGATAGACTTCATGCCGGACTTTATTCAACGCGCCGCGGTTATCTTTCCCCAAACCTGGGTGATGCGGGCGATAAACAAGCTCCAAAGCGGCGGCTCCTTTGCGGAAATAAGCTTCACCATCCCGCTACTTTTAGCGTTTGCCCTATTCTTTTTTGCTGTCTACGCGTATGCCATGAGTCAGGAAAAAGACGCCCGTCGTTTCGGATAAGGGATATGGCGGTCGCGGCTAACGCGGCCGCTAGTCCTTTGGGCCTAAGCGGTCAACCAAGCCCTTCAGTTTATCCTCGGCTTCGTTAAACAGCTTCCCCGCTTCCTGCTTGACCGTTTCCCAGGCGCCGCCTAATACCTTTCCCATACCGGCTTGAAAGACATTATCCACTCGACGCCGCCGTTCCTCTCTATCTTCTTTTTCCGGAAAATAAGAAGCCCAGTCTTTGGCGTCATCGACATAACGTAGTTCGCCAGCTTCCACAAAGGCTAAATTTTCTAAAAAATGCTCGTCCAGTTCGGTTTCCATAGTTTTTCGGTAATCAGCTACCGTCGTTGGACCAAGCTTCGCGCCATATTTATTCAATAGGGCATAATAGCGCTTCGCGTATAAGCCATAACCTTCATCAACCTTTTCATAATAGGAAGCCAGTTCCGCTTTAATATCGGCCACCGGACGGAAGGGCTGAGTGGCTAAAATGAAAAGCATAATTATGGCTAAGACGCCGGCGCCTATAGAAGAAGCGATTATTGCGCGTTTTTTGAGCCGAAGACCGCGTTTTCCCGCTTCTTCTCGGGCCAAAGCCAAACGACGGCGAAAAGCGCTCATAATACGCGTCCGTTCATTAAGGGTAAGGTCGCGCCGCCT
>CAZJJK010000105.1:0-11544 GCA_964546285.1 uncultured Treponema sp. | reverse complement strand
CCTTAGTTGAACGTTTACCAGCGATTTTGCTCCACATAACCACAAAGTTATTAGCGATAAAGAGGGAGGAGTAAACGCCGGAAACCAAACCGATAAGTAAGGCCAGCGCGAAATCCTTCATACTTCCTGTCGTGAATAAATAAAGGGATAAGACAGCGAACATCGTGGTCATCGTCGTAATAATGGTACGAGCGAGCGTTTCCGTATTGGCGCGGTTGACATTTAAGGTAAAATCATCATCCGGGTATAAACGGACCGTCTCGCGCACACGGTCAAAAATAACGATAGTATCGTTAATTGAATAACCTAGTATGGTCAAGATCGCGGCGATGGTGCTTGTCGTGAATTCCATCCTTGACCAGACCACAAACGCTACCATGATTAGAGCGTCATGAATGATAGCTATGACAGCGCCAACAGCGTACCGAGGCCTAAAACGAATAGCGGAATAGACCAGAATCAATAACAAGGTTAAAACTAGCAACACAGCCACTTGATCTGTCAGATTTTTAGAAAATCTAGCCCCAACATAGTCCGAACGAGCGACAGCGACTTGATCTTCGCCAAAAGCGACCGCTAAAGCCGCGTTGATCTGTTCCGTGGCGACTTGGGCAAAGCCGTCAGTATTCCCTTCATCCTGAACGCGGATCATGAACTTTCTATCGGACTCTTTCCCCAAAACTTGGACAGAGGCGGAACCGACGGGAATAAGAGCGGCGCGAACATCCTCAATGGGTATGGGAGAAGATTCGGGAGCCAAATAATGAAGAACATAGGGGTCTGAACCAAGACGGGGATTTTCTTGAGCGCTCTGAATCAGCCAAGGGGAAAGAGCTTCCGCGTTAGATGGCGAAGTAGCCTTGAAGCCCTCAAGACCGTTAAGCGCCTCAGCCAAAGCGCCAAGCGTCGCGTATTCGCTAAAAACGAAGCTATGGGTCGCCTTCTCAACATCCGAACCGGATATCACCAAGTCCAGACGGTCCTGCTCCAAAGAAACGGACGCCACGCCCTTGCCGGCATAGGTTAAGGAAAAAGCCGAAGGCGCGAACTGAAGCTCCTGCATTAAGCCGGCTTGAAAATCCACGCCAAGATTAAACCCGCCGTTGACTATATAACCGACAATGCCAAAAACGATCAGGATCAAAGAAAAAATAGCGGACGGTATATATGCCGCGGAAAACCTGATTACTCGTTTCATTTATTTAATCCTCCAGCTGATGGAAAGCTTATTCCGACCGAGGACGTCCGTCCCGAAATCGAAAATCAGGCGCGATACGAACAAGGACGTGAATACCGAGGAGACTACACCGATAGCTAAACTGACCGCGAAACCTTGGATAGGCCCAGTACCGAGCTGGGATAAAAAGATGGCGGCGATAAAGGTAGTGATGTTAGAATCCATTATAGCCCAAAAAGCCTTGCTGAAACCCGTTTCAACAGCGGCTTTACGACTTTTTCCAAGCCGCAGTTCTTCTTTTATGCGCTCAAAAATAATAACGTTCGCGTCAACCGCCATACCGATGGTAAGAATAAAACCAGCGATACTCGGCAGGGTTAGCGTTAAATTAAAGGCCGATAATATACTGAGCATAAGGTATAAATTGAGTATCTGGGCGATAATGGCGTTAATGCCCGCGCCTTTGTAATACAGCATCATAAATACCATTACGGCAAAGATACCGCCCAAGAGAGCCCGCAAGCCCTGACGTATAGTATCCTCACCCAATGAAGCGCCTATCGCTTGCTGACTAACCGGTTCCAGTTCCACCGGTAAAGCCGCCGTCCGTAGGATAAGGGCAATATTGTTCGCTTCCTCTTGATTGAAGCCGGTAAGCCGTACCGAATCCCTGATAGGTTCTTGGATATTCGCCTGGGATTTAACCTTATCGTCCATAACGATGGCCATAGGCTTATTTACATTGGCGGAGGTCAGCTTATAAAAAATCTCGCCGCCTTCAGCGTCCAAAAGGAAGGTTACCTCTGGTTTGCCGGTAACCGGGTCCCGATCCACCAAAGCGCTTTTAATATGATTGCCGTCAAGCCCCACTTCCTTGGAAACAACAGTATAGCTGACAAATTCATCCAAGCCGTAATCGTCTTTAACATAAACGCCGCGAACCATGGTTTCAGCCGGTATTATTGTTGGATCAAGGAGCTTGCCCTCTCCATCAAAAGTATCCAGCGGGTTTTTAGCGTAATACTCCAGGAAAGCGGTGGTAGCTTCCTGATCAACGATATGGAAAGCTAAGTTGCCCTTCCCCATAATGATCGCGTTGATTCGTTCGGGATCGGCCGCGCCTGGTATCTCAACATAAATCTGATCATCCCCCTGACGGCGGATAACAGGCTCGGTCAGACCAAAACGGTCAATACGGCTGTTTAAGACCTCAAGACCACGTTCCATCGCGTCTTCTTTATCTTCCTGGTTCAGATCACGACCAAGCCTTTCCTGAACGGAATCTAAATTGGCTTGGATCACGACGCTCATCCCCCCGGACAGGTCCAAACCTAATTGAATGGCGCTGGAATGCAGATCCTTAAGCTTCAGGATTTCGTCCCGATAATGGCTTTCTATTACATCAAGCGCTTCTTTTTCGCTGGCGAAAGCGCCAAGAACGGAACGAATATTCCACACCTCAGGAAAGGCCAACTTCGCCAGTTTATAGTTATCCTTGGCGGTTTTTGTCAGAAAGACTAAGCGTTCAGGAACCGCCGCGTCGGCGTCAGCCTGAGCGGTCGCTTTCAATTCCTTTAGATCAGCCTGAGCTTTTCGCGCCGAATACACCTTTATTTGCTCGCGTGAGCTAAGGGCAAGCGCTTGGTCTTCCTTAGGTACGGCCATATACCAACGTATAGTTGGCGAAAGAAAGGCGAAACCCGCCGCTATAGTCACGACGATGATTAAAAATCGATACCGTTTACTCATATCGTTGCTCCAGATGATCCGTTATATGCGACAGGCCCGGTGGATCGGGGCGGCATCGAATAAGCGAAACCGTCCCGTCGGGATTATTTTGTCGTGTCGTCGGCGGCAGCGTCGCCATCATCGGCGGTCATTGACTCGGCCGCCGTATCGGTGATTGCTTTACCGCCCTTCGCGGGCTTTTCAGCCTTGGCGCCATCGACCTTAACGGAAGCGACAGCGCTTCGGTTAATTTCTATTTTTGTTCCTTCATCGATCTTAACGATGACGCTGCTTTCTTTGACAGCTAGAACCACGCCATGTATACCGCCGATGGTTACGATCTTATCGCTTTTCTTTAAGGCGGAGAGCATCCTTTCGGTTTCTTTCCGCTGCTTATTCTGCGGCCTGATAATAAGAAAATAGAAAATAAGGATGACGGCGCCGAAGGGTATGATAGTCGTTAACATACTTCCGGTCGCGCTGGGTGCGGTCTGTAAAAATGGGAGACTTGTAATGGACATTCGGAAAACTTCCTTAAGGCAGAGTTTCCGGTAAAATACCATAGCCCCCCGCCTCGGTCAAGGCGGCGCCAACAAGACAGCGAGGATCGGTCATTATTTTGCGAGCCATCAACAGCTAATAGAGAATCGCGATACTAGAATGAATAAAACGGGTATAGCCCTTTGGGGGACGTCTAAATAAAGAACCCCGGGACAAGCCCGAGGTATCTTCGTTGGATAGGAAATTTATTGTACTGGCGGGGGCTACACCCCGATACGAAGATTATTGAAACACATATCTCATATGCGCACCTTTTCCGGAGCAAGCTCCGGTGTATGGAAAGCCGCCTTCCAATCAAAGCTCTTTGTCTGCTAGAGGTATTTGCAGCGTTTCGCGTCAGCGGAAAAAACCCCAAAAAGCCGGCCTAAGGCAGAAGAGCGGCTGAGAGTGGTTCCAGCTTTACCGTTATAAGCGTTTATTACGATATCCAGTTGATTGGGGTCGCCGGAATAGAGAGCTGAAGCATAGGCGGCGCGGAATAAACCTTTTTCCGCTAAATCCGCCGTTGAAAGAGCGCCGAACTGACGCTTAGCCTGGCTGTCCACGATAGCGACAGGACCGTCGTAGCCGATAGTAAAAATAAAATCTTCTCGCTTGAGCATAGACACTGCCTTTAATCACACAGGGCTTAACGTAACCCGCAGAGATAAAACCAAGGCGGCTTCCGTTTCGGGGGAAGCGCCGGTACATTATTCAGGTTCGCTATTCCGCCTTTTGAAAAGAAAACGCGATCTTATTACTATTATTTGTATTATATACAAATGAATATTACCGTGCCAAGACCGCGAGCTCTTCCCGCGAAAGCGCGCGGCTTTCGCGGGAAGCTTAAAAGCTAATGAAAAACCACGGCCTCAGTCAGCCGGGGAAAAATCAGACTTTCCGGCGCCGCAGAGCGGGCAAACCCAATCATCCGGTAAATCATCAAAAGCGGTCCCCGGTTGGATGCCATTATCCGTATCGCCGACATCGGGATCGTAGATATACCCACAAACGTCACAAACATACTTCTTCATATACAGTCTCCTATGCCTTCCATAAACCGTGGAGGTTGCAATATTCACGAGCGTTAACCGACGAGGCTTTTACACGGAAAGAAGCCGTGGGGGCGTCACCGGGTTTGAGGAATTTACGATAGGATACGCCATCGGCGATTAGCTCAATCCATTGGATATAATGCTTTTCCTCCATGGGATGAGCGACTGAGCCGACGGATACCTTATAGCCGTCCTCGGTTTTCTCTATCACCGGAACATGCTTTTCCTTAGCGGCATCCACGGTATTTTCCGTGACAGCGCGCATAGGCTGTCCGCAACAGACAAGTTCCCCGTCTCCCGCGTATAGAAGCTCTACGATATTCCCGCAAATATCGCACTTAAAGATTTGACCCCGTTTGTTCATAATCACCTCCTACCAGTTTTCGCTTAAAACCTCAAAGTAAGCTTGAGGATGGGCGCAGGCTGGGCAGACTTGGGGCGCTTCCACGCCTTCATACAAAAACCCACAATTTAGGCAACGCCATACTGTAGCCTTGTCCTTTTTAAAGACCTTTCCAGCTTCGATATTGGCTTTTAAAGCGGCATAGCGCTTTGAATGTTGTTTTTCGGCGACAGCGATAGACTCAAACACAGTAGCTATAGCGTCATACCCTTCCGCGCGCGCTGTTTTAGCGAAATCGGGATACATGGTCTGCCATTCATAGTCCTCGCCGGCGGCGGCTTCCGCTAGGTTTTCTACTGTCGTTCCTATAACGCCAGCGGGAAAGGCCGCCGTAATTTCCAACTCGCCGCCCTCAAGGAATTTAAACAAACGCTTAGCGTGTTCCTTTTCTTGATCCGCCGTTTCAGCGAATACCTGCGATATTTGAACAAAACCTTCTTTTTTAGCCACGCTAGAAAAATAGCTGTACCGATTTCTAGCTTGCGATTCGCCACAGAACGCGGTTAGTATATTTTTCTCGGTTTGGGAAGCTTTTAGGCTCTTCACGGTCATAGTCCTCCTAATTTACCCAAGAAAAGGGCTTGATCTTAAGATTACACCGCGGGCTAAACTTTTCAAGTAGTATTTACGCGCTAGGCTCAAAATGGCTTGTCTAAAAATCCATTAAGCCTCTTTCTAATAGAGAAAATAAGAGCATAACAGACAACAATATATTTTTACATAAACCAAGGGGCACTCCTCTTTTTGGCGGATTTTCTTAAGTTTTTAGTTTACTAAAATAATAATTATTGCGAGTTTTTCTCTTTAGAATCCAATCCACTAGGCTTTCATTACTCATGTATCCCCTTTCAAGGAGCCTGAAATAAAAGAGACTTATCAAAGCAAGGCGCTTCAAGCATAAAGCGAAAGTCTCGGATGAAAACCGAGTTTAGTGAAAACTTCCCGCGAATGCCGCTTAGTTTCGCGAGAAGCTCTCGCGGCTTGATTGCCAATTTTACTATCTAATCCAATCCTATAAAAAAAACCGCCACCCTTGATGGATTTTAGAAGGGAGAGCCCTTTGAAATAACCTTACTAGATTATCCGCTCATGCAAGCGTATCAGCTTGTCACCCGCGCTTAGGATGAAAGCCGATGCCATAGCGATACGAGCGCTAGCCCGATCAATAAAAAGCTCCGCCACAAGTAGCTTGCGCTCATCAAATTTAGCGTCGCGTAATAATAGATAGCTTTGGATAAGATCGATAGTCATTTCCGCTAAACGCCGCGCATGGTAACTCACCAGCTTTTCGTCTTTAACGCCCTTGATCCTGATAAGCGCTTCCTCAAACCGATTTCGATTCGCCTTAGTCCGCTCCAGAAGCTCAGGGGCATGGCTATAATCCTCGCTTTCGTATTCGTCCATGGCGCCTTGAGCGACGCCAGAGGTAATACCGCCTATGGCGGCGACAATTTGAAGCTGAGTGGTACCTTCATAGATGTTTGTGATACGGGCGTCGCGATATAAACGTTCAACGGCGAATTCCTTCATATAACCAGGGCCGCCGTGAACCTGAATAGCGTCATAGGCGGCCTTGTTGGCCATCTCGGTATTATACGCCTTGACGAGCGGGGTGTAGAGAGAGGCCAAGCGTGAGTATTTTTTAGTCTCCGACGCTAATGACGCGCTCCTATCTGGGTGAAGTTCGGCGGCTCTTTCCAAACCTTCCTTTAGGTCCACAAAACGGGCTGTTTCATAAAGCAGGCTGCGGCCAGCTTCTATAGCGACTCGCGTATCGCTAAGAATTTCATAGATTGGCGGAAAACTGTCCACGGCTACGCCAAACTGAACGCGTTCCGCGGCGTATTTGCGGGCTTCGCGGTAGGCTGCCTCAGCGATACCCAAAGCCTGAGCGGCTATACCGAGCCGGGCGCTGTTCATGAGCCACATAGTGTAACGTATCAAGCCGCGCCGCCGCTCGCCAACCAGTTCCGCCGGCGCGTCGTTGAATTGTAGCTCGCAGGTAGGCGAACCATGGATACCAAGTTTGTTTTCTAAGCGGCGAATAAGCATATGCTCATCGCGCTTATATAGGAAAAAGGATAAGCCCCCTGCGCCCTTAGAAGCGTCCTCGCTCCGCGCCAACACCAGGCCATAGGTACCGCAACCGTTAGTGATAAAGCGTTTAACGCCGTTGAGCCGCCAAACGCCATCAGCGCCGAGCTGGGCGCGAAGCGCGACAGCCTGAAGATCGCTGCCAGCGTCCGGTTCGGTTAGTATCATTGATGAACCGACCTTACCGGAGGAAAGCAGGGGCAGGACCCTCGCTTTTTGCTCCTCAGAGCCATATTTATTAAGAGTCTCGCCAATGTCTTGCTGGAGACCAAAATTAAGGAAGGAGGCGTCCGCCCGGCTAACTAGTTCCGCCGCGATAGTTAGGATGGTGGTGGGGCAGTTAAGACCGCCATAGCGGCGCGGCAGACAAAAGCCCATAAGATCGGCTTTAGAAAACAGGTCCAGCACATTGGCGGTGCCTTCGGCATAATGGACCTGGCCGGCTTCAAGCCGTACGCCTTCCTCGTCTATGTCCGCCGCGCGGGGCGCCAGCTCATCGGCGCAAAGCTCGCCAACTAAGGCGAGAAGCAAACGATATGAGTCTTTAGCGTCCGCCACGTTGGCGGGGGCGTGGGCAAAGACGCCGCTTTCGGCAAAATCGTCCTCACGCAGAGCGATTAAGCGGTCCAGGTCCAGATGGTCCAAATGGAAGAGTATATCCTTATTATCATGCAGGAAGTTCGCCATATCTCTCCTCCTAGGCCTTTGCCTTGTACGCTTGAATTAGCTTTGGAATCACATCTTTTAGATCGCCGACGATTCCGTAATGAGCTATCTGGAAGATCGGCGCGTCCGGATCGGTATTGATGGCGATGATACGGGCTGATTCAGCCATACCAGCGCGATGCTGGATGGAACCAGAGATACCGCAGGCGATATAGAGCTTTGGGCGAACGGTAGTACCGGTTTGCCCAACTTGGTGCTCCTTGCTGACAAACCCGGCGTCCACGGCCGCGCGGGAAGCGCCAACTTCACCACCCAAGGTTTTCGCCAGTCGGGCGATTAGATCGAAATTTTCTTTGCTTCCCACGCCAATGCCGCCAGCCACCACAACTTGAGCGCCTTTTAAATTTACTCGCTTAGCCTCGCGGAAACGTTTGACAAGCACGGTGGGAAAATCCTCTGGCGTATAATCAAGCTCCAGTTCGTTGAAGCTAGTCTTATGTCCGCTATCCGCCGAGCCAAGGCGCATAACGCCTTCGCGGACGGTAGCCATCTGTGGCAGACGCTCCGGCGATACGATGGTAGCGATAATATTACCGCCAAAAGCGGGACGGATTTGGTATAGGATATTCTTGTATACCCGGTCTTTAACCGTATGGTCTCCAATCTTGAGGTCGGTACAGTCCGCGGTCAAGCCAACCTTCAATTCCGAGGCGATACGCGGCGCCAAATCGCGGCCAACGCTACTTGCCCCATACAACACGATCTGCGGCCGCTCTTTATTTATCGCTTTAACCATCGCCTTGGCATAAGGCACCGGGGTATAATCACGGAGGCCGGGATGAAACACAAGCGTCATCTCATCCACCCCATAGGCGGCGGCCCTCGCCGCTTCAGTCTTCATATCGTGACCAATACAGACGGCGCTGACAGCGACGCCTAAGCTATTGGCCAAGTCGCGAGCCTTTGACACCAACTCTAAACTGATATCGTCGACAGTGCCATCTGTTTGTTGGATAAACACCATTACGCTGTTTTTCGCGCCCACGTTCCTCTCCTCAACCCAGAGTATGATCGGCTATAAGTTCATGGACCATTTTACCGATCGCCGCCTCAGTATTTTCCACCATAGCGATATCCCGCGATTTCAGGACCACTGATTCGATAGCCTTCACCTTGGTCGGCGACCCGGCCAAGCCGCAAGCGGCGGGATCGGCCTGGATTGTTTCTATATTCCAAAGCTGAAAACGCTCGCGAAGCTCATCAACGGCTGGGCCGTCAAGATAACTTTCGTCAAAGGGCTGGTCCGTCATTTGCGCCTGAAGCCGTTTACACGAAAGCATACGGATCGCTGACGGCGGCCGGGGGTGGCAGACCTCATCGGTAATCGTCAACAAAAGGGGCAGAGCGGCTCGAACGATCTCATATCCGCCCTCCACCGAGCGGCGCGCGACAAGTTCGCGCTTATCCGCGTCCACAAGCTCTATTTCCGAAACGCAGGTAATTTGGTTGATTCCAAGTTTTTCGGCTGTCTGGGGTCCTACCTGGGCGGTATCCCCATCAATAGCCTGTCTGCCGCATAAAACCAAATCGTACCCGCCTAAATGTTCCACCGCGCATTTAAGGGCGTACGAGGTGGCCAGTGTATCAGCGCCGGCGAAACGACGGTCGGAAACCAAGGCGGCAAAATCCGCGCCTCGATACAACGCGTCCTTAAGTACCTGCACCGCCTGGGGTGGTCCCATCGTGATGACATTAACTGACGTATCGCTGAAGCGGTCCTTGATTCTGAGCGCCGCCTCTAAAGCATATAAGTCATCGGGATTGAAGATCGCCGGCAAAGCGGCACGATTGACCGTACCGTCATCTTTCATGGCATCGCCGCTGATGTTTTGGGTATCAGGCACTTGTTTTACAAGTACCACAATTCTCAGGCCCATGCGCCCTCCTCCGCCCATTACCGGGCGCCTTGGAATGGACGGTATCATAAACGGAAAAATCAAGGAGCGGCAAGCGGGAAACAGACAATATCGCATATTTTGTCGTTTTATTTTACTCAAACAGCTTGAAAAAGCTTCGTGTGCCGAAGCTTTGGTTTTCCAGTTCTAGCCCGACAGGCTATAACGCTAAGGGTTCAAGATGCTTATATGGTGGAGCCGGAATAGAGCCGTTACGAAGCGTCACGCTTTATTAGCGCTTCTGTCTCCGCTGACATTGAGCTGTGTCCGATAATTGGCGGCGGCAAGAGAGACCAAGCTTCGGGTTGCCACACGAGTTCCACGAGAAGCGAAAAACCGAGTCAGCCTGTTAAAGGCGCTTTTCCGAAAAAGCTTTTATCGCTAAAGGCGGCTTAAGCGTATCCGGCTTGTCGCGTCCGCGAAAAGCGGCTTTGACGGCAAGGCTGGGAGACCTCTATTGGCAAAATCCAACTCAACTAGGATATGGTTGCCGCCCAAGACTCGTTCATAACGAAGCAGCCCTGTCGACGCGTCAAGAAAACGTAAAGAGCCCCGTCTTAGCGTCGCTTCGCTGCGGCGCAGCGCTATAAGCTGTCGCGTAAGATTGAGGAGAGATGAAGGCTCAGCGTTCTGAAGCGCGACATTGCGCCAGGTATAATCAGGGTGAATCGGCAACCAGGGTTTTCCGGTCGTAAAACCAGCGTTAGCTTGGCTGGACCATTGCATAGGAGCGCGGCAAGCGTCGCGCCCCTTATAAAAGGGCCAATAATAACGACCGGGCGGATCAAGAATTTCGCGCCGTTTAAGATGAATATCTCGCAGGCCGATTTCTTCGCCATAATAGAGAAAGGGCGTACCCCTAAGCGTCAGCAACAAGGCCATGGCAACAGCCGCGTTCCCGTCATCCTCAAAGCGGCAATACCGGGTAGCCGCTCGCTTCTGGTCGTGATTGGACAGCACATAATTAGGCCAAACGGTTTCGCCGCTAGCCCGCTCCCAGGTTTCTACCGCCCGCCGAAAACGTCCCGCTTTGAAAGCACTCATAGTAAAATCAAAATTAAAAGCGGCGTGGAGCCGATCAGAGCCGCAGTATGAAGACGCTACTTTAGGACCGCCTAAAAAGGTTTCGCCAACCGCGTAGCGTCCCTCCTTTTTGTCCAAAATCGCGCGCAATTCGGCTAATAGGGGCAACAGCTCAGCTTGATTGATATCATACACATGTTTTTGCCGATCAAAGGCACGAAGCCCCAATTCCCTGGGATTAGAACGCAAAGCTTCATCTTTAAAATAAGCGTTGAAGACATCTAGCCTAAAACCGTCCACCCCTCGGTTTAACCAAAATCGGACCACATCCATTTGAGCGGAACGAACGGCGGGATTACGCCAATTGAGATCCGGTTGTTCTTTAGCGAAGAGGTGTAGATAAAATTCGCCAGTCGCCTTGTCGCGCGTCCAAGCGCTTCCGCCGAACACAGCACTCCAGTTATTCATCGGTTTTGGCCGCCAAATATACCAATCGCGTTTGGCGTTGTTCCTGTCGCTCCGAGATTCGCGAAACCAGGGATGCGCTTCAGACGTGTGGTTTAAAACCAGGTCCAACACCACCCGAATACCGCGGCTGTGCGCGTCCGCTAGAAGCTCGTCAAAATCCTTCAAATTGCCGAAACGCGGATCCACAGCGCAATGGTCGGCGATATCATAGCCAAAATCAGCGTCAGGACTAGGATAAAAGGGCGATAGCCAGATCGCGTCAATTCCAAGGTTTCGCAGATAATCAAGTTTGGAGCGAATACCATTAAGATCGCCAATACCATCGCCGTTGGAATCGGCGAAAGAGCGAGGATAAATTTGATAGATAACGCCATCGCGCCACCATAAAAATTCGTTTGCCATAGGCTAGTATACCAAGCTTTTTGAAATCGCGTC
>CAZJJK010000104.1:0-12083 GCA_964546285.1 uncultured Treponema sp. | reverse complement strand
AAAATAAGCCGGCAAGAGCGGTAAGTTCGCCGCGCCTATGCCTGTGGGAGAAGGCTTCCACGTTTCGCGGTATGCTTGCTGGCTCTTCGCCTTTCGCTGATGGCTCCGAAACGGAGTCCAGTCGAATAAAACATAAGGACGCGGCATAGTAGCAGAGACGGTCCTGAGTGGATAATTCCACGAAGGCCGACAAGCGTTCTTCGTCTATTAAGTTGCCAAGCTTAGCGGCTCTTGTCCCAAGTTGGCTAATCATGCCCAATTGTCGTAAGACGTCAAGCGCGGTCAGGAATTGTCGCTCTCCGGAAGGGCCGGTAAAAATACTTGCCACATTATCCGCTATACGTTTTTTCAAACTGCCGTCAGTTTTGAAAGGCTCCGCCCTGGAACGAAGGAAACCGGAAGCCGCCAAGAGGATTGAGTCATCCACAAGAGCGACGGCCGCGTGTGAAGCGGCGCGGGGATGTTCTGGGAATAGGGGGGAGGGGTCGGAGAAAAAAGGAGATAAAACGTTAATAAGCAAAGGATTAATAGCCAGTATCCGCCGCCCCTCTTGGAGGCGGCGATAAACAAGCAGTCTTTCTTCCAAGTTAATAAGAAGAGCGTATAAATCGGCATACGCCAAATCATTGCCCAAAAAAGCGCTCAATTCGGCCAGCTCAGGCTCCTCCAGATATTGGATAGCGGTAAGAACACGACGGTCCATATCGTCCAAAAAAGCGATAAGGGAGGCTTGAACATCGCGGCGACCAAGAAAAGACTCCAGGTCTTCCATCAAACGTTGTTTATTGAAGGGCGTTTTTATATCGCCCAAATATACACGCATAAGATCGAAGAAAGGACCATCCGGCAAGGTGGATATCGCCACTCGCCAGGCCGCCAAATCATCCGTGTGGGCGCTCACCGCAGTTCCTCCTCGGTCCAATGCTGAATAGCGTATTTATACCCTTGTTCAGCTAGGAATTTCTGACGTTTGGCGGCAAATTCCTCCTCAACGCTGAAACGCGATACCACCGTATAAAAATAAGAATTGCGTCGTTTAGGCCGCAGAATACGGCCAAGCCGCTGGGCTTCTTCCTGACGCGAACCGAAAGAGCCGGACACCTGAATGGCCATGGACGCATCCGGCAGATCTATAGCGAAATTGGCGACCTTAGATACGACGATAACGCGGGTCTCGCCTCGTCTAAAGGCGGCGTAAATAGTTTCCCTTTCGATATTTGGCGTCTTTCCGGTAATTAACGGCGCTTTAAGATCGCCCGCCAACTCTTCCAGTTGTTTAAGGTATTGACCGATAACTAAAATTCGATCTTCGGGGTGATTGTCGATTAGCTGCTGAGTAATTCGCCGTTTTAACGGGTTTTCGCTGGCTATGCGATATTTAGAACGTTGGCTGGCTATCGCGTAGGGTATTCGTACATCTTCCGGCAAGTCTACGCGGATTTCCACACACAGGGCTTGGGCTATCCAGCCCTTCGCTTCCAATTCTTTCCATGGCACATCATAGCGTTTGGGCCCAACCAAACTGAAAACCGCGTCTTCGGCGCCATCCTCTCGTACCAGGGTAGCGGTAAGGCCAAGCCGACGGACAGCCTGCAACTCAGCCGTTACCCGAAACACCGGAGCCGGAAGCAAATGAACCTCATCGTAGATGACCAAGCCCCACGCGCGTTCCCTAAACAATCGAAAATGGGGGAAGGCTCCCTCTTTATTTGGCCGCCAAGTGAGTATTTGATACGTCGCGACCGTCACTGGCCGTATTGTCTTGTTGTCTCCGGTGTATTCGCCAATTTGATCCGCTGTAAGTTCGGTTTTTCCAATCAGCTCATCTATCCATTGATGGACGGCGGCGACATTTGTTGTCAATACCAGCGTATTAGCGCCAATTAAGGACATAACCGTCATGCCGACCACGGTTTTCCCGGCTCCACAAGGCAGTACGATCACTCCATAGCCTGATCCCGGTCTGCCATCGCCTACCACCGAACGCGCCGCTTCCAGCTGATAATCGCGAGGGGTAAAACCGTTACATGAGGATGGGGAACCGCCGTCATCGGCGGAAAGCCGAAGCTTTATTTCTAAGGGTTCGCCGGCGGCCAGCGGCGCTTCGTCTTTTACCGGCCAGCCAAGTTTAATAAGCTCCCGTTTAACCGTCCCTCGGTCCGTAAGCTGTAAACGGAACCCCCCTTCCTCGGCTACTAAATATTTGGTCAACCCGCCCCTTGCCGCGATCTCGGCGCGGATCGCTTTATCGTCCACGACGAGTAGTAAAGACTCCGGCAAGTCCTCTTTTCGCGGAGGGAGCTCCGGGGCCCGCGAAATGTCATTGGATTTCCCCCCCAACGCCTGCCGGGGATATTCTATCAAACGCAAAGCGCCGTAGCGCGCCATGATATCGGAAAATCCATCCACGATAGCCTTTGGAACCGGATAGCGCGAATATTCGGCGAGTACGTCGGCGACAGTTTGGCTTGTCATTCCAGCGCTGGCCGCGTTCCATAACGATAGAGGGCTAACGCGATAGGTATGAATATGTTCGGGAGACTTTTCCAGCTCAGCGAAAGGCAGGATGGCGGAACGAGCTTCCTCCGCGAGCGGAGCGTGGACGTCCAATAAAAGGGTTTTATCGCTTTGGACGATGAGGGGATTTGTGGGATTTATGGCCATAACCGAATAAGTGTACAGACTCAGCGGCGGGTGGACAAGATCAAAAGGCGGGAAAACCCCGTGAAAGGCTCTTTTTACGCTAGGAAGCTTCGTAAAACCCCGCAAATTAGCTTCGAAATATGACCCTATATGCTCACGTATGGCATTATATGACAGAATATAGATACATCCGCGATTGAATATCTTTGACGAGCTTACTATAATCCCCACCAGCCGCTTACGGCGAATATCAGTCCGCGGCTAAGAGGGCAACATGTCCAAATTAAATTTAACATCTCCACGTGATTTCTTCCCGCGTTTTTTTGAGCTGTTTCAGCCAAAAAATCCACTCGGCTATAATGGCGGCGCTCTGGTTCAAGACCTTATAGCGGGTCTTACCGTCGGTATTGTCGCCCTGCCACTCGCGATGGCCTTTTCTATCGCGGCGGGAGGGACGCCGGAACAGGGCTTGTACACGGCGATATTCGCCGGGTTTTTCACAAGCTTGTTGGGTGGCAGCCGCTACCAGATAGGCGGACCAACAGGCGCCTTTGTGGTTATTATTTATGGGATTATCGCCAGACGTGGCATTGATGGACTGGTAATCGCTACTATAATGGCTGGTTTCCTTCTTATCCTAATGGGAGTTTCCGGTTTAGGTCGACTTATAAAATTCATTCCCTACCCGGTCACCACAGGTTTCACCACCGGGATAGGAGTGTTAATTTTTTCTCAGCAGGTTAAAGATTTCTTAGGCCTTAATATCGATAAAAGCTCGCCTGAATTTTTTGAACGCTGGGTAGAATATTTTAAGGCTTTCCCAACATGGAGCTGGCAAGCCGCCGCGCTGGGAGTGGGGACCATACTGGTTATAATATTAGTCCGCCGCTTCGCGCCCCGCGTGCCGGCTTCAGTCGTCGCTGTGGCGTTCGCCACCCTTGCTTGCGTTTTGATGCGTATGCCTATTGAAACCATAGCCAGCCGTTTTGGCGGTATCCCCTCAAGCTTTCGTCCGCCGAGGCTGCCTGTGTTTGATTGGGCCACTCTACGAGACGTCTTTCCCGACGCGCTTACCATCGCTCTTTTAGCGGGTATAGAATCTCTGCTCTCCGCTGTGGTCGCGGATGGTATGACTGGGGATAAACATAATTCTAACATGGAATTAGTAGCTCAGGGCCTGGGGAATATCGCCAGCGCCTTGTTCGGCGGAATCCCAGCCACCGGAGCTATCGCGCGGACCGCGACAAACATAAAGGCCGGCGCTGTAACTCCCGTCGCCGGTATTGTCCACGCCCTTGCCCTAAGCCTCTTTATCTTGCTGCTCTCTCCTTTAGCCTCAGCCGTACCGCTAACAGCCTTGTCCGCTGTCCTTATGGTAGTAGCTTGGGACATGAGTGACCTTAATCGCTTCACGCGTTTGCTTAAGCGCGCCCCAAAGAGCGACACCATTGTTCTCGTTGTCACTTTTATTCTTACCGTCGTCGTTGACCTAACGGTTGCCGTTGAAGTGGGCGTTATTCTAGCGGTTTTCCTGTTTTTGAAACGTATGGTGGAAGTATCGGGTATCAACGCGGACAGCGATATAAGTGTCCTGGTTTCAGACGTTCATGAGCCAAGGGCAGACGCGCATACTAATAAATTAAGCGATAATAACACGCTTCAAGAAGCGCTCTCGCCTACGCACCCCAAAAGCATAGAAATTTTCGAAATAAATGGACCATTTTTCTTTGGTGTCGCCGATCTTTTACAGGAAACACTTTTATCGCTGGAAAAAAAACCGAAGGCTTTTATTCTTCGTATGCGCTCGGTGCCAGCCCTCGATTCGACCGGCATCGCCGCTCTGGAATCCTTCGCCGACCGCTGTCGCCGGAACGGAACCGTCCTGTTTCTCTGCGAAATCCGCGAGCAACCGCGGCGCGCCCTGGAACGCGCCGGCTACCTGGATGAATTGGGTCGGGATAGAATTTGCGCGACGGCCACCGAGGCGGTCGCTGAGGCGCGGCGTCTAATCGCCTAACGGAAGCTGAATAAACCGCGGCCGTATTTATGCCAGCGGCCGCTGTTCCGTTTATTCGCTTCGTCTAAAACGCGAAAAACGAAGGCGGAAAATCCGGTATCGTCCGGGCTATCCGCTTGAGAAAAGGCTAAAACTCGGTATGGTTCTTGGAACGAAGCCGCTAAAAGCCCCTGCGCGAAAGCTTGAAAGGCGGCGGCCACAACGCCCCCAATCAAATCAGGCGCTTCATCCTTTTGCGTTGATAGACCTACTTCCGATAATACCAGAGCGAGAGTTCCGCTTTTACGGGCGCGAAAAGCTATAGTCAATTCACGGGATAAGAAAAACCAGCCTTTAAGCCAACTATCGATAAAGGCGTCTAATTTGGCAGGCGGTAATTCATCGGGTCTTCGGCGAACAGCCGGCGGCGCGCAAACAAGAATAGCTTCATCAATCTGACCAAGGCGGTTTTCCGCGCCGATCGTTAAGGCGCGGGCTGACAGGGCGCTAGCCGGATTCCATGGAAGAACGCTGTCGCCATCGCTAAAGGCCCCGGCGTGAGCTTTTATAGGCTCTTCAGTAGGTTCCGAAAAACCAAAAAGAGCGGGTGGAAAAGCGAAAACAGCGGATTGAACACGTTTTTTGGCCTCCGCGGCCAAGGCTTGGACGGTAGGGCCTTCATTGCCCGCCACCAGTATACCTCTGGTCATGTGTTTCAGTGTATACCGGGCTTGGCCGCTCGGGCAAGCTCCGCGTCCATGCGGTACAAGGACCACTTCGCGATTCTTGCCTTGGAAACCATGTGCCGTCCAGGGGCGCGGCACTCTTTCCGAGTCGCCATATACAACTAATTGGGGCGTCGGCTTGATCGCGTTGACGATAAAAGCGTGTAGCGGTATAGTGCTGTATGTTTCTATAGAAAGAAACTAAAAAGGAGTCAGGTATGAAAGAGTTACGGATTGGTTTAGTGGTATTGTTGTTTTTTACCTTCCTAGGCCAGGGTTTCGCGTCCCCAGCGGCGGAAGTCGCCGATTCTACGGACGCGCCGCTTATAGGTATCGCAAAAATAGTCGCACATCCAGCCTTGGATGCTCTTGAAAAAGGTATCATGGAAGAAGTGACAGCGCTTATTCCAAAAGCGCGTTTCGATCTTCAGAACGCGAATGGCGAGCCTGCCACCGCTACTCAGATCGCTCAAAAGTTTAAGATGGATAAGGTGACGGTAGCGGTGGGCATAGCAACCCCGACAGCCATAGCCTTAGCCAATGTCATTACCGATATACCGCTTATCTATTCCGCGGTAACCGACCCTGTAGCCGTCGGCTTAGTGGAATCTTTCGATAAGGGCGGCGCGAATATCACGGGCACCTCCGACCTACCGCCCGTGGAAAGCCAGATCGACACCCTATTGCTCCTTAAACCCTCGGTCGCGAGAATCGGTCATGTGTACAACGCCGGGGAAGCCAATTCGGTGACTACCGCTAAAAAGGCTCAAGCCTACTGCGAAGCTAAAGGACTTAAGTTCGTAAGCGCCGTGGTGTCCAACTCCGCTGAAGTGAGCCAGGCTCTCAGCTCCCTCGTGGGAAGAGTTGACGGTATCTACCTTTCCACGGACAATACCGTCTTCTCCGCTATATCCACGGTCGCCGATCTCTGCTTAAAGAACAAATTGCCCCTTTTAAGTTCCGACCCCAGTTCGGCGGAAACCGTCCCTGTCCTGGCCGCTGTGGGTTTTGACTACTATCAGATGGGAAGGGCGACCGGCCGTATCGTGCTTGATGTACTCCGGGGCAAGAAAACTTCCGATATCCCCACATACTTCGCGGAGGACCCAAAGGAACAAGCTCTAGTGTTGAACCTGGATGTGGCCAAAGAACTTGGAATAGAGGTTCCCCAAGAGCTGGTCGATAGAGCATCTCTCGTGATAAGCTCACGGTAAGATGATTGAGGCGATACTGGTAGAAGGCTTGGTATACGGCATTTTAGCCGTTGGCGTGTTTATCACCTTTCGGGTACTGGACTTTCCCGATTTGACCGTGGAAGGTAGTTTTCCTTTGGGCGCGGCTTGCGCCGCCGCCGCCGTGAGCGGCGGCTTATCCTTCCCCCTTGGAGCGCTGATTGCCATGGCCGCTGGGGCTCTCGCGGGAGCCTGTACGGCCTTTATCCATAACCGCTTCCATGTACCGCCCCTTCTAGCCGGTATCGTCGTTATGACCGGTCTCTATTCGGTAAACCTGAGGGTTATGGGTGGCCGATCCAACATACAATTGATAGGAAGGCGTCCCTTGGTGGATTTTGGCCGGGCTTGGCTGCCCGGTCTTGAAGGCGATCTTTCCTTAACCATTTTTTATCTGCTTTTAGCGCTATTAGTTATAATACTGCTGGATATTTTCTTCCACACCGAATTCGGACTAACCCTGGGTGCTTTGGGTGATAACGAACGTATGGTAACGGCCTCGGGCTCCGATCCTAAAGCCTATAAAATAGCTGGAGTTGCCTTAGCCAACGCTTTCGCGGCTTTTTCCGGCGCTTTGGCCTCCCAACACCACGGCTTCGCCGACGTGAACCTTGGAGCCGGCGTGGTTGCCCTGGGTTTGGCCTCAGTGATGATAGGCGAACTTATTTTCAGAACCAATCGTATTGGCGGTCAGCTTGCTCGGGCGATTCTAGGCGCCATCATCTTTAAAGCGATCATGTTCCGCGCTCGGTTTTACGGCTATTTCGCCGGTATTACTCCCAACGATCTCCGCCTAGTCACCGCGTTAATGATAGTTTTATCCCTCAGCATCGGTAAATTCCGTTCCCGTATGTCCGATAGCACCGCCCGCAAGGCGGCCCTACGTCGATCCGTAAAGGACGCGGAGGGAACCCTATGATTGAACTACGGAACCTTAGCGTGATATTCAATCCAAACACGCAGGATGAGCGCCGGGCCTTGGACGGTATCAATCTTAAACTGGAAAACGGAGAATTCGCCACGATTATCGGCTCTAATGGCGCGGGAAAGAGTACTCTCCTTAATGTTGTGGCCGCTTCAATCTCACCGAGTTCAGGTCAGGTTCTCATTAACGGGATAGATCGGACACGAGAGCGAGAATTTCATCGAGCCAGATCCATAGGCCGCGTTTTCCAGAATCCACTGGGGGGGACGGCGGCGGAGATGTCGGTGGAAGATAATTTGGCGGTAGCGGCTAAAAAAGGGGCCAAAAGCCTGGCCGTCGCTATGACAAAGGCGCGTAGGATCGAATTTCGGGAGCGATTGGCGGAGCTGGACATGGGTCTTGAATACCGCTTGAATGAAAACGTATCCCGTCTTTCAGGCGGGCAGCGTCAAGCCCTGACCTTGCTTATGGCGGTTTTGGCGAAACCGGCGGTTCTTCTTTTGGATGAGCATACCGCTGCCTTAGACCCGGCGAACGCGGAAAAAATTTTAGGATTAACTGAAAAGTTCGCTCAGGAATATCAATTGGCGGTTCTCATGGTGACCCATGAGATGTCCCGAGCGATAATGCTTGGGACGCGGCTTATCATGATGGACAAGGGAGAAATAATCATGGATGTAGGGGGCGATGAAAAAACGCGGCTTACGGTAGAAGGCTTGGTCCATCGTTTTAGAACACTACGCAATAAAGAATTCGCGGGGGATAGGGCGCTTTTATCCTAAAACGATGAAGCGCCTCAAGGATAAAATCGAGTTTTGAAGCTAAACCACAGACCTCTATGGCCTTCCTTTAAGCCTTCGCTTCGGATTTCTAGGCTACTTTGTATATCCCTATGCGTAAGCGCGAGACTTGGCGCGTTAAACTAAAGAGTGTGCATGACCAAAGAGAACCGCCTGATAAAATTGATACAAGACTGATTCTGTGTTTTAAGTTATTTTTCCTGAGTAAACGACCGTATTATAGTTAAATTCTATTAGTCCTCCCGCTGAATACTGATTAAATGCTTTGACTATTTCCTTTTCTATCATTTTGAATTCTTCCGTCTCTTGTTTTGGCGTATATGATGATGAACTTACCCGCCCCAATACTCCATCAAGAGTAAATATCTGTTTATTTTTGAATACGGCTTCTTCATAATTATTGATCAAAAATGCCTTCATTATTTCTGGAGTAATATTATTGTGGTTGAGCTCCGAATAGTCTGGAATACTGCGTGTTAAAATTTTTTCATAGGCTTGTAAGAACGCCGTGTTCGCTATTCTTTTGTTCCATATTAAAAATACATAGCCGTCATTTCTTAATATTCTATTAAACTCTTTTTTTGTTTCCTCAATATTAAACCAATGAAAAGCCTGCGCCGCCGTAATACCGTCAACCGCGTTTTCACGTAATGACGTTTTTTCGGATGTTCCATTAACAGCTTTGTATGATGTATAGGATGAAAGCCTTTTATCAGCGGCTTTGCGCATTTCTGGGTTTGGCTCAACCGCGAAAACCGTTTTGCACCTGGGTAATAAGGTTTCCGTAAATATTCCTGTTCCAGAACCAATATCAGCTAGGCTTGAATTTTGCGATAATCCAAAGTTATTAAAAATATAGTCCACCGTTTCAGATGTATATGAGGGCCGAAACTTTTGATAATTGTCTACTCTATCACTGAAACGCATAGTATTATCAATCATATTTCTTAGCCTGCCCAATGTTTCCGTTTATTTATAAGTAAAGCGCTTTTCCCTGGCGATCGCGGCCAAGACTTTCCCGTCGATACTCATAAACTCTTCGTACCGCCGATGAACCTCGGCAAGCATTTCATCGCTGGCGGCGAGCTTCGCTGCCGCCTCCGGCGCTCTCCCTTCCGCCGCCAGGAAGCGCGCCCATTTTTCAGCGTCGGCTATCACTACCGCCGGCAGTTTCGGCAGCTCGATGAAGTGCAACTGAAGATGATCGGTCATCAAGAGCCTGTCTATAGTATACCACTTTTCGCCGGACGTTAGGGTAAACGGTAAGAGGCTGATACAGATGACCGGCCGGAGTTTGTCGTATTCCTTTGGCGTATAGAGCTGGCGGGAGTAGAGCTGGCTCCAGTAGAACAAGGAGCGTTCTGACAAACTGGCTTGCCTATATGTCCGCACTCCAATTTCCACGAGACGGCCGGTTTCGTCTTTGGCTACAATATCTAGGTACACGTATTTTTCGCCTTGGGCGCGCGGGCTAAGGCGGCGTGCCAGAAGGCTCAGCTCGGCGACTGTCGGCACGCCGGCGTAGGCGAAAAAGGCGTTAAGCATGGCCTTGAGGTACGGCAGGCTGTCCGCCTCGCCAAAGACGTAGCGGAATACGATATCGTTGAGTAAGGGGATTGGTTCATGGTTCAAAAGTTCGCGGCGTTTGGCTGTCATGGCGGCCTCCATAACAGCGGTACGGGTTGGAACGGCGTCCGTGCTTGATTTTGGCGATTTAGTAAAAAAGGATTTTAGTCTTTGCGGCGATATTCCACTTTCTTTTCCCGCTTCATGTGGTACATGCCGGTATCAGCAATCTTGAGCAGCTCCTCAAAGGCGGCTTTATTGGTGGTTTTTTGGTTCTTTGTATCGCACAAACCCCAGGATATCCGCAAAGTTTCGCCGTGGAAGGGGGCCTCTTGAAGCCGTTTTTCTAGCCGACGCAGGATATCCGCGGCCACTTCCTCATCGCCATGACGTACGACTAACAAAAATTCGTCGCCGCCGTAGCGTATCGCGAGATCGTCAGCGCGCAGGGTGTTGCCAATAAATTCCGCCAGCAGCTTCAGCGCAGCGTCCCCGCGTTCATGCCCGAACGTATCGTTTATCGCCTTGAAGCCGTCCAGGTCGATCATTACCACCGTGAAAGGCGGAGCTTCGCTCTTTAGATCGACGTTTATCCAATGATCAAGGAAACGCCGGGAGAGCAAACCGGTCAACGGGTCTTGGTGCGCGTATTGGCGGAAGGTGTCACGGCTCCGCTCCATGGTTTTCAAGAAATGGCGCAGTATAAAAACGATAAAAATATTTGAGCCAGCGATAAGAACGATGAGGATGCCAAGGAAACGGAAAAGATTGATAAGCGCGAAGCGGGTGCCGGAGGAGAAGAATTCGTCATAACTGCCTCTGACGATGATGGCGGCGTCCGTATCGGGAATAATTCTGAACAAACCGATATCCGGACCGCGGCGATACAAATCGGGGAAATCCGATGGCATAACTTCCGTCGTCGCCGCTCGTAAGGCGAGCGCCTCGATGGCTGGAATGACAGACAGAGCTGTCCCCTCGGCGTCGATTCGGCTGAAAGCGCGCTCTATGTCAAAATAGACGCAATCATAGCCCAGAGTCAAACCCGCCTCAATGATGGGCGAGACAACGATCAGCGATAGCGCGCGGCTAAAACCGGCACTGGCCGCGCCTTCGGCAAGTGGCTCATATATAAACCGTGTCGTTAAGGTTTGGGTTTTCGACAAAAGCGCCGAGGAAAAATCGAAGTTTTCACCGGCGGCGGCGAGTACCTGACCGTCCATCACGCGGATCGTTCCAGACATGAACTCCAGAACGGCCGCGCCCTCATTGTATGGACTGATATGTATAGCCACCAATTCCTCGCGCGTCAGCTTGCCTTCACGGTAAGCGAGCATATTGCGCTTTAGCATGGTTCGGCTGGAAAGGCTCGCCGCCCCCTCCTCGCAGCGCTTGACGATGGCCAGCGCGTTTTCCGCCATCGCGTTGGAAGATAGGGCAAAATTATGGACCATAAGCCGTTTGATCGCGTCCCGCATCGGTATATACAGGATCCAATAAGAGGAAACCGCGATCAGCGCGATCAAAACGGTTACCATGACGCGAATATAGCGGAATGATCTTTTCACCTTGCCTGTATCGCTCCTTTATTCGTTTAGGTTGAATTATGGCGCTTATTCGTCAAGGTACAAGCCCTTAGCCACGCTCGCCTCTATTACCTCAAGGGCGTAACACCAGAGTTCCTCCGAATAATCCTTAATCAATTGCTTTTTAGCGATAATTTGCGATTTCGCGATCCGTTTGTGCTTGATGTTCTGGTTGTCCGTGAGAAAATGATTCAATATCGGCTGCAGATTGTCCATAACGGCGGCGTACTCTGCCTCAGGCGTATCCCTCGCCTCAAATTCTTCCCAAAGCGTGAAGAATTCCGCGCCCTGCGCTTCCGGCAGGAGGCCGAAGATCTGAAGCGCCGCGGTTCGTTCGGCCTCCTTTATCTCCTCCCGCCGCTGGGTGTCGTAGAGAAAGGTATCGCCGGTGTGGATTTCAACCAGGTCATGGATCAGCAACATCTTCACCACTCTCAGCAAGTCCAGCTTTTCTTTCGCGTATTCTCGCAGGACGATAGCCATAAGGGCGATGTGCCAGGAATGTTCCGCGCTGTTTTCCTGCCGGCCGCCGCCCAAAACCCCGTTTTGACGATAGATGATTTTCAGTTTTTCGATTTCGGAAATGAATTTCATTTGGTCGTTGAGTCTT
>CAZJJK010000103.1:0-12214 GCA_964546285.1 uncultured Treponema sp. | reverse complement strand
TATTTTGGCGGCTTGTCCGGACTCTTTGAAGCCGCCGCGGAAGCGGTGGATTTCACAAAGACAGCGACGCTTCGAGCGGGTACGACGGACTGGGCCAATCACGCGGACATGGAAGGTTTGCTGCACCGGCTCTTAGCCGATTTCCAGAGAGCGGTCAGCGAAGATGAGCTGACCCAGCGTCTGATGATCCAGGAACTTCAACAGGAAAATGAGTTGACCCAAGCCTTCGCGCGCTCGCGGGAACGGCAGGGGCTACGGACCACGGACTGGCTGAGGGACCTTCTGGCTAAAAACCAGCCGGAGACAGCGGCGAAGACTTTGGATTTGGAAGCGCTGCTTGCCCTGATCTCCGCCGGAATTTACTATCTTAGCCTGCGCGCGCGCGGCGTCAAGATGTACAACGGCATCGATATCCAAAGCGAAGAAGGCTGGGAGCGTATCTTTGGCGCTATCACTGGGCTCCTAAGCGGAACGCCGCCTAACGAATATGGACAACGGCCTTCTTGAGAATATGAAGGGCGCTGTCAAGGCCGGAAAGATCGACGGACAGAGCGCCTCCGCCCAAGCCCCCCGCGTCGCTATGACCGAAAAGAGTCAATTCCACAAGAGAGGAGCTCTGTTTGGCGGGCTCTACCTGGGCGCGATACACCAAGGCGGGCTGTCCGCTTCCTCCTCGGCCTCCGGAATAGCGGGGATCGGCCGGATCTTCGACGCCCTCCGGGTAGCTCTCGTTGTAATCCACTGAATGATTGATCTCAAGCCATACTATGAATCGGTCCGGCAGGGTTTTAGGATTGATCTGATAGGAGGAAGCGCCTTTTGGGGTGGCGCCAGAAAGGGCATCGGGGACCGGCCGACCCTTCACGCTTGACCAAAGCGGAAGAGCCTCAGGACGCTCATCATCGGCGAAAGACCAGGCGCCCCTAGCCATTTTAGCCGTCACGAAGATGGTATCGATATAGCGGCCCGCCTCATCGCTGATCCACAGCGCGAAAGTGGGCCGATTTGGTTTGCTGATGGGGCCAAATAAAGGAAAATCATGTATCCAGTTTGGGCCGGTCACTAATTCAACAACGATGTCGCCATCGGTCCGTTGTACCGAATAGGGGAAACGAGACGAAGAGCAAGCAACCAAAAGACTTAGCGCCTGCGCCAATAAGAGGCCATAGCGCCAACAAATCTGTCTGGCTTTCATGGAAGTGCCCCCTGTTCCGCGCCCATATTCTCATAATACGAGCGCGTATGCTTATGTAACCGTATGGTTACATAAGCATACGCGGCTTCCCTCCGCTTGTCAAGGAAGGCTTCGGCGCGGGGACAGACCGCCTGACCAGGCCTTCTCTCCCCCGCCGAAAGTCCCCTTCGTTCTAGCCCTTGTTCTCGCCCTCTTTTTTTGGGAGCCGTAGCCCGGGAGCTAAGGCCAATCTGAATTTTCCGCTGCCGCGCAGCCACACAACGACGCTTTGCAGCACGATGAAAATATAGAGTAAAAGCCCGCTTACTATGGCTTGGTAATTGGAGTTGACGCCAGCCGCGCGGATCAATTCGTTGATCGTCAGAAGGGTCAACGCGCCTACCGGCGAACCAAACAGGTTGCCGACGCCGCCAGTAAGCATCGTACCGCCTATTATAGACCCGGCTATCGCTTTCATTTCAAAGCCCGCCGCGTTTCCGACATTGCCGGCTCCCGTCGTCATGATGTACACGAAGCCCGCGATACCGGAAAGCAAGCCGCAGAGCAAATATGAATAGAATTTTGTCCGTTTTACGTTGATACCGAGCAGTAGAGCGCTCTGGCTATTGCCGCCAACGGCGTAGAGATTACGCCCGAAACGCGTCCACTTCATCAGGACAACAAGCAGGATAATAAGAACTAAAACGACCACCGCGCCTAGTTTAATTTCAAGCGGAATGAAATTGCCCAGCCTGTTCCTCGTTCCCAACCAAGGAATCACCAGCTCAAAATCACGTAAGGCAACGAAGGACGGTAGCGTTACGTTGAGTGGATCTTTATGAATCGTCGTTAAAAGGCCATTCGCCAGGAACATCCCCGCCAGCGTTATGATAAAGGGCTGTATCTCAAGATAGGAAATAAGATAGCCCTGTAGAATACCGAAAGCGATTCCAATACCCAAGGCCAGAAGTATGGCGCCTCCGACGCTCCCCATTCCAGATTCCAGCAAGACGGCGCAACACATGGTTACCAGACCGGTAAGCGCTCCTACGGAAATATCGATGCCGCCTCCGATCATTACGATGCTCATGCCCAGCGTCAGGATGATGAGCGGGGCGTTCAGGCTGAACAGGTCAAAGAAGGTCTGAAACTGCAGAAAACTGCCCGGGAAACGCAGAATGGCGAATCCATACATCAATATGAAGATAAGCCCCGCGATGATGAACAGAAGATCCGAATTAGATAGCGCGTTTTTCGGTTTAGCGGCTGGTAGTGATCGCACCCTACACCTCCTTCTTCACGGGAGAGTCCGGGGTTGAAAGAGCCGCGGCGTTTGACGCGCCAGTCTCTGCCGATGGGCCGCTGCCAGCCCAAGCCCGCAGCCGTTTTAGGGCTTTCGCCGCATACTCCCTGACCACAGGCGACGCGACAACCATGAGTATGATGATGAAAACAGCCTTGAAAGCCTTAATCGTCTCGGTACCTATTTCCAGCCGGAGCAGGGTCCGGTTCAGGACCTCTATAGTATACGCTCCGATGATAGAACCCGAGATGCTGAACTTGCCGCCAGAAAGCGCGTTTCCGCCTATGGCGACGGCGAGGATCGCGTCCATCTCTACAAACTTAAGCAGATTGACGCTGTCATGGCGCCCCGCCTTTGTAACCGCGATAAAACCAGCGACCGCGGTACAGACTCCAAGTATCATATAGGTCAAAAATTTAATCTTTGACGGGTCAATACCGTTCAGACGCGCCGCTTTTTCGTTGATCCCTACTGATTCCGTATAAAGTCTAAGATTTGTAATCTTTAGGAAGAGCCCGACCAGCGTGATAAAGACGGCGGTCAGGATTATCGGGGTTTGTATCGGCACTCCCGGTATGACGCCACCGATTTGGCTTGTCAGCTCGTTCGCCAATACGGGAGACAGCTTACCGTCAATCATAAAGGCGATGGATCTGCCCGCCGTGAACAGGATGAGCGTCGCCACCATCGGCTGAACCTTGAATATCGAGACAAGGGACCCATTGAAGGCCCCAATGATGATTCCGACTACACAGCTAATAAAGAAACCCACTACGATGGTCAACCAGGTGATATCGCCGGTATTCAGGAGGAAACGCACGAAAACGGCGGAAGTAATGGCGGCGGCCACACCCACGCTTATATCCTGACCGCGCGAGGAAGCGGTGACCAAGGTCATGCCTATAGCCAGAATAACCAACTCAGAAGCGCCGAACAGGATATTCGGTATATTCCCGTACAAGGCTCCGTTTATCACGCTTATGCTAAAGTAGTCGGCGCCCTTTATCAGATTTATCACAATAAGGAGCGCCAGAACCGAAAGGGGGAGAAACAGATGCGATCCGCGCGCTTTAGCCCTGACCATACTCACATTCCCCCTCGCGCTATCACGTGCATGACATCGCTCTGCGTAAAATTAGCACCGGATAGCTCTCCGACGATTTGACGATCCTTCATGATGATTAACCTAGAGCAAGTTCGAAGCATTTCCTCTATCTCCGAAGATATGAAGGTCACGCTGACTCCTTCGGAAGCGAGCTTGAGCACTAGTTTTTGAATTTCCACCTTGGTTCCAACATCGATTCCCCTTGTGGGTTCATCCAGAATCAGGTACTCAGGATGAGTAAGCAGCCAACGGGCTAGAATGACCTTTTGCTGGTTACCGCCGGAAAGAGCCTTAATCGGCGTATTGATGGAAGGAGTCTTGATAGAGAGCCGTTTTATGTACTCATCGGCGAAAGCTTCAGCCTGTTTCCGCGAAAAGGGCTTAAAGAAGCCTTTCATGACTTGCAGGGCTAGAATGATGTTGTCGCGTACCGAAAGTTCCGCGATAATTCCGTCTCCCTTGCGATCCTCAGGGAGATACCCTATTCCCAACTTCATCGCGTGTATCGGTTCAGTAATTTTTACTTCCTTCCCATTCATTTTAATGTCGCCGCCGGTCACTTTGTCCGCGGCGTAAATTGCCCGAACGCTCTCGCTCCGCCCGGAACCGAGCAAACCGGTGAACCCGTTTACCTCGCCTTTTCGTATCCTGAAATTAAAAGGTTTTACGCCCGCGGCGCTGGAAAGCCCAGCCGCCTCAAAGACGGGCATACGGCCGCCGTACGCGGTCACCTCATTTTTCTTCATTTTCTCGACATCTTCCAACGCTTTGCCCATCATCTTGGAAACCAGTTCAAATTGGGGAAGCGCGGACGCTTCGTATTCGCCTATCAACACTCCATTGCGGAGAACGGTAATCCTGTCGCTGATTTCATACACCTGGTCCAGAAAGTGGGTTATAAAAACAATCCCCACGCCTCTAGCTTTCAGATCGCGCATGAGCTTGAAAAGTTTTTTTACTTCGTCTTCGTCAAGGGAGGACGTCGGTTCGTCAAGGATAAGAAGCTTGCAGTCCATATCGATCGCGCGGGCGATGGCGATCATCTGTTGAACCGCGAGAGAACAGCTGGAAAGCTGCTCGGTTGGACTTACTGGAATTCCGAGGGAATCAAGTAGTTTTGTCGCCCTCTCGTTCATCCGCTTCCATTGGATGAAGGTATATCGCCCGCGGCCGATAAACATATTCTCCGCCACGGTCAGATTGGGGCATAGCGTTATTTCCTGATAGACTGTACCAATTCCGCTGTTTTGCGCTTCCTGCGGCGACCTAAAGTGGATCGGTTTTCCATCAATAATAACCTGGCCGGCGTCTTTTTCGTAAACCCCGGTCATAACCTTCACTAACGTGGATTTGCCCGCGCCGTTCTCGCCCATTAGGGCATGGATCTCGCCCTTTCGGAGCGCGAAGTCCACGTTATGCAAAGCCCTGACGCCCGGAAATGTTTTGCAGATACCCCGCATCTCAAGCACCTTGTCCGACCGCAACTGAAGACCTCCTTCGGGCACCGCAAAACTAATCGCGGCGCGGTGAGCCGGATTAGCTCCGAACACCGCACCGCACAAACCTATCATTTATTATTTGAAACAGAAATGGTAGAGGTTCTTGATAAAGCAAACGAGTTTATCAAGAACCTCAAAAGAATGTTACTTCGTAATCACGCCCTTGCCGGGATCGTCATTGATACCCCATTTTGCGATCAATTCGTCGGTGATCGTGTCGGTTGTCAAGAGCAACTCTTCCTGATAGACGATTCCGCTGGGGAGCTTGCCGCTTTTGATCCACTCGGAGATCGTGGCCGCCTGGCGCGGATTGCACTGCATGTTGGCGTCCCAGTAACCGGCTTGCACGTTACGTAGCGCGAAACGGTTGAAATCGAAACCGATTACCTTGACCTTGCCGTTCTTGCCGTGGGTGATTCCGGCCGCGTCGAGCGCCTGGACGGCGCCTTGGGCCATGCCGTCGTTCTCGGCATAGATGACGTTGAAATCCTTGCCGGCGGTAATAGCGGCTTCCACCACCTTACGGGCTTCCTCAAGACTCCAGCTGTCGCCTCCGGTTCCGTCGGCCACGATATTGAGTTTACCTTCTTTTTGGGCTTTGAGCACCGCGGCGCTGCGGCCAATTTCAGCTCCGGAACCCAATTGGCCGCGGATAAGGATAAGGTTGATCGGCTTGAGACCTAGGCTCAACACCCAATTGGTCGCCATAGTGCCTTCATACGCCATATCCGAGAGAAGCGCCGCTTGGTAGTTGGACGCGGCCGTATCGATCGGGCGGTCAAAAAGGAAAACCGTGACGCCCGCGGACTTAGCGGACTGCAGCACATTGTCCCAACCGGAAGCGTTCGCGGCGGAGATAAGGAGATAATCCACGCCATCGCGAATGTACCCTTGGGCCGCGGCGATCTGCTCGCTGTTATCAGCGGTGTTGGTCTGCTTCGCGTCATAGCCGTTCGCTTTCGAGAAGACGCTATTCATGTCTTCAACATTGGCCTGCCGATAGCCGGATTCTTCCGGCGGCAGATTCACGATACCGACCTTGATCAGCCCGTCCGATGCCGTCGCTTCTTGAGCTCCAGTAGCGAAGACCCCAACCGGAGCCAACATAAGCAAGACTAACGCGCACATGATGCTGATGATTGAAAACTGTTTCTTCATCTCTTCCCCCTCTTTACGTTAAAATATGAGACATAGGCCTCTGATATTATTTAAAGCTAAGATTTCCTTTGGTACTACGCACATCCTTTCGCTCTTAATACGATCTTTTATGATACCCTACCAAGGACCTTTATTTTCCTATGTTTTTTTATTGAAACACTTGATTATTTTACGCGATGTGGCGTATTTCGCTTTATGAGCGTCCGCGTTTACGATAACGCTCTCTTGTGTTACAGTGAAGTCGCTTGCTTAGCCGCTCATTTACTGTAAGGATTCACGGATGCGGAAACAAGCTTGGCGACAGGCGTCATCGTTCAGGGGGGACTTTAAGATGAAGCGCTCGGTTCTGGGTTTAATAGCTCTGCTATGCGCTGTCATAGTCAGCGGCTGCGTCGCCAAGCTTGATAAAGGAAGCGAAACTAGTCCTATCGTACTTGGTTATTCCCAGCTTGGGGACGAGAGCACCTGGAGAGCGCAGAACAGTTCTTCCATAATTGACGCCGCTAAAAAAGCGGGTATCAAAATAATGTTTGATGACGCGATGCAGAACCCAGAGAATCAAATTAAAGCGATTCGCTCCTTTATCGCCTATAAGGTAAATGTAATCGCCTTTTCCCCTTTGGTTGAGACAGGCTGGGACACGGTGCTAGGGGAGGCGAAAGCCGCCGGCATCCCAGTGATCATTGTGGACCGCATGATAGAAACGACGGATCAAAGCCTGTATACCTGCGCGCTTTGTTCGGATTTTAATCTTGAGGGGCGCCGCGCCGGGGAGTTCCTTGTTAAAAAATTTCCAAAGCCAGATCGCCAAGTCAATATTGTGGAGCTTGTCGGCACGGCGGACTCAACCCCAGCCATCGGCAGATACGAAGGCTTTAGACAGATCATCTCCGACCACCCCCAATTTAAGGTGACATTCAGCGAGGACGGCGACTTCATGCTCAGCAAGGGCAAGGAGATTATGCGACAAGTGCTCAAGCTCTATGATCCAAAGGATATCGATGTACTGTATTCTCATAATGACGACATGACTTTCGGCGCTATTGAGGTGATGATGGAAGCCGATATTACCCCCGGCAAGGATATCGTCATAATCTCCGTGGACGCGACACAGCGTATTATCGACTATCTAAAACAAGGCGTCGTCAACTGCGTCATAGAATGCAACCCCAATAGCGGTCCTCAGGTGATGGAGATCGCCAAGAAAGCAGCGGCTGGCGAAGAAGTGCTGAAGCATATCTATATCCAAGAGACGGTGTTTGATGAATACACCGATTTTAATACTATCGGAGACAGAGGCTATTGAGGACAAGGGTTAAGCGGGAGGTACCCACGATCCGAAAGAAAGGCATAAGACATATACGCGTCAATAGTATAAGAAGAACAGTACGGGTGACAAATATCGTCATTATTCTGGCCGCTCTAGTGCCTTTTCTTATCAGCACCCTGTACTACAATATCACGCTGAACCAGTACGAGCGCATTATAGTGAATGTATACAGCGCGAATAGTCTTTCCAGCAAATTGCAGGACGAGATCTATACCACGATATGGTATGTGGTCGCTGGTAAGACCAAGTTCCAAGACAATACGCAGTATGAACTTATGAATAGGATCAGAACTAGGCTTGATGAATTGGAGAAGAACGCGAACAGCGAGGACAATAGTTATCTGGTCCAGGTTGCTCGAAATACTCTGGAAACGATAGAGAGTTACGTACATAAGATCGGCGATAATATAGCCGACAAGCGTCCAGTCCGCGACAATGAAAAGATTTTGGGCGAAATTAGCTCCGTGAGCGAACTACTTTATGATGTCATCCAAAAATTCGTGGCGGCGGAGATGGAGATCGCCCATATCCAGAATACAAAGATACAGCGCTCCATCGATCAAATGACCTTTTTCCAAATCGCGTTATTCGCGGCCATACTCGCCTTCCTGTTCCGTAACTATCGGCAACTGAACCGTAGCATCAACGACCCCATATACCGCCTTAAAACTATGGCTTCCCGGATCGCTCAAGGCGATCTAAGCATCAGAGCCGAAAAACCTGAGATCAGAGAATTAGATGAGCTTACGGATAGCCTCAACACCATGGCCGAAAAATTAGGCGAGCTGATTGAACAGAATATTCAGAAACAGCAGAATCTGCAGAAGGCGGAGATGCGCGCGTTACAGGCGCAAATTGCCCCTCATTTCATGTACAACACGCTCGGCACTATCCTTTCTCTGGCAGAGGACGGTCAGAAAGAAGCCGTGGTTACTACTACCCTAGCGCTGTCCAATTTTTTCCGGCTTTCATTGAACAAAGGGCGAGACTGGGTTTCAGTGGCGGAAGAAAAAGCCCATGTGGAAAACTATCTCGCCATTCAGAAAATTCGGTACGGCGCCATTCTGGAGTATAAAATCGATATAGCGGACAATATCCTCCAGGAATCCATGCTCAAGATCCTATTACAACCGCTAGTGGAAAACGCGATCTACCACGGAATTAAAAAAATCCGCCGCCGCGGCTTGATCGTATTAAAAGGGGAAGCTCGGAACGGAAAACTCCTCTTTACGATAGAAGACAATGGCATGGGCATGGAAAAGGGAGAATTGAAAAAGTTACGTGAAAATCTATTTCATTATGATGTATCCAGCCCGGGAAGCGGCTTTGGCCTATATAATGTATTTAAGCGGATTCAGCTCTATTACGAGATAGACAACGGGCTAAAGATCGAAAGCGAATATAACAAAGGAAGCAAGGTCACCCTTAGGTTGCCAACAGTCAGACCCTCAGTCTCGGCGCAGAAAGCGCCATCGCGAGGAGTATAAGGTATGCACACGGTTTTCCTGGTTGAGGATGAGCCTTTGATCCGCCAAAACATACGCAACGCTATAGAAAAAAGCTCGGAACCCTATACCTGTGTTGGGGAAGCGGGAGACGGAGAGCTGGCTCTTTCGATAATTCAGGACCTTAAGCCCGATATTCTCATCACCGACATTAAGATGCCGTTTATGGACGGGCTTACGCTCGCGCGCCACGCCAGGGCTATCGTTCCGTGGCTGCGAATAATCATAGTCAGCGGTTATGACGATTTTGAACTGGCCAGACAGGCGATCAGCGTCGGCGTGGATCAATACCTCCTAAAACCGGTGGCGGCTAAGGAACTCTTTGGCGCGCTTTATAAAGCCAGCGAGCGGATCGCGGAACATAGACGACGAAGCGTTTCCTTTTTAAAAGAGAGCTCCAACGAGGAAATGGTAAAATCCGCCCTTGTCAGCTCCCTCTTAGAGCAGCTCTGCGGCGGGGAATTATCAGCGGATGAAGCTCTTCGCCGGGCCGATGACTTAGGTCTTGATATCTTGAGTAAACGCTATGTGGTATTGACCGCGCTGTGCGAGGGAAAGGACGGATACCCTAATCGGCAAGCCATCGCTTCTAAAATTAAGTTTATGTTATTAGACGTTCCCGATGTACTCTATTTTTTAAGCGGCGTTGACCATGTCGTTTTGATCATTAAGGGAAACGCCGATATCGATGTTACCGGAAAAGCCTACCACATCGCCCAGACACTCAAACATGAAGCTGAGGATGATAGGGACAGCTTGTTGACCATCAGCATCAGTGGCGTAACCGAACGCATTTCAGGTATACATGACGCCTTCTACGAAGCGTTAATCTTGCTTAAGACCTTTGGGCAGACTCATAGGGGCCGAATTTTCTGCTCCGGCGATATAGGCCGAATTCGTAGTTCCGCCGTGGCAGACAGCTTCTTCAGCGTAAACATTGAGACTAGACTAAAATTCGCCATAGCTGAGGATATTCCCGCTATCATTAAAGAATTTATCAAAAAACTGCCAGCTGACGAACTGCGAGACCTTATGTATCGGTACCATATCCTCATGGATCTCACCGGCGCAGCGATGAGAATTATCCGTAATTTCAATCCGGATATAAACCCCACGGAAATATCCGACCATTTCGCGGATCTCAGGCAAATAATCCATTCAACCATATCCACGGAGGAATTTGAGGAACTGGCTACCCAGATTTGCCTAAAGACTATCGAGTTGAGGGATAAGGGCAACAGCAGTCACCATATGAAGCTGGTCCGACGAGCATGTGAATATATAGAAGAGAACTACAATAGCCCCGATATTTGCCTGAATACCGTCGCGGCGTATGTGGCCCTAAGTCCTACCCATTTCAGTACTATATTTTCCCAGGAGATGTCACTAACCTTTATTGATTATCTTACCAATGTCAGGATGGAAAAGGTAAAAGAGCAGCTCGCGTCAAGCGATGAAAAAATAATCAATATAGCGTTCAACGTAGGCTACAACGAGCCGAATTATCTAAGTTATCTGTTCAAGAAGCGGGAAGGGCTCACTCCAAAAGAATATCGGCAATTGAAGAATCCAAGGCATTCTAAAGACCGGCCGTCCTAAACTAAAGGCCGACATCAAAGAGCCGCCCTTTGGCCCTGGGCTTTATACCGCTTCGCTTTATGATTCCAGCCATTCTCTAATAGCCCGAAGGAAGATTGAGCTGTAGGCTTCGGCTTTGACTTCGCCAACGCCATGAACTTGTCGAAATTCCGGCTCGTTCCTTGGCAGCTTAGCCGCCATATCTTTAATGCTTTTATCGCTGAAAACCACATAAGCCGGTACACCACGTTCGTCGGCAATCTTTTTTCGGACCGTTTTTAAAAAATCCACAAGTTCAGGGTCACCATCGCTGGCCGCGATTATTTTGACTGGCGGCTTATCAGCCTGTCTTTCCTCAAAACTCCTAAACTTAACTAACGGGACCTTTTTCTCTCCCTTGAGCACCGGCCCAGAAAGAGCGGTCGCTTGGAGAGACATACCCCGATCATAAGCCACCGAGGCGAAACCAGCGTTAATGAGTTGACCGCCATACTCCATCCATTCCTCAAATTTAAGCTCCATGCCAACGCCGAAAGTTTTTAGCTTATGCCAACCAGGCTCCACCACTTCCTGAGCATGGCTTCCGCGTAGAATCAAAGCGCATTGGCGTAAGCTCGCCCGCCCCTGGGTGCGATAGACCGCGGAGAGCAACTTCTGAGCGATCACGGTACCGTCGAAGGTTTCCGGCGGATGTTCGCACACATCACAATAGCCGCAATCGGATTCCGGGGTTTCGCCAAAGTAGGCTAAAAGGATACGGCGTCGGCAAATTCTAGCTTCAGCGTACTGCTTCATACGATCAAGCTTCGCGGCCAGCAGTTCACGGCGGTCTGGATCGGCCTCATCCAAGAATTTAAGCTGTTGGGCTACATCAGCGTAACTATAAAAGAGAAGGGTATCCGCGGGTAGACCATCCCTGCCCGCCCTCCCAATTTCCTGATAGAAACCCTCAAGGTTTTTAGGTAGGTTCCAGTGAACCACCCAGCGGACGTTCGACTTATCGATCCCCATGCCAAAGGCCACGGTCGCGCAGATTATCGCCGTTTCATCGCGAAGAAAAGAGTCCTGTATCCTATGCCGAACATCGGAACTAAGTCCGGCGTGATAGGCCTCAGCCCTGTAACCAAGACGGCTCAATTTAGCGGCCAGTTCTTCCGTGGCGGCGCGGGAAAGACAGTACACAATACCCGACTGACTTCTTCGGCCCGAAAGAAAAGCCTGGAGTCTTTCAAAACGCTTCTGGCCAGGCAAGACCGCCAGGTGAAGGTTTGGCCGATCAAAGCTATCCTGAAACACCGAGGCTTGGTCTATTGAAAGTTGGGCCAATATATCTCGCCGTATGGCTGGGTCGGCGGTGGCGGTTAGGGCGATGAGGGGAACGCCGGGGAGGAGTTGTCTTAATCGGCCCAACTGAGTGTATTCCGGTCTAAAATCATGCCCCCAAAATGAAATGCAGTGAGCTTCGTCCACAGCGATAAGGGAGACGTTCCACGAAAGCATCCGCTCAAGCCCTGAGCCCGAAAATATCTTCTCCGGACTTACATAAAGAAGCTTGATCCGTC
>CAZJJK010000102.1:0-12398 GCA_964546285.1 uncultured Treponema sp. | reverse complement strand
TACGGTATACCGAAACGCGAATTTCTCCATTACAGTCACGGTCGACGATTCCCTGCTTTTGGGCGCTGGCCCATTAACGGTTGGGCTCGTATCGCCCAACAGCTCCGGGACTCTAGGTGCCTTAGAGGCTGGAGCTAGTTCCGATACGTCAAAAACCTTTACCCAACCGGTTACGGTCGCGGATAATGGTACCTATGAAGTAACGTTTAACGCGACGGATTTCGCGGGACGCATCGCTATCAGCAAAACGGTAAGCGTTATCGTTGACCAAGCTAGACCTACGGTGACGCCGACGGCGCTGTCCGGCTATAAGAGCGGCATCATCACGATCGGCGGCTCGGCCGCCGATACCGGCCCCTCCTTGCTTAAGGATGTTCAGTATCAAATCAACAGCACCTCGGGCACCTGGCTTACGGCCAATGGGACGGGAAGCTGGAACGCCAATATCGATACTGGCGGTCTGGCTGAGACGCTCGACGGCGCTCCCCATACCATTTACGTTCGCGGCAGCGACAACGCCGACAATTTCAGCCGTGAAGGGACGGTGGGAGATGAGTACGAGACGATAGAACTGTATGTCGATCGCCATGATCCCGACGCCACGATAAGCGTCGGCGGAAGCGGATATAGCTATGGCGATGTCGAATATCGAAATACCGCTTTCTCCCTCAGCGGTGATTGCGCCGATGATGTGGGAACGGCGGAACGCTACGCGGAGACTGTCGTTCTCAGCGCCAGTAAAGACGGCACGTCGCTCGGCTCCTTGACGCTGACCTCCGGCGGGGCCGGCTCCGCGACCTGGTCCTTTGACCAAACGGTTAATGCCGGAACCCACACCGATGACGGCCTCTACGTCTATACCCTCACCGTAACTGATTACGCCGGAAAGATTTCTACGGCGACAAAGTCCGTTATGGTAGACACGACCGATCCGGTCGTGGAAGTGACGAGCTTCAATCGCTATGCCAGCGGAAACAAGGTTAACGGCACCGTAAGCTTCAACGCCCTGTCTCAAGACGCCAATGGGCTGATTGGGACCAAATACTTCGTGACGACGGACGCTTCGGCCCCAGCTTATGCGTCAACGGTAGGCAGCCCCGCCTCGGTGATTCAGGTTTTGGCTGATCAGAATATCGATACGACTAGCCTGACCGATCTTTCTTCCTACTACCTCTGGGTCGTCGCCTTGGATAAAGCGGGCAACGAGGCCGCCAACGCGGTGAGCTACGGCTTCCAGGTCGATCAAAGCACGGACCGGCCAGTACTTAGCCTGACCAGCCTTTCCGGCGCTATTTTGCGCGAAGCGGATGTGGACGCGACTCATAACCTGCTTGAAACGGGCGGTCTACTGAGCGGCTCCCTTACCGACGACGACGGCGTGGCCTCGGCGACGATCAGCGTGTGGGACGCCTCGGGCGCCGTTGAGGAAAACGCGACGTCATTAAGCTTAAGCGGCGTCTCCGGCGATAAGACCCGGACCTTCAGCTACGACCCCGCCGCTCTATCCGGCGACGGCGTCTATTACTTCACGATTGACGCCCTGGACACGAACGGGACGGCCGTTCACAGCGTACCGATGACAGGGTCGGTGATGGTCGATTATACGAGCGATCTCTTTACCGCTTCCACGGCGCACGGGCTTAAGGCCGGCGACCAGCTAACGATGACGGCCGTAAGCGTGCCTGGCGGCTTGGCGGAAGAAACCGTTTATTGGGTACGATCCAACAATCTCTCGGCGACGGAATTCGAACTTTCATCGACCTCCGACGGCAATACTCTAGTCGATATTACCGACGATACCGGAACGGCCCTCGCTTTCAGCAAGGCCGTCTACTTTGCCTATGATTCGGCCGACCCAGCGCTTAGCCTCTCATCCAACGCCTACGCGCCGGATACTAATCCTATCGGTACCTATCGGACCACGACCTTTACGGTTCACGGTCAAACCTCGGATGGTAATGGTATTACCGCCCTGGACATCAGCCTTGACGGCGGTTCCAGCTGGACAGCGGTCAGCGGCTTTACGGCCGATCCGGGCGTGGATACGCTGTGGACCTATGAGATCGACGCCGCCGGCGGCGCTAACAACGGCGCTAAGGTCCTCCGGGCAAGGGCGACCGACCGTTTCGGCAACATGACTACTTCCGCGAGCGTGGCGGTAACCATTGACTCGGTTGATCCGTCCGGTTCCATCACCAGCGACCTAACGACCAGCTATTACGCGGACGCGCTCTTGTCCATCAGCGGAATCGCGAACGACGCGACGAGCGGCCTGCGGTATATCTGGTACTCCATCGATTTGAATAATAACGGGAGCAATGACGACGCCTGGGTATCTCTACCCGGTACGGCGGTTTGGGTAAAGAACGATATCGATTCCTCGTCTATTTTGGAAGGAACGACGGGCCAGAGCACCGTGTGGTTCTATGTGGAAGACATGGCCGGCAATACCTCCGCGACAGTTCCCTACAACTACAATATCGATCATGGCGCGCCGGCTTTGACGGTGGACGCCGAGTATACCGGCATCGTCTATAAGAACGACGCCTTCATCATTTCCGGAACGACGCGGGACGTCAACTTTGGCGTGGGAACGCCGGTAACGATCACGGCCACAAAAGACGGAACGAGTCATACCCTGACGAACCCGATTAGCTGGACTCCGGAGAGCTATCCGACAGACAGCGGATGGGAGCGTCTGATCAATATCGACGGGACGGGCTCCTATGAACTGACTATCAGCGTCACCGATAAATTCGGTCGGACCACGGTGGAGAAGCGGACGATCACCGTTGACCAGACACCGCCGACCGTTCTTATCACGAGTTTCACCAACTACGCGAGCGGTAGCAAGGTCAACGGAACGGTGACCTTCAATTCCATCGCCTCCGACGCCAACGGCTTGGAGGAGGACGCCTACGACGGCGTCAAGTACTTCATCACCGACGCCACCTTCTCCGCCGACGCGCCTGAGTATACCGCGACCGAGGCCACTTCCGGCGTCGTCGATATATTGGACGCCGGTGTTCAACAGATTGTAACCACTAATTATACTGATATTTACGAAGTAGCGGACAACTACTATCTCTGGGTGGTCGCGCAGGACAAGGCCGGCAACGACGGGCATAATACAGCGGTGCGGATGTTCGAGATCGATCAAAGCACCGATCGGCCCATCGTAAGCTACGACAGCCTGATCAATAATACTGTCCTGCTGGAAGCGAATGTCGGCGACAACCTCTTGGTGGCCGGCCAGACTATTGGCGGAACCATTACGGACGACGACGGGGTCGCCTCCGCGACCATCGGCATCTACGGCACCGATCACGTCCTCCTCAGCGGCTATCCCATGGCCGTTTCTACCTTGAACGGTGCCAGCGGCGATACCAGCCGGAGCTTCAGCCATGATTTGGCTTCCCTACCGGACGGCGCGGCGTACTTCACCATAGACGCCCTGGACACGAACGGCACCGCCATCCACAGCGTGCCGATGGCTGGATCGCTTACGGTCAACGATACGACCGATCTCTTTACCGCTTCCTCGGCGCACGGGCTTAAGGCCGGCGAGCGGCTTACGCTGACGGCCACGACCATGCCCGCCGGCTTGGCGGCGGCTACCGTGTATTGGGTGCGGTCCAACAATCTTTCGGCGACGGAATTCGAGCTTTCATCGAGCTCCGACGGCAGTACCTTGGTTGACGTTAGCGACAACACCGCGGCTGGTTTGGCTTTTAGCCGGGGCATCTACTTCGCCTACGACACCCTCGTTCCCAGCATCAATCTTAACGCCGACGCCCAGCCTCTACCCTCTGGAACGCCCTTTACGTTGAGTGGCAGCGTCCGCAACGACAGCGATCCGGGCTTTAGGCTGAGCGGAACGGCGGACGACGCCAACGGCATCGCGTCAGTCACCGTAAGCCTGAATAATGGTGCGAGCTATGACTATACAGCCACCGTCACGGAAAACGTGGGCAAAGGGAATTGGGACTGGCATTTCGATATTGGATCAGGCATTACTGAAGGTCTGAAGAATTTGGTGCTTAAAGCCACCGATACGTACGGACGCTATACGCCTACCGCCGCCGTCTCCTTCACTATTGACCGGACGGCGCCCGTTTCCACGATCATCACATCCACCGCGCCGGTGTATGTCACGGATAGCCTGACCATAGCCGGAACGGCCGCGGACAATGGCGGCGGCAGCGGTATCGGCTATGTCGATTACTCTCTGGACGGTAGTACCTGGCCGCTCCCCGGCGACGCGCATTTGACGGCGACGGACAATTGGTACGGCACCGTGGACGTTAGCGGCGTGGCGGAAGGAACCCACACCATCTCTGTGCGGGCGACTGACCGCGCGGGCAATAACTTGGCGACGGCGGCGACGCAGTCCTATATGGTGGACCGGAATCCGCCAGCCTTATCCGAAACGGCCCTAGGCGCCGGCCTCCAGCGGCGCAGCGCCAACTTTACGCTGTCCGGCTATGCCACGGATATCAACGGCATCCACAGCTACGATCCCGATGACGCGGGTCCCTTAGCGGAGGGTCCGTACGTGAAGATAGAGGCGGGCGCCTCCACCTTCTACGCGCTTATCGATACCGACGGCCCGGATAATACCCCGGACACCGGCGATGACGGATACTGGGAATACGAGTACATTATCGGCGCCGACGGCGACGTGAATATGACTATCTCCGTCACCGACACTGCCGCGAAGAGCAATTCCGTGACGCGCCTGGTGACGGTGGACAACACCGATCCCGTGATTACTCCAGAAGGCGTCATTTCCGGTGCCAATGGCACCGATGTGAACGGTACCATCGTCAACGGCCAGATTGAATATCGATTCAGTGTTTCCGACACCGGCGTCGGCGTTGAGAAGAACGGCAGCGACCAGTATCTGGCCTACTACGCGATAGTCGGCGACGGCGCGGCCTTGGCCAACACGGACGATCCCTTTGACGCGGACGCGACAGCGGGCGCGGAAAGCGTGAACGCCGGCCAATTCCTTGTCGGCTTGCGCTATAGGATCACCGATCTCGGAACCACCACCGACTGGAACGCGGTCGGCGCCGGCGCTTCGCCAAGCGTCAACGACCTCTTTACGGTCACGGCCCACGGCTCCGGCGACGGAACGGCGACCCCAGTGTGGACGGAAGCCAGCTCCGCTGCCTCCACTTTCACCTTGAGTATCGATACCACCGGCATCGTGTCCGGCGCCCGCGACCTTCGCGTCGTAGTCCGCGACGCGGTAGCCAGCGGTCCCAATACCGCCACGGCCCTGCAGAATCTATCCGTGGACCAGGTAAGCGACAGGCCGGACATCAGCTTCAACAACCTGGACGATACGGCCGCGACCAATTATATCAACGGCTTCGGCCAGAACCCCGCGATCATCCTGTCGGTTGAGGATGACGACCTTGTGGACGTTTCCCAACTCCAGTACCGTATCGATTTCAACAACGACGGCGATTTCAACGACGCCTTCGACTTTAGGGGCGAAAGCGTAGAATCCATCGGAACCGCCGACCTTGATACTACCGATAAGTGGGAAACCGAGGCGACCTGGATAGATATTGAGGAAGTGCCCAGCGCGGACGCCAGCCTGGCCCAAGCGAAAATTAAGCTGATAGGTTTCCCGCAAGGCGCTTTCCGTATCCAGGTACGCTTCCGCGATACCCTAGAATCCGGTACGCGGAATGGCGGCGAATGGGACGCGATCTACGGTGTCAGCACGAACTACAGCTGGGACGACACCGATCCTATCCGCTTCTCGGTGGACTACGGCCCGCCGTCTATTTCCGTCACTTCCCCCAGCACCGGTACCTACCGGACCGATATGACGGTTAGCGGTACGGCGACCGATTCTCTGTGGGTGGAGAACGTCAGGTATACCTTCGACGGCTCCAACTATACGACGCTCTATCCCAGCGGCTACCTTAGCGCTTCAGTCGGGACCGCCGATACGGTGACCGCCGCCGGACACGATTTCGTTGTTGGCGACACCGTTTCCTTTATCGCGACGACGATGCCGGACGGGCTCAATTCCGGCGTCCTCTATTATGTCAGCGGGGTGAGCGGGAACGACTTTACCCTATCCACCGATCCCGCCTATACCGATCCTGTTGAAATCACGGTCGGCGGCGCCGATCTCCAGGTGTATCGGAGCTATAACCCTGTCCTCTTCAGCGGCACGCTAAACACCGGCTCGCTGTCCACCGGCGAGTATATCTTGAGGATAGAAGCGACGGACTTGGGCGGCACCACCGCCACCCAGCAAATCCCGATCACCATCGATAAGACCCTCCCCTCCGTTGACCGCATCCTGCAGCCCGGTGAAGGCGATACCCTCAACGGCACCCTGGTTACGGTAAAGGGCGAAGCCTCCGATAACCGCCAGCTCGGCAATATCTTCCTCTGGCACGGCACTAACGCCGATCTTGTCGCGACGCCTCCGGCTTTGCCCTCAAAGACGAACGCCGCCTTAGCGCTGAACGCGGACGCGGATAGTGATGTCTTCACTACCTATATCACCCACGGCTACTCGGCGGACGACGAGCTTTATTTCGTCGGCACCGTTCTGCCGACCGGCCTCAGCGCCGGTACGGTCTACCACGTTATCAGCGATGGTTTGACTACTACCCAGTTCAAGGTTTCGGCGACCCAGGCCGGAGCGGCTGTGGATATTGGTTCCACCGGCACCCTCGTTTCAGCGGTACGGGCTCAATACGCCGTAGAAATCACGGCCAATCCCGCCACCGAGCGCTTCAGCTCCGGCGCCGCTAACCACAATCTGGCCGTCGGCGATATGGTCGGCTTTATCGGTATGACCCTGCCGGACGATATCCTGGCCAATACCACCTATTACGTGCGGGACGAGAATTTCGCCGCCACCGAGTTCGAGGTTTCCTCCACTTCCAACGGCGATACCCTGGCCGCCTTTGACACGGCCGGCTCCGACCTACTTGTCTATAAGATTTACGACGAGGCTGGCTATACCCCGGTGGATTCCGGTCTCTACGTTTGGAACGCCGATATCGATACAACCGGCACCGTGGATTCCGGAGCCGACGGCTACCGCGTCCGTGTCGTCGCGGTGGACTCTATCGGCAATGTCGGATTACCGGAAGATTATACCTTTACGGTAAGCCAGGACTCCGATCGGCCCATCATTTCCATCACCAACCTCGTGGACGGCGTCACCAGTCTGCCGGTCGGCAGCGTGTCCATCTACGGAACGATCACTGACGACGATTCGGTGCGCAAGGACAGTATCCAGATTCGCGTGGATCTAAACGCGGATGGCGAGTATTACGACGTTTCCGACCCGACCTATCCCAATGACAATTTGAATGAGGATTGGATTTTCGTCACTTCGCGGCCTTCAAGCGACGGGGCGGTTGTCTCCTGGTCCCATATCATCGGCACGGAAATAATGCCCAATGAGGGCGAACACGGCTTCCAGGTGCGGGCTTTGGACGTGAACGATACCTACGATATCGCCGGCAATACCCTGGCCGATTTCAACGCCTACTTCAACGCTCTACAGGCGGCGGGAACCAGCTATTACTATAGCCAGCCGATCGATGCCCCGGCTGATCCATTTACTTTCTTCACCAACAATGGACCGCCTTCCTTGGACGTGACCCAACCCGTGTACGGCGACAAAATCGCCGACGATGAGATTACGGTGATAGGGACTACCCAGGACCTGAACGGCATCAAGCGCGTGGTTATTTGGGTGGACGCCGATGGCGACAACGTGATCGATAGCGGCGAGGAAACCCTCCTCGGCCTATCCATGGACGAACTGAGCGGCTCGGCGCTGACGACCGACGATACGGTCTATAATATCAACCAAACCATTACCGGACTCGCCGCGGACGGTTATAAGACGGTGCGGGTAACGGCCTACGACTCGGCCAACGCCACCACCATTCGCGAGACCACCATCCTGATAGACGATACGCCGCCCGGCGCGGCTATTGCCTACCCGGCGCCGGCCGGAACCGACACCCTGAATGGGGCGGTTGATATCATCGGTACCGCCTCCGACACCTTTGGCGTCGCGGAAGTGTGGTACAACATCAGTCAGGCCTTGGTCACGCCGACCTACCCCGGCGACTACACGATCATTACCGGGATGACTTATTCCTGGTCTTTGGACGACTACGATACCACGGCTCTGACCGACGACTCGTATATCCTTAGAGTCGTCGCGGTGGATAGCGCCGGCAATACCAGCGCCGCTTCTCCCGCCAGCGCGGCTTTCGCCGTCAGCCAGGAAACCGATAGGCCCATCATCACTATCCTGACGCCGAACGAGGGCGGGGCTTTCTCTACCAATCTCTTGGACTCGCTCAAGGTCAACGGGACCATCAGCGACGACGACAGCGTGGATAAGGATTCCATCCAGATTCGGTACCGGCAGCTGCCGGCGGCGTTTGTTGATAACTGGGCGGCCGTTTCCAATCCGCCCGCGGCGTCCTCCGGCACCGCGATCTGGAGCCATCAATTCGGCGCCCTGACGGACGGTAAGTACGAATTCCAGATCCGCGCCTACGACATTACCGATCCCGCGGCCTCCCATTGGACGCCCGGCGCCTACACCTGGGTGGAAAGCGACGCGGTCAAATTCACCGTGGATACCCAGCGGCCGGACATAACGATTGGAACCGTTACGTATCCGATAGCGAACGGACAGCTCTTCAACGACGAGCTCACCATCGCCGGCACCGGCTATGACGCCAGCGGCGTGAAGTCGGTTAGTATCGCCTACGCGGTTGGAGGCGGAGCCTACGGAAGCGAAACCACGCTGTACCAGCACTACAAGCCGGTAAGCGCGAGCTTCGGGACCTCCTCCTTCAGCTACACTGGTACGGGAGACCTTGATTCTATCACCGGGTATCTAAACAATGCCCGGGTCAATTTCTACTCCTCAAGCGGCGACCTGCCTGAAGGCATAGAGGGCGCCACCACCTACTGGATCCGGAATCTGTCCGGCGACTATTTTGAGGTGACCGACAGTGACGGCGGCACGACTTCCGTCGCCTTTACGGATAATGGGAATGACGTGTTTGTCCTATTGGAGGATTACACCGCCACTATCGATTGGTCGGTACTCTATACCGATACGACGAACGCCCAGATCTACTACCGTTTGACCGTCACCGACGCCTTCGACAAGGTGCAGACGAAAGAACAGTACTTTATCTACGACACCGCCGCTCCGACTATCTCCATCAGCCAGCCTCTGTCGGCTACGACCCTCAACGGATCGGTCTTGGCCTCCGGTTCAACCTACGACCTCAATCAGGTCGCGAGCGTCTGGTTCAAGACCGTGGGCAGCGCGGGAGCGCTCGGCGATTGGGCGAATGTAACACTGGGAACCGATGGCTGGACAAGCCAGGATACCGGCAGCACCGCCCTTAACTGGAACAAGCGCGTCAAGACTACCGATTTTATCCGTACCCTCAGCGCCACCGTTACCGGCGCGACCGATGTCTTCGCCGCGGCCGGTCATGGCCTTGATGTAGGCGATAGAGTGAGCTTCAGCGGCACCCTGCCGACCGGCTTGACCGAGGGCTACGGCTATTACGTAATAGCCGACGGCTATGGCGCGGACGCCTTCAAAGTGTCCGCGACCGCGGCCGGCGCCAGCGTGGAAGCGGGCGACGGTTCCGTCACCGTTAATTGCGATGACGAGGTCACCATCTACGTGATGGCCGTTGACAATATCGGTAACCGGTCCAATCCCACGGATGCCCTGAACCATGTCGCCTTCACCGTTTCGGCGACGGCGAATCTTCCCGGCCTTTCCATCACAAACGCGGACAATGCCCTCCTGGACGACTCGGGCGCGATCAATAGCGTTCTGTCCGACGACGACAGTGTGGACGTGTCGACGGTAGAGTACAGTGTGGACGGCGGCGCGTGGACCGCTATACCGGCGGGCGAGCTGTCGCTCCTGAGCGACGGACTCTCCGTCAACTGGTCGCACGCTATCGGTGACCTCGCCGAACGCGAGGCGGCGTATACTATACAGCTCCGCGCGCTTGATATCGGTGAGGATTTCACGGACGATACCCAGGATATAGCGCCCGTCTACGGCTATTCTCTGCCCAAGACCTTCCGCAAGGACGACGCGGTGCCGTCAGCCGGCATCAGCGGCCTCAACAACGGCTACAAGCAATCGGCGACCCTCCAGGGCGCCTACATCAACGGCGACTTCTCCATCACCGGCACCGCGGCCGACAGCCTGCGGGTGGCAAACGTCCAAGTCCGCGTTACGGATACAGCCCCAGCCTACGATAACTTTGACGAATTCGCGGAAAACAGCGTCATCAATATCGGTACTGACTTCAGCGCTTGGCGCTGGACCACGAGCGGCTTCGCTCCCGTCGGAAGCTCGGTTAATTTTGAGGTCTTGACGACCGACTATCATAACCGGACCAATTCCCAATCCTTCACTCTGTTCATCGATGTGGAACAGCCCACGGTAAGCTTTGTCACCGACGCGGAGAATCCCAATACCGCGAGCGCCGTGTACCTGACCATGCAGGGCGCGTACAATGAAACTATGTCGATCCAGGGCGGCGCCGCTGATAATTTGATTGTGGATAAGGTGTACTACCGCCTAAGCGGCGATACGAGCCTGAGCCAGCCCACGATCGGCGACCTGGGGAGACCGGTCAGCGTTAATAGCGCTACCGGCGTATTCACGAGCCCCCTGCATGACCTTACTATCGGCGACGCGGTCTACTTCTATGGCGACAGTCTGCCCGCCGGCCTGGTTGAGGACACGGCCTACTATGTGGATACGGACGGCTTTGTCGCCGGGTCCAACTTCATGGTGGCGCTCGCGGCCGAGCCAGCCGCCGCGATAACAAGCTACGCCGACGCCGGCAGCGGCGTGATGGCGGCCAAGCAGAACTGGTCGCGGACAAGCGGCGTGTATAGCTGGACCGTTTCCCACGATACGACCGACTTCGCGGATGGACCGCAGCACCTATGGGCGGCGTCCGTGGACTCCGCCGGCAATGTCGCGGATCTAGTTTCCCTCGATTTCGATGTAGCCCAGGCTTCGGACGCGCCTATCGTTACGGTCAGCGTACCGACGGCTAGCCAGATGCTGGAAGCCAACGCCAAGGCGCAGGGTAGCGCTATCGACGACGACGGCGTGAGCGCCCTTCAGATTCGGTTGGATCGGAATAACGATGGCGACTTCGGCGACACGAACGAAGCCTATGTCGGCTTCGGCAGCCCGAGCGGCGCCAAGAGCTATACCTTTGAATACGACCTGGCCAGCGCCCTGACGAGCGATGGCTACTACCGCCTGCAGATACAGGCAAGCGACGGCGGCGTTGCCACTGAAGCCGATCCCGTCTCGTTCAGCATCAATACCGCTTCTCCCACCCTTGTCGTGGACGGCCTCTTGATCCAGTCTGTCGCTGGCTACGCCGGCGATGTGGACCGGGTTATCGACGGAACGAGCATCAACGGCGCGTATGTCAACAACGATTTCATTCTCAGCCTCAACACCAGCGACGCGAATGGCTTGGCCGTATACGACCATGACAGTGACGGCCTAACGCCGGATGTGCCTTATATCGAAGTGTCCCTGACGAACCAAACGGGTAGTTGGGCTGAGTTGAACAACGCCTCCATCGCGGCGATCAACGCTACCGCCAGCGCGGCCAGCGATACCGTTTCCACCGGCGCGGCCGAACATGGCATGATCCCCGGCGATGTCGTCTACTTTATAGGCGGCGGCGCTGTCCTGGTGGAGGGTACGCCTTATTACGTGCTGAGCGCGAACTGGACGCCGACCAGCTACCAGGTCTCCGAAAGCTTCGGCGGAGCGGTCTACACTATCGATAGCGATATCGCTTCCGGCCTCACGGTTCAGCTTTCCTCGGATGTCTTCCATTATTCGGGCAGTATCGCCAGTTTTGACAACGGCACCCGGAGCGTGTACTACCGCGCCTTGGACGTGAACGGCAAGACCACTTCCGGCCTCGTCACCATCATCGTAGATAAGGCGGAACCGAGCCTCAGCTTCACCAGCCCCAGCGGCATGAGTGACGATCCCAGCCCGGCCGTGGCGCCGAACGTTAACGGCGCCGTGGAACTCCGAGGTTCCGTCAGCGACGACAGCACCATCAGCTCGCTACAACTCTGGCATGACGTGGATGATGACGATATCATCGACGCGGGCGAGACCGTCTTTACCAATAGCGGATCCAACTCCAGCTGGATAATAGAGGACTTCGATTCCTACCGAATGTACGCCCTGTTGACCGGCGATCCTATCCCGACCGGCGACATCAATACGGCGACGGACCTGTTCACCCTGGCCGGACATGGCTTCAGTCTTAACGATCCGCTCTTCTTCA
>CAZJJK010000101.1:0-12399 GCA_964546285.1 uncultured Treponema sp. | reverse complement strand
AACGGTCTTCCTGGAACGCTACTCCCTGGTCCTTAAGAAACACCCCCACGGTCGTGGGGAAAACTTGTCCCCCATAATAAGTCCTCCATATAGCGTAGAAACACCCCCACGGTCGTGGGGAAAACGTTAATACGTTAATTCCACTCTTTTCCGGTGAAGAAACACCCCCACGGTCGTGGGGAAAACAGAAGATATTGTACCGCGATGCCATGAAAATTAGAAACACCCCCACGGTCGTGGGGAAAACGTGATAATGCGGCCTTCCTAACTGCTCGCCGTAGAAACACCCCCACGGTCGTGGGGAAAACGCTTCACTCTTTCCGTCAACACTTTTTCGGGCGGAAACACCCCCACGGTCGTGGGGAAAACACTAATCGGCAGAGCGACCGGCGTCCCTCTTTGGAAACACCCCCACGGTCGTGGGGAAAACACCAAGATATAGCGTTATACTAAGGCCTACTACATTATACATAGTGTTTTTAAGAAACCTAGGGTTTTTTGATTTCTTTCTCTACTACTAAAGGATATCCATCAATTTTTGTGATTTTTCTATCAGGTTCACCATTACCCCAAAGTTTGTATCCAGGAGGGGTGGACGTTTTTTGAAATACTAGCAAGCCTGAAGATACGGGACAAGATTTGTATAGATATGTAATTACATCGTCAGCTACTGAATCCTTTATACCAGATACAAAAATATTGGCCCGTGCTTCAATAAACCATAATTTCATTCGCCCACGAACAGCGGGAGGTAGATCATTCGCAATCACGACAACCATACTCATGGCACTCCTAATATTCCGTCAATATCCGCCTTCATATTCTCAAGTAGCTTAATACCGATAACTCGTTGGCGAAATTCGCTGGACACTCTATATTTGTTATATTTTCCAGCCATCTCTAAAGTCAAAGAAAACGCTAAATCGATACAAAGATATTCCTTATATAGATCCGCCAAATCATAAACAAAAGGTAGCGGACTTCCAGAGTGAATAAAACCTATATGAGGAGAATACCCCATCGTATATAAAGCTGATGACAGTAATGAATACAAAGCGGCATTGCAGGCTGAAAGCATTTGGTTCGTGATATCGCTCATTTCAAATTTTCCGGGAACGAAAGAACGGCCCTTCCATCCAACATGGTATTCTTCGGCTTTCCGTTCGTATAGTTTCCTCACCCTTGCGCCTTCCATTCCCATCATTTCCTTCAATCCTTTACCTGAAAGGTCCGCATCAGGGAATCGTTTTGAGAACATCTTTCGAGCGATTTCAAGGGCTTTATCGGGATCACACGCTAAATGAATCTGGAATCTAAGATTCCTGGTGTCCGCTGTAGGTGTTTGACCGACAGCATAGAATAGTAAAGAGTCTTCACCAACCCAACATACTGAACAATTCGCGGCAGCGAGAACTTTTACCGCCTCATGAGTTATGCTTGTCCCTGGCCCCAGAAGCAACATCGTGATAGTAGCTATAGGCAACCTTATGACCTGTCCCGAACAATCTATCCACTTTACGCTACTGTCATCAATTTCTAGCCTTCCCCGTTCAAGGTAAATAAATGGATACCGATCCTTTATCTGAGGCAGATTCTCGCGCGTTACCTTAACAAGGAGCCTTGTATGTTCTGACATTTAGTTTTCACGTAGGAACGATCGTAACACGTCTATCTCGGTATTTTTTAACAATACCGAATTGTAATGGCACATCATTTATCGTCATGACATCGCCTATATCAGGGAAATCACCATCTAGAACCTTAAATGTTTCCTTGAGCCCCTTTTCTTCTACTATTCTAACTAGTTCTTGATTCGCCTCTATTTTTGAAAAAAACTCGCCTCTCCATATAAAATCGGTCGGGACGCAGTCCTTTCTTCCGAGATACAAATCGTATGCGGGTTCCTGAAATGCCTTGGAAACCTTTTCGGCTAGATATCCCGGGATTTCAAGAATCACGCCGAAATAAGCGTTCTGAAGGTAATAACGATATGTCATTTTCGTCCCGCCGCCTACGGCCTTTTTACCTTCAGCGGTTTTAGGGATCATAAAATTCTCCCAAAGCTCTTTATTGCTATAACCGCTTCCAACCATTTGGAAATCGCACAATAATGGTTCTTGAAATGCTTTCTTTATTGGCGAATAAGAAAACACAGTCTGAGAAAAGTTGGCTAAGATTCCTAACAGATCGTTCTGTTCACCAGAAGCGCCTAGTGCGCATAGTAATAGACCGATGACACCAGATCGAGTAGGGAACGGTAGAGTGTCGCGCCTGCCAAACTTTGAATCAGCGCCCCATGACTGCAAGGGCGCTTCAAGCCATAGCGCAAGATATCGCATATCCATGAGTTCAGATCCTTATTGTAGAAACAATGGAATCCACAAGCTCATCAATCGAAAAATCAGTATCCTCGCCAAAGCTAAATTCCGCAATTTTCCCGAAGAGCGAACCTGAAAGTTTTTCCTTCATAGCCAATGTATCCTTAAGCGTATCGATACTCGGTTTAAGGAAGCCCCCATCCCGCGCCTTAACTGCGGTCTCAAAAGCCAGCTGGAGTCTTTGCCCCTTCCGCACTAATATCTTTGCGAAATCCCAGGAACTTGCCCCAGATTGCGTCGTTTGCCGGGCTGCTGGGACCGCTATATAAAGGGCCTTAGTGAAAGTGCTTACAGCTTGAGGAATCGCCTCCTCGTTTTGAAGAGTATCGAACAATTGGCCGATATCAAGCGAAACATAGCGATAGTATGTGGCAGAATTGAACTCTAAGCTTCCCATATGGGCTGATCCACGGTCTTCCGCCAGATCGTCAAGAGCGGTAAAGAATTCTACCTCATTGGTCACCTTGTGGGTGGAAATAGCGTGACTAAAGGAAGCGGCAGCTTCAATATCCAAGGTCGCGGCTTGAGCGACCATCCTACCGAAAAGAGCGATATCTAAGCCGTCCGTCGCTTTATTGCCAGTATCCTTTATCAATTTAATGACATCAGCTTCCTTAACTTTTGCTGGAGTGTAGTTTATCGCTTTTGCATATTCCGCGAGCTTTATCGCCTCTGAATCGGTGATAAAAAGCAATGTATCATTAGATATATATTTAGTGATTTCCTTATAACAAGCGCCCATACCATCTTGGTTAACGCCATCTGTTTGGGCCATTCTGGAAATAAGTTCTTCAACTCGTTTTGTCCTATGGGCAAGCTTCACTCCCAAATCGTGCATCGCGAGCCTAACATACCGTTTCCAGCATTGGCTGCTGACGCGAGCCCGCGTTACGCCGCCGACGACCGCTGATTTTGGCGCTCCGACATCGTCTCGGTTTAAGCAAGTAACAGGGAAAGCTTGGAGTATGTGATATTCCACGCGCAGATTTCGATACTTGTTCTCCGTTTGATTCATGATCGGTCTCCTAAATGAATTTAGATTAGGCATCCAACGATGTCTTTTTAAGCGGAATAATTTGAAGCAAGCCAAAGCCGAAGCCTTTCGCTCTTCCTAAACCATACATGAAAGATTGAATGAAAAGACTCCGGTCTACTACCTGCAGTTTCCCTTTAAATGTCGCTTTCCCGAACGTTACCTCCTTGCCATCCTTTTTGAATCGCAAAACATTGGTATTGCCAACAGTAAGGGAATGCTTTTCTACAATAAAGCCATAGGTTCTTGATTTTCCCATGAACCATTCAGTTAAAGCCTCGTCTCCTCTGATCGGATTGATTCGTCCAGTCTTATTATCACGCTTAACTGGATTCATCGTGACTTCAAAGCCATATAAATCCTCATTAAGAAACGCGTCTGGCAAACGCTTCATTCTTAACGATCCATGCTCCGGTAAAATAGGTTCTTTTTCGGATAAGATGAGTATTTTTCTATTATTGAAAGCTCCGCCCTTATCAACGAATAAGAAATTTCTAGGCTCATCACCCGTTTTGGGAAAAAGTGAATATACAACACGGTGAATACTGTAGGCGTCGGTGACTCGCAACGCATTACAATCTAACCGACTTAGCGTTAATTCGGAGACGATCATTCAGCCTCCTCGAGCGTTCTGAAGAACGCCTGCGCCCAACGTGCTTTGGTTACTTGCGGATTATTGCCGAAGAAAACGAGGTCTTGGAGAAGCTTTCCGTAAGAAATTTTTAAGGCTCTGGAAACAATCAGGCTAAGCAAGGGACGAAGAATAGCGCATACCTCCTCGGTTGTATCACAGGCCAGAAGCCGGCGTAGACGGGCTCGTTCCTGATCGCCCGGGATATGGTCCTTACCGCTTTTGGCTATCGCCTCTCCGATCGATAAAAGCCCGTCATGCTCTGGCTTCGCTCGGGCAAGAACCGCGGCAATGGTTGCGTAGGGAATACGTTCCCAAGGTTTTTCTAAATCAACCTTATAAGTCGCGAGATACTCCCAGGCTTGGTACTCGGTTGCCGGATTATCGGCTCTTTTTAACGCGGCACTCATCGCCGTATCTTGCTTGATCCGCTCGATCACCGCATTCACGAACCACACCTGTTTTGAAACTTTCCCGTCTTCCATATTATTCAGCACCCTCCTCTTTACCGTTTTTCTTTTTACCAGTATATCGAAGCCGATTTGCTGCCCAGGCCTCCATCTGTCGGGCTGTATCATTCGGACAATAAAAGTCATAGGCTTTGTACGCATAGCTTAAAAATAAATCATGCAACTTCTTAAGCCTCTCGCCGGAATCATTTGGATCGCAAGCGTCAACCAATTTTTGGAATTCTCGTTCACAAAGTTGCCAAAACAATCCAGTAGCTTGATTCGCAATTCCTTTCCCATCTACTTTCTGGTCTTTGCAATAAGCGTTAACCCTTCCCCAAAGAAACCTTGAAAGGTCATCAAGCCTTTCCATCGATCGACTAAGTGATAAAAAAAATTCACTTTCTTTACCGAATATCCCTCCAGAAATCTGAACTTCCGATTCCACGAAATCATCAGTCCCAGAAAGATATTGCTCACCAGCATTGCTGCTTACGCGTATCCCCCCTGCCCAAACGATAAAAGAATCGATATCTTTTATTCGCTTTATAGCTATCTTAAGTTGAGCGCAATTAAAACCATTTGTGTTTTCTCCCATAAATGAGAGCAATGCGGGTAACTGTCGCCATGGTTTTTTTTCAGGATCAACCCAAAGCGCACGATGTTTACTTGACGATAAATCGATCGCGGTACTTGGATCAAAAATTCCATCTTGATAATTCAGATGTGCAATACCTTCAGAATAATGAAGTCCATCGTCTGTTAAGAGAATAAATCTAGATAATGGCACTAGTCGGCCTATATATGAATTCCTTAAAATCTGTGCATTTTTATCATCTTCACCCTTCGGCATCAGTTCCCACGGAGCTTTGCCTAACCCTTCTGAGAATATCCCTAGTTTTTCTAATTCGTTTTCGGTAAAAACGTTATACCATAAGGTATCTAGCAATCTAGAACCTAAAACAAAACTATGGAGTAATCCTTGAAATGCTAATGAAGGCCCAGCGCGCCCAGTTGCTGGTCTACCCTTTTCGTTAAGTTTTCCGGTATAGCCTGGTGTGAGGATTATTTTATTATCTGTTTTCTTCCCGCTGAAAGCGAAACCCATTTGCTGTATTAGAATTAATGCTTTTTGATCATCTGAAATATTTTGTTCAATTTGCGATTCAGTTAATACGGTTGTATTTCCGAAAGAAACATGGGGGATAACACAACCGAAGCTCTTCTTTTCCGCTTTTTCAATCTCCGGCATCTGTAGGAAGGGCTTTTCTCCATACAGCCAGAATTCGTCATACCATTTATCAAAATATCCCAGTACTATTTTACTCATACCCTCAGCGCCGACTTCACGCCATTCTTTTTCGTCCACAGGGGTCCAGGCGCTTTGGGCGATAGCGAGAAGTAATTTCAGAATAGATATTTTTTGAAGGGGGTTTCCACCAAGCGCCTTTATCATTGTGTCAGTAAAAATATCGTAGAGACTTACTAGCCCTTTATCGGCTACAGGTATCCATCTTTCATCAATTAGGTTGAATCGACGTTCTATCATTAGAGCCTCCTATCTTTTTTCGCTTTGATAGCCAATTACCTTGTCATATTTTAACAGGTATTTGTCGTTGGTTTGTTCACCTGAAACACCTACTATTTCATCATCTTTTTGAACAATTGCGATCCTAAGGGTCTCTTCATCGTCATCTTTAGATCCTATATAAACATAGTTTGATAACCACGATATATCCATATTATTCTTTGGCGCCAACCCTTCAGCCACCCGCACGCAATTCTTCATGATCGCGGCCGCGATCACCCGGCGCTTTTTTCGATCATGACAGGTAGCTGGTACTTCTATTTCTTTCCCTTCTATTAAATTAAGCTTCCTTACATTATTGATTTTATGAAAACTTGAAAGCAAAAGAACGTCAACCGTATCAAGTTCGGAATATCGAGTCGAGGCCTTTGACTCAGGCAAAGTAGCTATACCCTGTGACAACCCAATCCTTGCCATCTGTTGTAATTTTTCGCGCTTAGTATGGAGTTCTTTCAAATACCGTGCCGCTAGTCCAGTTTCTTCCCGTTCGCTGTAAGTAGTCTCAAGGATTTCTCGTATATCGCTTGGAAGCGTTAAGCTGGTCCGGTCTTTCCATATTTCCAGTGTCCGTAAAAGCACATATTCGCTATAAACGGCTCCTGACTTACCAAAACGCTTTGGGATTGTACTAGCTTCTCCAAATGCTGGGGCAATAATATGGACATCACAGCTAGCTCCCTTTGGGCGATAATTATCAATTATTCTGTGTCGCCATAAACGTCCGATACGTTGAAGCAACATATCAGACGGGCAAATTCTGGTAACGAGAAAGTCGGCGTCAATATCTAGTGACTGTTCAAGCACTTGTGTTCCGACTAAAACGCGACCACCTTCACCGCGCCGGGTTATCCCATCTTTACCATACAAAGCGACCCACTCACTTTCAATCCTCTCGCGATCATGTTTAATGAAACGAGAATGGAGAAGACCGCAACAGATTCCGGTTCCATCACATCGCGGAGCTATCCGCCTGAATATTTCTTGAGCTTCGGTTACGGTATTTTCAATCCATAGCACCTGCTCACCACGCATTGATCGTACAAGAACTTCATCAATCGCTTTATCTTCTGATATTTCAATAAAGACATTTACGTTGAAAATATCCTCCCCGGCGCATTCGATCTCATTGAATGCCTTATCGGCTTCAGAGGGAATCGCGCTAATTAGCGGGTATGAATCCGAAAGAACAAAATCAGCGCCAAGATTTAAAAGGTTTCGCCGTTGAACTTGGGTTAAAGTCGCACTTAGGATGATGATCGTACAATGTTGCTTCAATAATTCGGCTATAAGTTTATTTATTATAGTACCGGTATATGAGTCATAACTATGCACTTCGTCGAGTATAACCACCTTTCCGGTCAAGCCGAACGAACGAACTAATCCATGCCGGACATTCATGACAGCCATCAAAGCTTGATCAATCGTTCCGGCCGCAAACGGCGCTAATATTCCTCTCTTTGTACCATCAAACCATGAACCGCCCGCATCGGCATTTTCACCCATTGTATTTTCTTTTATCCAGGCATAACCATGAAGCAAACGCGCATGACCGCCCGCACTGTTATTTTCGATTACCCTTTCAAGAAATAACTCCATCCGATCGTGGATTCGTTCCGAAGTCAATTGTGTCGGAAGCGCGAAATAAATACCGGTTGCTTTATCGGCGGCAAGTAAACGATATGCAGCGAAAAGGGCGGCTTCGGTCTTTCCGATGCCCATGGGGGCTTCAAGCACATACACGCCTGGAATGACCGCCGATAAAATCAGCGTTTTTTGAATATTATTAGCTTCGAAGGGAAAAACATCTCTAAATAATAAGTCCGGCTTCACACGGACAGAATGAAAACCAGCTTTGCTGACAGCCTCTTTTACTAATAATTTTAGATCATTATTATTTATACATTCAGTTAATGTGATATCCGCAAAACAATCGCCAGAACCAATCCAGTCGGCCACAGTTACAAGCCCAGAAATTACTCTTGCTTGAGTAACGGATAAACGCGGCCATGATTTATCATCTGAAAGAAAATATTCGCGAAGCCGTTCTACAAGATCATCCCGTTCACGTTGCCAGTTTAAGCCTCCGTGAAGAAAACAACCTTTTTGCATATTTCCGGTTAAAGGCGAAAATCCATGATGTATTCCAATTATCTCAGGAATAATTTCATCAACCCCTTCTAAACTTATCTGACTAACGGCCGCGTGAAATCCTAACTGCCGCCTCCCGGCATGCTCCGCATTTACTGATGACAATTGGTTTAAATACTTTACGAAAGGTTCATCGTTCCTTTCTAAATTAGCGAGAATCATCTTTTGAAAAGCTGGACTTACTTTACCAATATCATGACAAGCAGCGATAAAGCCAGTTGCCTTTGGAAAAAGATCAAGCGCAATTCTCAAAGGGAAAAGGGATATAAGTTCATTAGCCACAAGACCTACTATTCGGCAATGATTTTCTACTGAAATTCCAGGTTTTCCGAAAGATGTTTTTGCGATACAATCATCTATCGGGATAATGGGTATTTCATTTTCCCTTATTCTACCGCTTATCAAGCTTTCTCCTTAGTGATTCGATTAGCTATTTATACCCTTTGTAGCGCCACTATTATCCCACATCCCCTATGACACCCGTTGTCCTACTCAGTATTTTCTTCATCGCTTTTTTCCTTGTCATCCTTTTCCGCCAGCTGGCACAGGGCCGCTATTTCCCGCTTCCAGGCCTTACGGAAATCCGGCGGAGCGATCGCTTCCGCCGCGGCGCCAAAGGAAAGGGTCCGGCCTAGGAGTTCCGTCCAATCGGCGACGGGAAGGATGAGATCGATATAGGCGCTTTGGTCCCGCGGACGGTCTATCCGTTGATTGGGATGCCAGATCTGGCGGGAGACGATGTCGGCCGCTTGGCCCCGGATGCGGATGACGGCGTCGCGAATAGGACCGCCTTTGAAGATGCCGTAGCCGGCGGCTAACCAGGCGGCGACCGCGGCTTCGCGTTCGGTATCGGCCCGGACGCTTTCGTTTCTGATGGCCAGGGACAGCACGCGGGATAAATGGAAGGTTCTAAAGCCTTTGCGTTTAAGGTCCCAGGCGGCTAGGTACCAGCGGCCGGAGTAATTCACCAGCCGCTCCGCTTCAACGGTCCGTTCGGATGCTTCGCCTTTGGCGTTTCGATAGCGTAGGTCAAGACGCTTGCCTAGAATGAAACCTTCCAAAATTACCGCGAGGACGTTCATGTCACAATCCTCGCTGATGGGAGCGTTCCAAATGATACGGTTGACGATACGACGGAAATCGGCGCTTAGGTGCTTATCGGTCTCATCAATTAATTTCGATGACAGAGCCGGCAAATAGCGGCCGCTTTCAAATAGGCTCCGCAGCAGAGCCGCCAGCATCAACGAGCGCTCATCGGCGAAGTCCAGTTCTTTGTAGGGTTTTTCATACCGGTAAGAGCGGATACTCGCGTCCCAGACTATGGGCGCGTTCAATCTGTCCCTAAGGTATTCAATATCGCGCCGAACTGTACGGGCTTTTACCTCATACAGTCCCGCTATCTCCGCTAAAGTGAAGTGGCCCCTCGTTCTAAGGATACGATGAATTTCGAACACGCGTTCCAGCTGGCTCATTTTTTCCTATCCAATATCATCACTGAAGAAAGGCGAAATGATTTGAATCTTTAAGACTATAATTAGTCTAAACCCGATCCCAAGACCACACAACTCTTTTATCCATCACTTGAATTTTGCGGTGAGTTGGGGCGTTATTCTTCATAGTTAAGCGAATCGTATTTCCGCCTAGAAGGTTCCTGAGATATTCACGGTGACCGCGTGATCGCTTAGAGCGGAACCGTAATGACTGAGATCCGATCCGCCAGCGTACTGATAAGCGATACCGCAGGTCAGAGAGGGTGAGTACTTCCAAGCCAAGGCTGGTCGGATCTGAACACTCATATCCGCTACGTTGGCTTTGATTCCCACTTGAAGGATGAGATCGGGATGTGGGAGCCCCGCGCATCGTAAAAGCAGGGACGCGTACAGGCGGCCGGGAAGACTAGCGTCAATCGCGTCCAACGCCGAGAGGAATTGATCGCTGCCCGTAACTGAGGCTGTGTCGATCCTATTAAGGGAACTATAAAAAACATCGGCATCCGCGCTGTCCCAGCCGCGCTCTTGGAAGAGGAATTCGGCCTTCGCGGAAAATAGGGCGGAGCCTTCATTATTGATCGGGATGGAATAGAGAAGGCTGGCGGCGCCTTGGAACGCGCTTCCGTCTTCGTACACCAACCCGGAAAGCGCTCCGGCGGCCGTCGGTATACGACTGTGGTAGGTCCAGCCCGTATCGATAAGCAAATCCAGATTGCCGAGCCCCACGCTTGCCGAAGCGCCAAACGCCGGATATAAGCCTGAGCGGAAAGCGCCGCGAATCGCCACTTCCACGGGATACAGTATCGACGCGGCGCTGACGAACAAGGGAAAGTCGGTAAGCTCATCATCGCTTAATAACCTGGAACGCAGAACGAGATTGGACGGATTACCGAGAATGCCCGTGTTCCAATCCACCGCTCTCACCCCGAGGGTGAGGCCATAACCGGGAGCCAACGCGAATTGAGCCCACGATTCGTCAACATAGAGTTGGGTTTCCTCTGGCTGAATGATCGACTTCAGCTTGTGCGATATATCGACAAGGATATTTTGTAAACTGTATAAGAATGCGATATACCCCCTTCCCCGACGGGGTTACGGATCGAGAAGCACGGAAGGAGGGGCTCCTATTCTTGCTCGGTGGAATGGTTGAGCAGGGGCGGCTTACTACGGCGACCATGGCGCGTACCGATTCTTCATGCATCGGGAACTCATCGAGGTGATCAGCCTCTAACACCACAGTGCGTCCTTTGTTCGCGTACGTCGTTTCCGATCTCAGGAGAGAAAATGCTTCGCCAGAATTAAGGGTAGGCACGCGGTAGTCATGGACAAAACGAGTCACGTTTCCCGCGCCTCACGACGCGGGAAACGAGAGCTGGGCTGACGCGGGGCAACGCCCTTAACGACCGCCCCATGATTTTACCTTCCCGGCTATAGATCAAACAGGGGGTTCCGGCGGTATCGTTTCCGGCCGCGCTTGGATAATGTCCGCCACGCCGCTCCAGGCCGACTTATACGCATCCAAGCTATCATAGTGAACATAGATGGCCTGAAGCGCATAGTTGTCCCGCAGCGCGATTAGGTTATTGATCGCCGTTACGACTCCATAACTGATCGTGGTGTCCAGGGTGGGAGGCGTCGCCGCGAGAACGGTGAGGCTGGCTAAATTATCGCATTCGGGGAAAGCTTGGCTGATAAAGTTGACGCTGGCCGGAATCGTAAGGCTTTCCAGCGCGGAGCAACAGCTGAATATGCTTTCGCTCAGCGTTTCAAGCCCCGTAGACAGCGAGACCTCGTCAAGCGAATCGCAGCGGGCGAAGGCGGCGCGGCCGATGGTCGTGACGCTCGCGGGAAGGGCTATCGTCTCCAGCGAGACGCAGAAGCTGAAAGCGCCAGAGCCGATAGCCTGGATGCCCTCGCTGATCGTCACACTCGTCAAACCTTGGCAAAATTCGAACGCGTTATCCGGTATGACAGCGAGGGTGGGTGGCAGGGTGACCGCGGGCAAATGGTTCACCCAGCTGAACGCCGAAGCCCCTAAGACCGTGAGCCCTTCCGGCAAGACAATCTCAGTCAAACCGTCGCAGGAGGCGAAGGCTCTGTCGCCGAAATAGGTCAGGCTGACGGGAATCGCGACTTGTCCCAGGCTGGAGCAATCATGGAAAGCGTAATCGCCCAAGCTTTCCAGCCCCTCATTAAGCTGGAGGCTCGTTAAGCCGGTACAGTTGTCAAAAGCATGTTCGCCGATGGCGGTAAGTGAAGCGGGAAGAGCCAGCTCGGTCAGACCGGCGCAGTTCTGGAACGCGGAAGCGCCGATGGCGGCGAGAGTCGCGGGGAACGTGAGGCCGGACAGAACGGCGCAGTTCTGGAACGCCTCGTCGCCGATGCTCTGGAGCGTCGGGGGGAGCGTCACGCTCGCCAACGCGCCGCAATCGGCGAAGGTCCCGCGGCCTATCAGCGTTAAGCCTTCGGCCAGATCGATGGCGCTTAGGCTACCGCAGCCGGCGAAAGCGATGTCGCCGAGGCTCTGGAGCTTCGGAATCGCGATCGCTTCCAGGCCGGTGCAGCCTGAGAAAGCGCTATCGCCGACGCTCGTCACGTTCGGAAGCTCTAAACCTTTGAGTTGTATACAATGGCCAAACGCTTCCGCGCCAAGACTTACAGTTTCCGGCATCCAAACGCTTT
>CAZJJK010000100.1:2195-12585 GCA_964546285.1 uncultured Treponema sp. | reverse complement strand
GGTAAATTCCTGCTGGGTATTTAGAAATATTGATAGCATCTTGCAACAGAATTGGTAGCACTATAAAAATGGTATCTAAACTATGGGGGAGCCTATGATATATGGCCTACCGATCGCTTTGTTGACTCTTACGGTCATCCTATTATTGCGCGGAGAATTCGCTCTTGACGATAAGCACATTCGCCTTTGGAAACCCCTCTCGTCAGGCCTTATGACCGTCATCCTCCTCTTGGCTTATTTCAGAGGCGCTCATTCCGATCCTACCTATATCCTCGCTCTGCTCCCCGGGATACTCCTCTGTTTCGGCGGCGACATGGCGCTTATGTTCATGCGGCGCTCAGCGGCGGCTTTCCGTGTTGGTCTGTTGCTCTTCCTATTGGGCCATGTGGCCTATAGTATCACTTTTACCGCATTCAGCGGTTTTCTCCCCTCGGATTGGTTAAGCGCCGTCATCCTCGTTTCCCTTGGTTCCGCTATATATCTCTATCTCTATCCAGGGCTGGGCGCCATGAAAATTTCTGTACTCTGTTATATACTGATAATCAGTTTCATGATGAACCGAGCCCTATCCACCTTCGGCGGAACCTATTTCACCCGGACCCAAGCTTGGTTGCTTTTCTCTGGCGCCGCTCTTTTCTATATTTCCGATGTCGTTCTAGCCCTTGGACGCTTTAGGCATAATTGGAAATACGGCAGGATAAGCTTGGCCTTCTATTATTCCGGCCAAGCTCTCATAGCCCTCAGCGCGGGCTTCGGCGACGCGCTTTAGGCTTCACTAACTGCTACCAATTCTGTTGAAAGCTAGAATTTCTGATTTCCACACCGTACTCTGTGTTAAGCATAGACCTGGATATAACTTGAGCCAAGAAGTTTTATATCACCAATCCCATATTAGTCAGATAAGGTCTGTATCAAGCAGATTCTGCCTAAAAATCCACGAACGAAATAGAGTAAATATCCGTTGGCTATGAAAAACCACAGTTGGACTTTGCAACAAAATTGGCAGCAGTACATGAGCTTTTTCCGCAAGCGCGTAAAACCAAAAAAAAGGCCAATTTCCTCAGTTCTGTCAATTAACACGGCGCGTCTTAGGTCTATGCCCGGTCAATTACAGGTACAATGACACCGAGACGCGGTCGGGGGGCCCCGCGTCTTGTGTTCCGAAGCTTAGGTTTCCGCGCCGCTCCCACGTGAGAGAGCCAGCTTTCAACCGGTGACACCTTTAGCAGCGTCTCTCAGGTGCGGCCTCGTCAATTTCCTAACGTGATCACCCCGTACTGCTCGGACAGAGCATAGATGAAGCCATCCATAGCCAACACGTCTTGTATAAAACCGGGAAGCTCTATCTTTCGATACATGCCGGTGGATAGACGCAGAATTACGAGGCCGTTCCAACCGTTGGCTATCAAGGCGTAATCGCCGTAAATCTGGACAGCTCTGACCTGCGTGCCGTTGGGGAAATCGCGGAAACTCTGCACGATCTTCGGATTCCGCGGATCGGCGATATCGATCTGGACCAATCCGGAACCGTGGCAACAGAGGTAGAGTGTGGTATCGACGATAACGTTCCGGGCATTAGCGGCTCTTTCTGGGAGCTTAAGGCTTGCGACCGGCGCTAAGATATCGGACGCGCCCAGACCATACACACGTATAGTTTGATCAATATCGAAGGCATAGAGATACCCGCCGCGCGGGTCCAGTAAAAGGTCCTCAGTTTCCGTTGGACTCTTGATGGCTTTCACTACCGATGGCGATCCTGGAACAGCCATATCCAAAATCACCATCATACCATCGTAGTTACAGACAGCGGCGTGGCGGTCGCGTATATCCAGTTGCCAGGTTTTGAGGCCTCCGTTTAAGCCTAGGCTACTAATATTCACCTTCGCGTCAAAGCCGTCTGCGAGATCAAGCACATAAAGGCCGAAATGGACATAGGGTAAAAACAGGAAGCCGTCGTCTATCCTGAGTTTACTGGAAGCGGGATACTCGGCTTGGACGCGTTCCCGCAATGTCGGCTTGGCGGGGTCGGCGAGGTCGTAGATATCAAGCAGATTCTGGCCCGCCGCGACATACAGCTTGTCGCCATAAGCCTCCACGGAATAATTATTGTCCATAGCCTCAGCCGATTGAATGGCATAGCTAGGCGCGGACGACGCGGTTAACGACACGCGTTTGATTCGGGAGGGAACATCGGCGATGAAGGCCTCGCCGCCGCCAGCCGCCAATATGTAATAATTGGAGTTCTGTTTCACCGTATCGCCTGAATAGACGCGGACTAGCTGTCTATCCTTACCGATATCGTATACTTGGAAGGCTTGGGAACCGAGCGCCAAGAGCCGTCCATCAGCGTACTCCAAATCCTCAGGGGCCCGCCAGGGATCGGTATGGAAGCGCGTCTCGCCTATCTTCCTCGGCTTGGCCGGATCGCTTAAATCGTAGCTCTCGATACGATACGGATTGTAAGCTCCCATGAACAGCGTATCGGCGCCAATGGCCATCATCCGGATGTTGTCGCCATAAGAATTGGCGATCGTGTCGCTCACGACCGGCGCGGCCGGCTTCCGCGCGTCGATAGTCACGAGCCGGCAGCGCGACTGGTCGCCGTCCGCGACGTAATAATAGACAAAACCGTTCCGTTCGCGGAGCGCCGAACGCCACGCGCCTCGGGATGACACTTGAAGGCGGGCCAAGGGCTTGGCAGCCGCCGGATCGCCGATATCGTAAATCAGGAGAAACATTTTGTCGTCGCGGCCGCCGCCGATATAAAGAGTGTTTCCGGCGATAAGGGCGCTGGAAGCGTCCATATCGCTGGGAACAGTAGCGGCGAATTTCGGGCTTTCATCGCCTTCTTCAAGACTGTAGAGGAACACGCCGTTCCAGCCGGCCGGGATGGCGATAAGGTTCCCGTCCGCGCCCATCCAGCGCTGAGCGCCGTGCGGCAGCGGATAGAGCACCGTTTCTTTTAGGACGATGGCGTCCTTTTCCTTTATCGAGTACACATCCAGACCGGCCGGGGTGGCGGCGTAGACGGCACCCTTAAAATACACCAGGTCCTCAATTCGATGCGAAACGTCGCCGCCGTCGGAAAGGATTTTGAGTTTGGCTAGATCGGGTAGTTTTATCGTTTTGTCGGGAACGATCTCTGGAACAGCGGTCGCCGCCTCGGAGGCCGGGACCGCGGCGGTTTGATCTTGAGTGGACGCGGGCATTTCGCCGCTGGACGCCGAGGGCGGCGCGCCGGCACAAGAAGACAGCGCCGCCGTAAAACCCAATAAAAGGGACACGAGAAGGAAAAAGACTATAAGCCCATAAGCGCTTTTCTTCACCATGATGTTCCTCCGATTCTATTATTCTTAACGCGAACAGCGTCCTCTACTAATCCCCGCTTTATTTTTTAACGCCCAATACGAACAAGCCGTCGCTGGACGAAAGCGCGTACAAATAATCGCCCGCTCGGATAACGTCCACAACGTAGGGTAGCGCCAGGCGCTTGCTCAGCATGGTTTTAGGATTTATGAGGATTAAGCCATGACGCCCGCCAGCGACGACCCAGTAGGCGCCATCCCGTGTCACGCGCCACACATCGTCCAATTCGCTGGAAGCCGCGGCCGGCTCAACCTCGCGGTCGCCGACCGGCTTTGACAAATCCACCTTAAGGATGCCATCTTGGCCGCCGGCGCAAAGATAAGCGACACCGTCTATTATATTGACCGAGCGGCAATCGACCTTAAGATATAATTGACTTTCTATTGTCGGCTTAGCTGGAACGGCAAGATCAATGATATACAGGAGGCGATTGGCGAGAAGGGTGGCTTTCTTATCGCCCACGGCTAAATCCCGATAATCGGCTTGGAGCGGCAGAGCGCCGATCAATTTGGGCGCGCCGGGACGCGACAGGTCCCGAACGGCGAAACCCTCGCGGTCGTTCCAGGTATATAAGAAATTGCCATGGGCTACGGCGTCGCGCGGCTGGTTGTCGGTAAGGATGCGCGCCTCGGAACCGTCTTCCGGGTCCAAAAGATACACGCCCTTATAGCCTGAGGCGACACCGAAAAGCGAACCGAGGGCGAAAACCGCCTCGCTGGTTTGATCGCCCAATACCACCGACTGGCGGAGCTCCGGTTTTTCCGGATCGATTAGGTCGTACACCGCCAAGCTTTCAAAACCGCCGGCCAAGGCTAGTCGCGCGCCGTCGGTGACCAGGAAACGCATGCGGTCGGGGAAGTCGATGGTCGCGGTCAACGCAAAATCGGAATCCTGGCGCCGCATGATCAAAAGCCGATTGTGGCCCTGAACCGCCGCCGCGAGATCGCCCGAAATCGCGCAATTGAATAGTCCTCCGGTCGGCCCAGTACCGGAGATGGCGACCAGATACGGTTCACGCGGATTGGATACATCGACCTCGCAAAATATCCATCCGTCCAGTTTAAAGGCGACCCTGTTTTCATTAACATATATGTCTTCGAATCCGCCGCCATTACCGCCGGCTACCGTTAGGGTCCCAAGCGGAGTCGGCTTGCCATCCACCTCGGAATAGAGACTAAGCCGATGGGAAGAGCGGCCGACGGCCAGACTATCGGAAACGGCCGCGATATTACGCATGGTTTGATCTACCATGAGCAATTCAGGCTTCCCGGGCGCGGCGGGGTCGCTGAGATCGATGCGGTATAAATTCTTATTTAGGACTAAGGCGTACAGATAGCCGCCGACAAGCGCCAACTTGCAGGTCGGCCCCATTTCGCTGAACGGAAATTGGACAGAGGAAACCAGTCCAAAATCATCGGACCCGGCCTTGTGGCCATAGACTATCGCCTTCCAAGTCCCCCCGCTTTCCTCCACGCTAACCGCCATGTGGTCGTTGACGGTAATTAAGGAACAAAGCTGCCCAAGACCGGAAGGAGTACGACTGACATAAAGCGGTTTACCCGAAGAATCCAACTTGAAGACCGTAAAGCCGTTCCAGCGCTGACCGGACAAGAGATAATCGCCGACGACGGCCAAATAAGTGCCGCTATCGACCGTGTCGAAGGCTGGCGCGGCCGCGAAGCCTAAATCCTTGGGCGCAGTGGGGTCGGAGCAGTCGTAAGCGCCGACGCCGCTTTGGGTAGCGACATACAGGATATTACCCCGAAAGGCGATATCATTGATTGAGCGAGGCGGCCTTACGGCGTCACCCAGAACCGATAAGTCGGCGACCGAGGCCGGCGCGGCAGCCGTGAAAGCGGCGGCCCCAATCAGAAGCATCAGAGCGAAAACCGGCGTAGCGAAGCGGCGCGTGGTCATTTTCCTTCAACCCTCCTCAAAACACGTATGTTCCCGCCGACTAGTTTCAGGGTAAAAACGCGAAAACACAAGGGAGCGCTTTTGACTAATTCTGACTAGTCAATGAAGCCGCTCCCCGATACAGCGTCGCCAGTCTTTGCCGGCCGCTCATTTGGGTTTTATCGCTGATGGAACGCAGATGGTTGGAGACGGTTCTGGCCGAAAGGCCGAGCTTCACGCCAATTTCCTTATCGGTAAGTCCTTCGGCGACCAAATGCAGCACTTCCAGCTCGCGGGGGCTGACGAGCTCCGCCAAGGGGACGCGTGTGTCGCCGGGGACATCCGCCTCACCCTCTGTCCGCAAGCGCTTATCCCGCGCCAAGTGGGATAGATCGTCAACGGCCGATTGGTAACTCTTGGCGGCCAGGTCCACAAGGTTCTTGGCCTTCGCAAGCAACTCATTTTGAGAGAATGGTTTAGTTATATAATCCACGGCTCCGCCCTCAAGACAGGCTAGGCGTTCGGCTTCATCCGCCCTGGCCGTCAAAAAGATGAAGGGCACATCGACCAGCTGGGGCCGCTGCCGGACCCGCTTAAAAAATTCAAGCCCATCCAGACGCGGCATCATGATATCGGAAACGATCAAACGCAGTTTGGGCAGGCCTTTCAGCAGTTCCAACGCGGCCAGGCCGTCCTCGGCGACGACCACCGCGTACCGCTCGGAGAAGACGCGCCGCAAATAGCTTCTCATATCGATATTGTCCTCCACCACCAAAACGGCGGTGTCATGGCCATCGGCCTTATCACCCGTTAGCGTGGCGGCGAGAGCGGGCTGGGAGAGTTGGCCCGGATCGGCGATAAAATGGTCGAAATGGAGACTCGGAGTCGCGGCGAAATCCGCCGTATCAGCCTTGGCCAGAGGTAAAAGCAGGCGGAATTCGGAGCCTTGGCCCAAACGGCTCTTAACCTGAATATCGCCGCCGTGCAGACGGGCTATGTCGCGCGCCAACGAGAGGCCGATACCCAGGCCTTCGTACTTGCGGCTGGAACTGGTATCGGCTTGATAGAAGCGGTTGAAGATCAGCTCCAATTGATCCTCTTCTATACCGACCCCGGTATCACGCACCGCCACCGTCACGGTTTCAACAGCATTGGCAACAGACACCGCGACAGCGCCCCCAGGCGGCGTGAACTTGAGCGCGTTGGACAATAGGTTGAGGAACGCCGTTTCGAACAGAGCCGGATCGACAAAGCAGATAAGGGGCTTGCCGTCGGCGGAAAAGGACAGCGACACCCGCCGCGAAGCCGCCAAGGACTCGGCTTCAGCGACGAAAAAGCGGCAGAAAGCCGCGACATCGATCATTTCTTTCTCTGGCCGCGTCGCATCCATCGTAATTCGGGTAAAGCTGAGAAGATCATTGATGTGCCCCAATAGCTTAGTCGTTTGCCGTTCCATGGTCGCAAACAGGGGATCGTCCGCACGGACACAGTCACCATACAGCCCAGCCCGCAAGCCTTCCAACGGTGCTTTAATGAGCGTCAACGGCGTCCGCAGCTCGTGGCTGACGTTGACGAAGAAGGCGGTCTTGGCGGCATCCAATTCTTTTAATTTTTCGTTGGCGTCCGCCAATTCCTTGGTCCGCTCGCGGACCTTGGTTTCCAGCGAATCCCGTTCCAGCATCAACAGTTTGGATGTTTCCTGCAGCGTCTCCAACTGCGAGACGGCGGAGTCGTTGGTTTCAACCAGTTTAGATTCCATCCAATGGTAGGAGGAAATGGCAAGGGCCGCGGCAATGGAACAAAGAACGACAAAGAATTGCGCCGCAATAAGCGATGGAATAAATAGTATGGTTATCGCGCAAACTAGGCCTGCCAAAACTCCGAGGAACAAGGCTTTATAACGAGGAATCATACGCAATCGATACTCAAGTATGAAACAATAATCCTCCGTTTCGCATTTTATGATCGATGAATTTATCGTGTACGGCAGCATTAAGGAAAGGGTTCCGCGCAAGCCGCCAAAATTAGTGAGCATGTCATTTCCCATGCAAGATGCTATATACAATCCTCGCTGCCGCTTATCGAAGCTCGGCGTTTCCCTAAAACACAACTTCAGCGAAGTATGCTTTTTCACGACGACGAATTCATACATTCGGTTTACCATGGAAAACGCGCGCTTTGTGTATTTCAATCCAAGGGAAAGGGGTATACTTAATAAGATTTTGCTCATTCTAGTGTCATTGTACAATGACAAGCCATACTCGATATCCAATGACGATTTTTTGTTAAGCAATATTTTTATGAATTCAAAGCCATATTCGATATATTCATAGCTGATCCAGTTGCCCTCATGGGAAAAAAAACCTGTCGGTACGTCAATAGTATTGGGTAGTATGCTACTCATGAATACAACAAACTCATCACTTCCTGACTCGACCACAGCATCTATAGTTGCGAACATCACTCCGAGTAAATTCGAAGTAACATCCGCAACTTGTTTTCCCCCTTCATCCACACCCCAGGGTTTGAAGCGCAAGAAGCCTTGCTCGTAGATCTTGTGGTGGACATCGCATTGACCGGAGGGGGGTAGATAACGGAAGCCGTAATCGCCGGCGACGCGCTTGGCGAACATGATGATGTAGAAATAACATTCGTGAGAATAGGCGCGGCGGGGATCACGCAGGTCCTCGACGCTTATTGAGAAGCGGCTATCGATGAAATGGTGGTTGAGAAGATCGACCAAAAGCTTTACATCATGACCGGCCGCGGCGAGAGCCCCTGCGGTTTCAGTGGCGGCGCTCCCGGCGATGGCGTACATATTCTCTTCATCCGCGGTCCTTGGCGAGCGAAAAACGCCGTCGCCGTCGTGCGGCCACGGCTCCCAGCGCATGCGGCGGCCTTCAAGATCGATCCCCCATTCTTTTTTCATGGGAACGGCCATACACGCTCCGATCATTATTGAATAATCCGTTCACCAGGAAACCGACTAGCCAGCTATTTTCAGGCCCAAGCTTAGTTTCCGCTTAAATCGATACTAAGATGACACAATTTGGACAGACCGTCAAACGCTTCTATTTTAAATGAAGAACCCGGAGCAAGCTACGAATATGAGCCTTCATTAAAAGCGTTTTTTCCACCGGGCGTTCCAGAAAGGGAAGCACATCATGGGCAAGCGCCCGCTCGTCCACCGTTTCCAGCTTCGCGCGCAGCGCTCGCCTCCAATCGCTAGTGAGAAACTCGGATGATTTGTCGCCCTGAGCCAAGGAAGCGAGCAGAAAGTCCGGCGCGGGCTCAATCGGCGGAACCTGACTCAAGTACCAAACCAAATCGTACCAGTCGCGGCCCTTGGTAAAAGGCCATGTCAGAAGAGCCCGAATCTTTCCGGCCATCAAGCAAGGCAAAGCATGGTGACGAACAGCAAATAAGAAATGACGGTTCAACAGGCGTATTTCCGTTTTCGCGCCGGAAGACGGCAATGAATCAATCTCCAGCTTTATCGCCAACTTTTGAGCGGGGCGTGGCGCGATTCCCGCTTCGGCCATCAAGCCCGACACTCTGACCCATGCCGCCTGCACGACTTTTTCAGCATTCCAGGAAAGCTCCGCCTCAAAGCCCGCGAATACGAGATCGCGTTTGAGCTTTTCCAGCCATGACTCGGGACTGTAGCCGACCATGGTTTCCAACGAGAAATCAAGATCCTCCGAAAAACGCGGCAGCTCGTACAAAAACCGGAGCGCTGTCCCTCCGACAAACGATAAACAGGAGAAAGCCCCCGATTCGTGCAGACTACGCAGACAGAACGCTTGCAGATATTCTCGCAAAAAGTTCAATTTTTCGTTCGGGTCGGCGGTCCGCGCCGCCAACGCCAGCGCGATATGCTTCATATCGGTCGTTCCCCTAAACACTCTTCCTCGCGATAGCGTTCCCAAACCGCCAAAGCCCGCCCGATACGCGGCGAATCAAAGCCCGCTGACAAAGCTTTCAGCGCAGCCATGTCGATCGGTTCCGGATCAAAGCGAAACGACGCCATCCGTTCGGCGGACCATTCTCCGCTTTCCAGGTACCATAAATCCAATAAAGCCTTTTCCGGGCGCGCTATCAGCACCGGCCAGGCTGAAAGCGTACACTCTTCATAACCGTAAAACAGGGAAACCGCCACAGTTCTATACTGGAATTCTCCAAACGGATTGGAGAAATGCCGAGTGACCCTGGTACCGACACAGGTAAGCCGGGACGCTTTTTCCGGTATGACGCTATAATAGCTCAAAGCCCAGCGTTCGCTGAGATAGGACGGCGCGTAGATATGCCGGGCTAAGTACGGCGCGTGCGGAGCCGTAGACCGCCAGGGCTCGGCGAAAACGTACAAGCCCCGCCTGAGAGCGACGATCTTGCCATCCCGCGCAAAACGGTACAGCGAACTCCGCACCGTTGTCGCGGATTCATGCGCGAAAACAAGCGAAACGCTGGAAATATCGAATACGGGCTGGCCCCGAAAAGCCTTCAAGAGCTCTTCGAATCGCATATTTACGATAATATCATTATTATTCTATTATTGTAAATGAGAAACCCGAATTATTAAACCCCGATAAGGATGCCCAGAGCGGCAACCTCTTGATTACCGCCCGACCGCGATCCCCCGCGCCGCCAGGCCGGCGGCATAGTCGTAGCGCAGGACGGACACCTGCGCCGGGAAATTTTCCAGGTGCAGGCTCACCCGGCGCAGCGCCGAGGCGACAGCCTTGCCGGCGCCGGTGCCGGCCTGTTGGCTTTCGGCGCCGGACTGCGGCGCGGCGCCGGATTTGGGCGACAATTCTTCCGGGTAGAAGCTGGCGCTGATAAGGCCGATCTCCCCGCCGAAGCCGCGCGCGGCGGCTAGGCTATTGGCCTTGCCGGTGAAGACGAATTGGCGGGCGCTGGCGTCGTCCACTTGCCAACCGCCGATCACGACCGTGGAGCGCGGCGCCAGGACCCACTTGACCGCTTCCGACGGCGCTTCCCGGCGCATGAAGGCGGTATTGAGCCCGTCGATAAGCAGCGCGACCGCTACCCGGCGGTCGGTATCATTGCGCAACTCGATGGTATACGTCTCTCCCGGCAGGGCGACGATCCAGTCCTGACCGCCCCAATT
>CAZJJK010000100.1:0-2095 GCA_964546285.1 uncultured Treponema sp. | reverse complement strand
GTCGATGGTTCCGGTCACGAGGCTGTCGCAGGCTAGGAAATTCCCGACCTTCACCGCCCCCTCCGGCGATCCCAACGTTGAAAGCTGGAATTCCTGTTCCGCCAGGAGCCGGGCGGTGGCGTCCCGGTCCACCAGCGCGAAACGCCCGCCGCCGGCCTCCCGGAGGTAGGCTGGAAAAACATAGCCGATATAGCGCCCCAAGGCGCCGGACGCGTTGCCCGTAGTCCCGTCAGGATTCCCGAATTCGGTGATAGCCACCACCTTGGCCTTGCCGGTCGCCAGGTCGTCCGCCAGAATCCCCGCCAAGGTCTTGAGCGCGTCGTCGATAGCCCGCTCTTGGCTTTGAGCCGGAAGGAGGACGGCGCAAAGAACCGAAAGAATAACTATCCCGATCAACTTGTTTCTCATACTACTTCTCCTTGAAGCGAGCTATATAGAAAAACCGCGCCCCGACCTTCCCCTACGGCCACTCCATAGCCTGACGGTACCAGCCGGGACGCGGCACTCGGATTCGGGAAAACGCCGAGGCGCTTTCCTCAGGACGCGCGCCGGTTCGCCTCCCGGAAATCCATCCTGGAAGCGGGCTGGGGCGGAGCAGGCGGAAACCCAGATTGTTGTTCCGGTTCGTCGGGTTGTTCCTGTCGCGGTTGGCCGACCGCAGGTTCTGCCCGTTGTTGTTCCAGCTGCCGCCGCGATTCACGCGGTTCACGCCCAAGGGCGCGCCCGGAATACAGTATTGCGGAACTTGAGCGAACGCGCAATGGAAATATGCGCCACCATGGATAAAACCCGGTCGCCGGCATCGGCATCCGTTATTACGCCCCACCTCAACTCATGATCGATCCGCAAGAACCGGGACCTGAATCGGTTCCGCGTCTTGGCGCTCAGGAAGATGCCCGTCGGCTTCACCAAGAAACCTAAAAACGGCGCGCCGCGCCGCGTGGCATCAAGAACCGGCGGTCTCAGTTCAAGCTCCAGCATCGTTCCCAAAAAAGATTCCGCACTATCATATATATCGCGGAGCGCCGCTTTTTCCGTACCGAAAATCAAGATATCGTCCATATAGCGGAGGTAGCGGCGGCAACCCATCTTTTCTTTCGCGTAATGGTCGAACAGCGCCAGATAGTGGTTGGCAAAATACTGGCTCGTGAGGTTGCCGATCGGGATGCCCCTACCTGGCGACGTTTCGTACGAATCTATGATAGCGAAGAGAACCCGAATAACGTCCTTATCCCTGATACGCCGGAGCAGCAGCTGCTTTAAAGTGAAATGGTCTATGGAATTGAAATACTTCCTCACATCCAGCTTGAGGAAATACGGCGCGGCTTTAGCAAAGCCGAAGGCGCGGAGCACGGCCTTGCGGGTACCTTTGCCGACACGGCAGGCGTAGCTGTCGTAGATTTGGTAGCTTTCAAATATGGGATCAAGCACCGCCATGATCGCGTGCTGGGCCACGCGGTCGACGAAGGGAGCGGCGGAGATGATGCGTTCCTTTGGGTCCTTGATGACGAATTGGCGATACGGACCAGGCGCGTAGTTCCCATTCTTCAGCGCACAGGCGATATCGATAAGGTTGTATTCCAAATTACATTCGAATTCCCTAGCTTCCGGCGTTCCGGCTTTTTCGCGGACGGCTTTCGCCCAAGCCGCGCGCAGGTTGTCAGGATCTATAACGCGGCTAAATAGCCGGTTCTGGCGTTTCATTGGCGGGCGGCAAAGCCGCGATTAAAGCGGACCCGAATTTATCAGCTCTAGCTTCGCCTATACCGGAAATGAGCTTCAAGTCGGCAAGCGAACGCGGCTTGGTTTTGACGATTTCCGACAACTGGCTGTTGGTGCAGACGCTGTACACCGGCATACCGGCCTCGTCCGCCAGTTTTTTCCGGACTTCCCGCAATCCGGAATACACTTTGAAATCCTCTTCCGAAAGAACTTCCTTATAGTCCACAGCGTCTTTGCCTTTTGCTCCCGTCATTTCCAGATAATCAACGGAAATCAGCCAGGCGTTGACGCCGCTCCTCCCCCCGAATACTTTGTTGGTTTTTATGACTTTATGGCCGCGCAGAAAGCGATTGTATTCGTCCATTTCTTCGCT
>CAZJJK010000099.1:10995-12798 GCA_964546285.1 uncultured Treponema sp. | reverse complement strand
GTTCGTCCAGCAAGAGGAGCTCGGGGCTGTGCAGGAGGGCGAGGCCGAGGTCGGCCCGCATCCTCTGGCCGAGCGATAGCTCGCGCGCGAAGGTGTTCATGAGGGGGCCGAGGTCCAGGAGCTCGATGGCGCGGGCGCGGGCGCGCTGATATTCGTCTTTGGGTACAGCCCAGACCGCCGCCTTCCAGTCGAAGCTCGCGGCCACGGGATGATCCCACCAAAGCTCGGTGCGCTGGCCGAACAGGACGCCGACCCTCGCCATGAGGGAGATGCGGTCACGGGCTGGGTCAAGTCCGAGGACCCTCGCTTCGCCCGAGCTGGGCTGGAGGATGCCGGAGAAAAGCTTGAGAGTAGTGCTCTTCCCCGCGCCGTTCGCGCCCGCGTAGGCTACGAACTCGCCGGGCTTGATTGCCAAATCGAGCTTGTCTAGGGCAACCACCGTTTTCTTTTCGGGCTTGAACAGGCTCTTCAGGATGTCCCGCGTCTGGCCCGTCCTTTGCCATTGGCTGTAGACCTTGGTGAGCCCCGAAGCCTGAATCGCCACGTTAGCTGCGGAACCCGTGGGCGTTGTAACGGATCGATCCGTATTTCGCATAATGGCAAAGTCCTTTTTTGAAGAGGATTATGGCGGTAGCCGAAAGGCCGAGGGCCATGACGTGGAGAATCCACCAGGGACCGGCGGGGATGCCCAGCGCGGTCCGCGCCGGGAACCAAGCCACCAGACCCGCCGGCAGGACCGCGCAGAGCGCGATTCGGGCAAAGCGGGACAAGCCCCCCAGGGGGAATTGTTTCAGCGAATTGTAGAAGCCTATGATCGAAGTTGAAATTTCCTCGGCCGCGGCCGGAGCGTAGAAAGCGGCCGAGCCCGCGATGTAGGAACTGGCCAAGATGATGGCGAGGGAGGGGGGTAGGGCGACGAGCGCGGCCGCCAGCCCCTCGGCACCGAGTCCCAAGCGGACCGCGGACCATGCCGAGAGAGCGATGCCGCAGGCGAGGTTCGCCGATCCGGTAAAGGGAATAAAGCCCGCGGTTAGGAATTGGGCCCAAAGCGGCACGGGCTGGATAAGCATATGATCCACCTGGCCCCGTCCGATTATCCGACTCACAAATCCGGTGTTAGACATGGTGAAGAAGACCATGAAGAGTCCGTCCACCGTGAGGGCATAGCCGAGCATGAAAAGGACCTGATTTTCCGACAAGTCGCCCAGGCCCCCGAAACGCGCTGAAAGCAGGAAGACCCCGGATAAGCCGGATAGGGTGCCGATGAGGTCGGTGAGGATTTGGACCAGGCAAATCCCGGTATCGCGCGTGAGCCAAAGGAGGTCCATCTTGGCCGATAGGGCGAAAAGCCCGAAGAGCCGTCTCAGGGTGAAGGGTCTACCCGCCATAGGCGACCATCCTTTCCTCGCCGCGGCGGAAGGCGAGGAAGCAGACAGGCCACAGCGCGAGATTCCAGGCGGCCTGGCCTAACAGGACCATGAGGGGATCGGTACCGCCCACGTAGATAGATAGGGGTGAGTGGGCGAGGGAACCGAAGGGCAAGACGCGAAAGACAGCGCCTAAGCCCCAGGGCAGGAGTTCGAAGGGGATGAGGGCGCCTGAGCAGATGGTGAAGAAGGCCGAGCGGATGGCCAGGGCTGTCCAGCCCATGTTCCTAAACCTGACGCTGAAACTCGTGAACGCGAAATCGATGGCGAAGCCGAGGCTCACGGCAAGGCCCAGGCTCGCGATAAAGAGAACGAAGCTAGAGGCGCTCGCCGGCGCCAGGGGAAAGCCCAGGGCGGCCGCCACCGCTAAGGTGGG
>CAZJJK010000099.1:6491-10895 GCA_964546285.1 uncultured Treponema sp. | reverse complement strand
AGCATGGCGATGGAATGGTTCCAGGCGGATATCGAGCTGGGCGGACAGACGCTCCATTATTACCGGACGGGCGCGAAAGGCAAGCCTTCCATCGTACTCACGCATGGCTTTTCCGATAACGGACGCTGCTGGATCCAGGTGGCCAAGGCTCTGGAAGCGGACTGGGACGTGGTCATGCCCGATATGCCGGGCCACGGCCTTTCGGCCAGGGTGAGGCCAGATGAGGACGTGGATATGGCCGCCGACCTCGCTGGTTTGATCCGTGCCCTGGGCTTGGATAAGCCCGTGCTCTGCGGCCACTCAATGGGCGCGATGGTGTCCTTCCTAACGGCGGTCCGGTATCCCGAACTAGTCCGCGCCCTAGCCTTGGAAGACCCGCCTTGGTGGATAAAGCCCTGGCCCGCTTCCGGCGGCCAAGGCAATTCCGCTTCCATCGTCGCTTGGGCTAAGAGCCTGCCTTCGCGTAGTTTGGAGTCCTTGCTGGAGGGCTACCGCGCGGACCATCCATCTTGGCCGGACGAGCTTGTCCGGGCTATGTGCGAAGCCAAAAAACAGCTGGACCCGGCGATAGCCGGGCTTATGTCCGAGAAGATGAATCCGGCTGAGGGGCATTGGACTGGTCTGCTCGCTTCCTTGCGCTGCCCGCTCCTAGTTGTCAGCGCTGATCCCGCCCTTGGCGGCATCGTCACGCCCGCGGTTGAGGCGAAGATCAGCCAGCTCTATCCCCGCGCCAGGATCATCAAGGTTCTCTCTGTCGGTCATCTGATCCGCTTCGACGCCTTCGGCCGCTTCATGGAAGCGCTGGAAGGTTTTCTAGCTGAGCTCGGTTGAGTTTGCGGGCGGTTCCATCCCGTTTCTTTCATAACTTGACAGTTAGAAATTTCTAAATTAGGGTTTAAGCGGCTCTGCACGGGAATTGCCTTTCCCCTTATTCGCACCACTATTTTCTAATTCCGGAGTAGACATGAAAAAGGCGCGTTTCCTCTTAGACCTTTTCGTTTCTTTGCTTTTTTTATTACTAGCGGTATCTGGCTGTCGTTTTCCTAGCGCTTCGTCAGAAGCTGAAGATGAGTACGGTATGATCGTAATGATAAATGGCTGGGAGAATAGCGTAGTGTTGAAGGCCTATGCGCACACGATAGAAGACTTGGACACTTCCGCTCCGCTGTGGACAGGCGTCGTCGTTCCTTCCGGACAAAGTTTTTTATATGAGGGTATCCTGAAAAATAGGGAACTTGGTTTAATAGCGGTGGAAATAGCAAGTCCTAACGTTAACCATACCTTGGTGAAAACGGGAACGCAAGAGGTCTATAAATTTCTTTTTAGCCCCTTACGTAATTATGAGATAGAATTTTTGGAAGATGAAAGCGACACAAAAAAATGGGTGTGGCGCCTAGACGATGATCCGGTATTTGATGTGTCGAACATCGCCATTCAAGCCAATGAGGGCAGCCTCACACTTAGGTGGCGTGATCCAGCGATGAGCGATCTTGAAGCGGTGGAACTCTACGCCGTTTATGACGGCGACATAAGTCAGACCCCCGTAGAGACGGTGAATAAGGGCGTCCAGACGATGACCGTAAGCGGACTTATCGCTGGGCAGGAAGCGAGCTTCCTGCTTGTGTGCCGATACCCTGAGATAGCTTCGCGTGGCGCCGCGGCAGCCGGAACTCCGCTGGGTACTCCACCGCCCGCCCCAACCATACAGAACGTTTTCCCCGCTCAAGATGCTATCGGGATTGAAATCGACTCAAGCTTGAGTGCTACCTTTTCCGTTTACATGAACAGCGCTAGTATTACCGCCGACTCCTTCCTACTGCTTGACGGAGACGATACAAAGGTTTCGGGAACCCTTTCTACGAGTGAAACGGTAGTGACTTTTACCCCAAACGCTCCCTTAGCCTATGGCACAGAGTATACCGCCACTATAACGAAGGACATGAAAAGCAACGCTGGCGTATCCCTGACGGAAGCCTATGTCTGGAGTTTTACGACCCTTCACGCTCCCCTATTCCATGAAGCGTCACTCTTAGGCTACAGTGATGTGTATATAGAGGCTCTCGCCGTCGGTGACCTCAACAGCGACGGCAAAAACGATCTCGCCTACGCGACGGGGAACTATAGGGATTCATCTGGTGAAGAAAGGCAGCGCAAGCTTATCGTGCACCTCTACGATGAGGCTGGCGGATTAAGTGAAACGCCGTCTATCTACGAAACAAGCGGCGATGATTCCCATCGTCCAATAACGCTGGCGATTGGCGACCTCAATGGCGACGGCCGCGACGATGTCGCGGTGGGTAATCTAAATAAAGGCATCGATCTCTATTATCAAACCGAGGCTGGTACTCTAAGTTTCGCCGGTTTTTTGGAGAGCGAGGATAGTTCCCGCTTGACGATAGCCGATCTTAACGATGATAGACTACTCGATCTCGCGGGCATAGACTGGGGCTATAATACGGCCTCGGTCTGGTACCAGGATGTTGTGAAACATGAGTTTGGCGCTGCGACCACATACTCCGTTACCCACGGTGGTTGGGACGCGATCGGCACCGGGGATCTCAACAACGACAGTTTGCTAGATCTAGTCGTCATGAGTGGACAATCGCAATTGCCAAATGTTGGTATTCTAACGCAGAACGAAAGCGGTGGACTTAATGAATCTGTATACCGTGCCATCGACACAAATAATACCTTAACCAATGGCCTAGCCGTGGGGGATATCACTGGTGATGGCCTTGACGACATCATCCTATCTTACGGCGGGAACGTTCCTAATAGTAATATTGCCATATTTGCGCAAAGCGCGGAGGGAGAATTACCCAATACGCCGACGGCGATTGTCTCCTCAAAGGATTTACCGCATTCGCTCGCCCTTGGAGATATTAATGGTGATTATCGTGAGGATTTGATTGTTTACCATGATGGCTGGAGTTGTATCGGGGTTTATCTCCAGAATTCTTATGGAGACCTAGAGGCCGAAGCCTTTTCACCAATTCAGTGGACTAATAGTAATAGCACTCAGGCTCTCGCGCTAGGCTATCTTGATGGTGACGGTACGGTCGATTATCTCGCGGCGATTACGGATGAAGGCGTAGCGATTCTTAACGCGCGCTAAAACGCCCATGCGCGGTCTGAAGCGGGGTGCCGCTTTAGACCGCCGAACCTACCCATCAAGGGGGTATAACGCAATGGCTTATCGTAAAACGGTTTTTTAGGTTTGGCGGCGTTGTTTCTCATCCTTTCCTGCAATTTTCCCGGCGGCGGCGATAACGATGATGAAGCGGGCGGGCGGGTAAATTTAGGCCAGGTCGGCAGCGGCGATAGCACCGAGCATTATGTGAATCCGGTGGTTATCCTTGTGGACTCGCCCGATTTCACGGTGACTGAAGGCGGCCTCATCCATAATCCATCGCCATCGGAATTGATTAGTTATGATTATCTCTGGGGCGTGTTCTTCGTGGACTATACGGGGACTGAAAACCTGCGCTCCGTCGCCGCCGCTATTTCCTATAGGAATTCCGATGGAGAGGAATTATACAATTCTAGCAGCACCTATGTCTGGAACGACGACGGTTATGTGTGGACGGGCACGACGGGCACACAAAGCTATATGACTCCGCTATATAATCACGGGGTCCTTATCCCCAGCTTTGATCTTTTGGATGCTGGCCTTAACCTGGCCGATATCACGACGCTGGAGATCGAATTCAGTTCTTGGGACGCGGGAACCTCCCCTGTGGTGCGGGACGCGCTGACGTTGGGTGAGATAACCAGCGATTCAGAAAATGATTATTTCGTCGTTACGAATACTAGCGACTCAACTATGAGAATATTGGGCACATACTGTCTCTATACGGACGAAGCTGGCCACTTGGGCTATTCGGCGCCGCCCTTCATTGAAGTCTTTGAGGACGGGATTTGGGTCAGCAAAGGGGACTTCGTTGTTGAGAGCGATCAACAGATCCGTCTGAAGTTCATGAGGATCAAACCCTCGTATCTCAGCGGGGGAGCTGAGCTTCCATTCCCTAGTGTTGGGCTATACGCCGCCATCCAGCTAATCGCGTTGCTTCCCCGGCGCTCCCCGGCGCGGTCTCGCGCTTTCAAAAACTAAAAGCTTCGGGACAATAATAGAGGGGGCCGGTGCCCAGTTTGGCGAGGGCGGATAGCTTTTGGAGCGCTGGACCGGCTAATTCTTCCAGGGCTTCGGCCGCCCCAGCCGTATCCCTAAGGCCAAGGCCGGCGGCCAGCTCGGCGCCAGCTTGACGCAGGCGGGCTAGCGGGTTATCGATCCAGCCTGGTGCCAGCTCGTAGAAATAGGCTTGGCCGCCCAAGCGTTTTTTCATCCAGGCCTTCGCCTCAGTGAGGCCGCCCAGCTCGTCCACCAAGCCCAGCTCCAGCGCTTCC
>CAZJJK010000099.1:0-6391 GCA_964546285.1 uncultured Treponema sp. | reverse complement strand
GCGATGATGTCGGAGGTGAGGACCGCCCCGCCGCCTGAATCCACCCGCAAAATGAGGCCGGCCACGAAGGGGTCGTCGCGGAGGGCGGCGATGGCCTCCGCGGTCTCGCGGCCGATGACGCTGCCCGGCTCGCTGTCGTAGCCTGTCTGGATGTCGCCGGCGCACCAGAGCACGGCCACCTTTTTAGCGAAGACCGGTTCTCCCCAAGAGTCCGCATCGTCCTTTTCCAAATTTCCCACATAAGAGGCGCCCGTCCGTTTGCTTAGCTCCTTCAGAAAAGCGGCCCGGTACTCCAATTTATCCACAAGACCCGCTGCCAGGGCGGCCTTGGCGCTTAAATACGGCCCCCCGGCTATCAGGTCCTTAGCCGGAGCGCTCAGTTTGTCGCCACGCGCCGCTTGGAGCGCGGTTTCGGCCTGGCCTTGCAGAACGCCGTACCAGCGTTCCAGCATGGCTCTTTCTTCCTGGGGCATGGCGTTTTCCGTAAAGGAATTATACGCCGATTTCGTTGGCCAGGGCGCCAGGTTGATAAAGCGGATGCCCAGCTTATCGAAAAGCCCCTTCATAAACAGATTGGTGCCGGAGCGCCCCAAGAGGTAGAGCTGCCCGTTGGGATTCAGGACCAGCTCATCGGCCTTAGCCAGAAGCAGGCTGTAGCCGTCCGGATCGGTGATGGCGTCGGCGTATACCCAAAAGCCCTTGCCCGCGGCCTTAAGCTCATCCACGGCCTTAGCCAGTTCCTGAATATTGGCCGGATAGCTCATGGTCGGCGGGTCTTGGATAAGCACGCCGGCGATGGAGGGATCAGCCGCGGCGCGGCGGATCGCGCGGCACAAGTTTTGGACATCGATCGTGTTGTCGTCCATAAAGAAGGCGAGGGGCGCGTCCGGCGCCGGGGCGGCGGCAATGCCGCTCAGTTTTTGGACATTCAGGATTTTTCTGCCGAAAGCCGGAAAACCTTGCCGTCCGCCCAAGCTGAGGCTTTGGCTGACGCGCAACTGGCCCAGGGGCTCGTTAAAAAGCGTTCCGGCCGACGTTTCCGTCAGGCTCAGCTTGATGGCCAGTTCGGCGCCGGGCCAGCCATGCTCAAAGTCGTACCAAGCGCGCAGTTTGAGGAAATCGCCGACGGCGACTCTGGCGCCGACCGACTCGAAAACGAAGCTCCCACCCCAGCGGGCGTCCGCGGTAAGCGTCAGGCGGCTGGACCATTCGGGGACAATGGACAGCGGCCGGAAACCAAAGCCGAAGCCCCAGCCCGGGGACGTGCCGGCTGGGGCGTCATACACCACGCCGATGGAAGCGATGTCCGCCGGCCGGTATAGCGCGCCCACACTGAAACCCTGGAAGGCTTGGTCGCTGTCGGCGGAGTAGCGCGTCGTGTAGCCAAGGCCAAAGGCCTTGCCCAAACCAAAGGCGCTGGCGATACGTAATTCGCTCTTCCCCTCGTTTATGGCGGCGCCGTACGCGAAAATAGACGTGGCGAAGGCCGCCTCTATATCGGGATCCAGCGTTGCCGTGTTGCCTGAAAAGCTGGACTCCAACGACGATAAGCGGAAACCGGCCGTGAGGCCGTCAAGGGCGTAGAGTGACGCTGGATTGTCCCAGAGCCGCCAAAGATCGGCGTCATCCGCCCGCGCTGGCGGAAAGGCGCTGGCGGGAGTGGCGAAAACGGCTGAAGGAGCGATAAAAGCTAGGGCCGCGATACACGGGATAGAAAATAAAGCGTGTGGGTGAATGCGTTTAGCTGTCATGAAAGCCTCCGTTTTATACCGCCGCTTGGCTTGTATCGGCCTATACCTTAAGGGAAGGCGCCGCGAAACGCCCTCAGTCTGATTATGCCTCTAAAAGGACTGTCGGGCAAGGCGATGAAGGGCGAACTAGCCTCCGTCCCTTTTTTGTTTTATGATAGGGCTGTATGGAAGCTGTCATCAAAGCCTATCACCGTTGTGTCCTTGGTTTTTTCTTTCTACTGTCAGCCGTTTTAGCGTCTGCCGCTCCGAACGAGCCCATACCTTCCCAAGCCATTATGTCGGTTTGGACAGACCGGGAAGGCCTGCCCTCCAATTCAATCATGGATGTGCTGCAAGATAAGAAGGGCTACATTTGGCTCGCGTCCTATGACGGCTTGGTCCGTTTCAACGGTTATCAGTTTAAGACTTTTTCTCCCTCCGATGGTTTTACCGGTAAGTCCGCCCGGGTTTTGGCTTTAGCGCCTGATGGCGCTCTTTGGATAGGCACTAACGCCGCGGGGCTTTATGTCTACCAAAACGGTCAGTTCCGTTCATACGGCAAGGCTGATGGACTTCCGGACTTATCGGTACGAGCTATCGCCTTTGATGCTTCCGGCGCCGTCTTAGTCGGTACCGCCGGGGGCTTGGCCCGGCTTGACGACGAGCGTTTTATCCCCCTCGCCGCCTCGGCGTCGCTTGATATCGGTATCGCTAATTTTCTTCTGCCGCTGGCGGATGGGGCTGTTTTAGTTGGCAGCAATATGGCGGGTTTATTCGCGCTTCGCGCCGGTACGGTGGAACGTTTTTATCCAGACAGCGGGCTGCCTCGTCTGTCGTATTCGGCGGCGGTCTCGGATGACCAAGGGCGGCTCTGGCTGGGGACAGCGGACGGGCGCTTGTTTCAGATTAAGGCCGATGGCGAAATAAGCGCGATTGAATTCCCTGCCTTGCTTGGCGCCTCCATCAACGAACTGCGCCTTGAGGCCGATGACTCAATCTGGATCGCCAGCGATCATGGTATCGGCGTAATTCGCGGCGCCTCGCTATCCCTCTTCAGCGAAGAGGACGGCCTTCCGAGCAATGTCGTTTCCGGTTTGTGGCGCGACAGCGAGGGCAGCCTGTGGGCCAGCACCGAACGCGGCGGCGTCGTGAAGCTAAGCCCGGGTAAGTTTGTGAATTTTACCAAGCGTGATGGCTTGATCGCTGACGCGGTCAACGCCGTGGTCGAGGACGCGTACCGTTCCCTGTGGATAGCGACCGACTCCGGTGTCAGTTTTTTGCCCAAGGAAACCGATCCTTACCATCAAGGCGGCGAGAGACGGCGGCTTGTGGACGAGCTGGTGGAAAAATTAAGCGCTGTCCGTGTCCGCCAAATCCGTGCCGAGCCTGACGGCTCCCTATGGTTCGCCACCTATTCCTCTTACGGCCTTTTATCCTTTAACGCGAATGGCGATATTCAAACCCTTAATTCCGCTGACGGTTTACCGAACGACCGCGTTCGTTTTTCCTTTCGCGATTCCTCCGGCGCTCTCTGGATTGGCACCACCGCCGGGCCCGCCCGTTATAGCGACGGCCGTGTTGTCCGTTTTGGGGCGGAATCCGGCCTGACCAACCTGTTTATCCTTGGCGCGTCCGAAGACCCTTCCGGCAGGGTCTGGCTGGGGACGGATGGCGGCGGCGCGGCGTTTTACCAGGATGGGCGTTTTGTTCATCTTACCAAAGCTGATGGCTTAGCTGGCGATATCGTTTTTCGCGTTTTTTGGGATAAAGCCGGTCGTGGCTGGTTCTGCACTTCTGACGGCTTGAGCCTTTACCACGGCGGCGATTTCCATAACGCTTCAGCCGCGTTAGGCTTAATGGACGCCAGCGTTTTTGAGGCCTTTGAGGATGGCGCGGGCCGTCTCTGGGTATTGACGGCCCGCAAAGCTGTCGCCGTCTCGTCCGAAGCGGCGGCGGCCGCTGTCCTCAACGCGTATCCCGTGTCGGAGAACTTCACGGAATACGACCGTCTGGACGGTTTAGCCGGCCAGTTGTCGGCTAACGCGTGGGCTTGCGCCGCGTTTGACGGCTCTGTTCATCTGCCGACCCTTGGCGGCGTTTCTTCCTACGATCCGGCCTCCGGCCGCCGTTCGCTTCCGCCAACCCCCGTTTTTGTGGAGGCGGCGACAGTGGACGGTCAGCTTGTCGGTATCGGCGGCGGTCGTATCGAACTAGCGCCTAACGCCAAACGCTTGGATCTCGTCTATGCCGCCTTAAGCTATATGGTACCTCAGCGGATACGGTTCCGCTACCAACTGTCCGGCTATGATCCCGTTTGGCTGGACGCCGACGCCAAACACGAAATCAGCTATACCAATCTGCCGCCAGGCTCTTATAGCTTTCGCTTAAGCGCTAGAAACGATAGTGGCGTTTGGACCGAGGCGAAAGACGTGCTGTCCATCGTAAAGCGGCCGTATTTTTATCAAACTCCTTGGTTCTATATTTTAGCCGCGGCCGCTTTAGCTTCTTCCGGTTTTTTAGCCGCGTATCTGCATATTCATCGCCTCAAGCGCCGGGCCGAGCGCTTGGATCGCCTGGTGGCTAACCGGACCAAGGAGCTGGCCGAGGAAAAAGCCAAAAGCGACCGTTTGTTGCTCAATGTGCTGCCGCCGGCGATCGCCGACGAACTCAAGGAAGCGGGCCGCGCGCGGCCGAAAACCTATGCCTCAGCTTCGGTGCTATTCGCGGATATCGTCAATTTTACCGCCTCGTCAGCTAAAGCGGCTCCAGCGGAAACCATCGATATGTTGAATAAGCTGTTTACGGGTTTTGACGAAATAATGGATCGATATGCTTGCGAAAGGATAAAAACCCTGGGCGACGGTTATTTAGCTGTTTGCGGCTTACCCACGCCGATCCACGATCATGTCGCGCGGTTGGCTTCCGCCGGAGTCGCTATGCTGCGCTATTTGGAGGATTTTAACCAGGAGCGCGATGAAGCTGTCCGCGTTCGGGTCGGCTTAGCCGCCGGTCCTGTCGTGGGCGGCGTCGTGGGCGTTAAGAAGTATATTTTTGACGTATTCGGCGCGACCGTAAATTTAGCCTTTCGCTTGGAAGCTTCGTCAACGCCGATGGGTTTTACGGTGTCCAAGGAAGCCGCCGCCGCTCTGGATGGCACTTTTTGTTTATGGCGGAGGCCGGATAGAGCGGTTAAAGGTTACGGCAGCGTCTCCAGTTATTATATTAACTATAGAAACAGCGGCCTAACACGCCAGGAGCTTGAGGTTAAAGCCGATCAAGCTGAAAAAGCCCTTACCGCCGGCGATAGAGCCGCGGCCAAAAGGCTAATTGAGACGCTTGATCTTACTCTGCTGGAACCGGATCAAGGCCAGATTCTATTGGAGGTTTTATGATTAATTTCGATTTTCGCAATCCGACAAAAATAGTGTTTGGGAAGGGAACGGAGAACCAGGTAGGCGAGGAAACCGCCATTTACGCGAAGAAGATACTCCTGCATTACGGCGGCGGCAGCGTGAAGGCGTCGGGGCTGTTAGACCGGATAAAAGCTTCGCTCAAGCGAGCGGGCGTCGCCTGGACGGAATTGGGCGGGGTGAAGCCGAATCCGCGGCTCAGCCTGGTGCGTGAAGGCATTGAGCTCTGCGGGAAAGAGGGTTTGGGCCTGGTCTTAGCCGTCGGCGGCGGATCGGTGATAGATTCCGCTAAGGCTATCGCCATGGGCAGCGTCATGGACGGCGATGTCTGGGATATCTATATCGGTAAAAAAGAGCCTAAGGCGGCGCTTCCGGTAGGTACGGTGTTAACTATTCCAGCCGCCGGATCGGAGTCCAGCACTGCCTCGGTTATTACCAATGAGGATGGCTTCTTGAAACGCGGCTTCAATTCCGAGTTGCTCTATCCTCGTTTTTCCATTCTGAATCCCGAGTTGGCCTTTACGCTGCCCAAATACCAGGTAGCCTGCGGCGCCACCGATATCATGGCCCATCTGATGGAACGCTACTTCACCACCGTGCCTCATGTGGAACTGATGGACCGTCTATTAGAAGCGACCATGAAAACGATACAACGCATGGCGCCGCTTGTTTTGGAAAAGTCCGATGATTACGACGCCTGGGCGGAATTTATGTGGGCGGGCACCGTGGCTCACAACAATCTGCTCAACACCGGCCGGATCGGCGACTGGGCGTCCCATGATATCGAACATGAAATTTCCGGCATATACGATGTCGCCCACGGCGCCGGCCTGGCCGTCGTTTTTCCGGCTTGGATGAAGCTGGTGGTGGATACCGATGTCGCCCGCTTCGCTCAATGGGCGTCCAGGGTTTGGAATGTCGATATGGACTTCTTCAATCCAAAGGCGACCGCCCTTGAAGGCATCAAGCGTCTGGAAGCGTTCTCCCGCGGCCTGGGCTTGGGCACCCGCTTAAAGGAGCTGGGCGTGGGGAGCGATAGGCTGGACGAAATGGCCGCGAAATGCACGGACAATGGAAAGCGGACCATAGGCAACTTCGTAAGGCTGGATCAGAAGGCGGTTAAGCGGATACTGGAGCTGGCGCTTTAGCGCTGACCAGAGACGCCGGGAAGGCTTGATTGGAAGGCGGCTTTCCATACCCCGGAGCTTGCTCCGGAAAAGGCGCGTATATGAGATATGTGTTTCAATAATC
>CAZJJK010000098.1:7681-12912 GCA_964546285.1 uncultured Treponema sp. | reverse complement strand
CGGGTGGCGGTATGTATTACATGATGCTCAACTCGGTGGAAGGCAATCTTTCCGGCATGCTGTCATCCGGCTTCCAAACCGCTGTCATCGCCGGGGCCATCGCTTCCGGCGTCGCCGTGGTCTCGGCGGCCGTTCGGGCGTTTAAGGGCTGATCGGCGGCGAAAAGCGGAGGGCTTCCCAGCTTATGATGAACCAAAACGTGCCGATAGCAATCGAGACGAGAGTGATCGGCAATCCGACTTTCAAATAAGACGCGAAGCTTATCGAGATACCGTGGCGCTTGGCGGATTCGGCCACGATCAGGTTGGCGACCGATCCGAGGAGCGTCAGGTTACCCGCGTAGGTGCTGGCCATGGCCCCAGCACCAGCCAGGATCGCTCAAGATCGATGAAGGATCCGCCCAGCGGCCCGGCGACGCGGCTCCGGCCGCCGGAATTGAGCTCCAGCGCGCGGTTGAGAGCGGTGGCGAATTCGCGCGTAAAGGCGATGAGGATAGCCGCATAGGCCACGGCCGTGGAAAGAAGTGAGGGTATACAGACGAAGAAGAAACCGAAGTTGATATCGCTTTGGGAGCCGATCAGTATGTTTTGAGGATTGCCGATGATCCTGGCCGCCGAGCCGATATTGGCGGCGAAGGCCAAGCTAGCCCGGTTCATGCATAGGCTCGGCAGGCGGCCTATCGCTATGGCGACCAGGGCGGCGACAATGACAGAGGCGGCGAGAATGCCGCGGGCGGTTTGCGGCGGGGTGAGCGAAAGCGGGTCTCTCATGGTTCTATCCTCTTATTTTTTCCTAACGGCAATAGGTCGGGTCCGCCTCGATTTCCGCGATCAGCTTTGGCAGGAGGCCGAAGTCCCAGGCCAGGTCCAGGGCGGTATAGCGCTGGCGCAGCATCTGGGCTTTGATGGCCGTGCCGATAGCGTCAGAGCGCGTTAGGCCGATCCGCTCCGGCCGCGTCGGGCAACCCAAGGCCGCAAGCTGGCCGCGCAAGTGGCCATAGGGCGGCAGAAGCTCGCCGATACGGTCGCGGAGGCTGGTCCAGCGGTCGGCCAGGGCCTCGCGGCGGCGCTTGAGCGTTTCGCTGTCGTTCAACTTGCCGAGCGCCGCCGCTTCAATGTCGCGATACGCCGGCGAAGAGCCGTAAATGGCGTACACTTCCGCTCTCCGCTTATCGGCGCTCGGCGATTCCCACGTGGTCAGAGATGGCGGGTTAGGCGACGCGAATAGACGCTCGATCAAAGCCGTCGCGATCAGCGTGCCAATGGCCACCTTGAAGCCATGGGTGACCGGCGCGCCGCCGACCGATAAGCCTTCCATTTCCCAGGCATGAGCGAACAGGTGTTCGCAGCCTGAAACCGGCCGTGAGCTTTTCAGGTACTGCATGGAAAAGCCGGTGAGGGCTAGGGCTTGGAATAAGGCGTCGATCGCTTCGCCGCGCGAGTCGCCGTTCTTCAGCTGGGCTTCTCCCCTGGCCAAGACCGCGCGCAAGGGGTTTTGGGTCATCGCCCAGGCGAGGGGATCGATGGTTTCGCAACCGAGAGCGGCGGCTTGGCCCAGTCGGGGATCGCCGGCGGCTTCGGCTATGGTCCAATCGACGCCGGCCACCAGCTTGCCCGCTAGATCGCCCCAGCCAGAGGCCGTGAGGATGGGCGGCGCCGCCTTGAGTACCGCGCTGTCGGCTAAAATGGCGCGGGGGGCGGGGCAGGGGAAGGTTTTCTTGAAACCGTCGGCCAGAAGAGCGGCCCCGGCCGAGGTATATCCGTCCACCGAGGCGGCGCTGGCGACGCAGCAATACGGCCGCTCCAGTTCGCCGGCGGCCCGTTTCGCTAAATCGTTGACGGTTCCCGAACCGACGGCGACCGGAACGACAGCATCGCCGTTTTTCCGGTCGGCCGCTTCCAGCGTCGCGACGAGCGCCGCGACATGGCCGTATTCGGCGTGTAGGACGGGTTGAGCGGGGAAGATCAGCCGGCCGGCGACGGGGACGCGGGCGTCGCGAAGAGCGGCTTCCGCCCGCTTGCCGGCCGCGGCGTAGGTATTGCCGTCCGCGACGATAAAGGCCGCCTTATCGCCAAAGGCTTCCCCGTAAAACGCCGCGACAGCGTCCAAGGCCCCCTCGCCCAGACGGTAGAACGCGGTATCGCTGGCCGCCTTAAGGCAGTCGGCGATGGAGGGGACGGGGAGGGTGTCGATATTCAGCATGGCCCAATTATAGAATTTCACGCGATCAAAATAAATGGGCGCGATCCCTTTTTCGTGAGCCCAGCCCCCAATCTCGTTCCCTGTCCGTCGGGGGCTTCGCGCGCCGCGCCTCTTCATGCTACGCTTTCCCATCATTACTAAGGAGTTCCGTATGCCCATCGCTCAAGCTATCCGCGACGCCCAGACTAAGGGGTCCTTTATCCGAAAAATGTTTGAGGAAGGCGCCGCGCTGAAGAGCCGCTATGGGGCCGATAAGGTTTTCGACTTTTCCATCGGTAATCCCGATGTTGACCCGCCGCCAGCCTTCCATGACAGTCTGGTCCGCTTAGCGGCCGAGGACGCTAAGGGCTCTCATGGCTATATGCCGAATGTTGGCTTCCACGAAGTGAGATCGGCTATAGCCCGCAAGGTTTCCACCGAACATCAGGTGAATATCGACGCCGGCCATATCGTTATGTCCGTCGGCGCGGCCGGCGGCCTCAATGTCGTCCTCAAGGTTATCCTCAATCACGGCGACGAGCTGATCGTGCCGAGGCCGTATTTTGTGGAATATGGCGCTTATATCGCCAACCACGGCGGCCGTATGGTCCTTGTGGACAGCAAGAACGATTTCGATTTAGATATAGCGGCGATAGAGCGGGCGATTACGGACAGGACAGCGGCTATCCTTATCAATTCGCCGCATAACCCAACCGGCCGCGTCTACCCGGCGTCCACGTTGGCCGCCTTAGCCGAGGCACTCAATCGGGCCGCTGGGCGGACAGGCCGAAAGCCCTATCTAATCGCTGATGAGCCCTACCGTGAATTGGTTTACGGCGGGGCCGCGGCGCCGCCCCTCCTATCGGTTTATGATGAGGCTATCGTTGTAACTTCTTATTCCAAAAGCCTTTCCTTGCCAGGAGAGCGCATCGGTTATATTGCCTTAAGTCCAAGCCTAGCCGACGGGGAAGCCTTCGCGGCCGCTTTGGCTTATGCGACCAGGGTGCTTGGCTTCGTTAACGCACCGGCGCTGATGCAACGGGTTGTCGCCGAATTGATCAGTGCGCGGGTTGATGTGAGCGTCTACGAGCGCCGCTTGAACGCCTTCCGCTCCATCTTGGACGAAGCCGGCATAACATACTCCCTGCCGGAAGGCGCCTTCTATCTTTTTTGCGCCGTACCCCCCGGCAGCGGCGGTCAGGTAGATGATCTCGCCTTTGTGGACGAGCTGAAGCGGCATCTGATCTTGGCCGTGCCCGGTTCCGGTTTTGGTATGCCGGGTTATTTTCGCTTAGCTTATTGCGTTGACGAAAAGCTTATCGCCGCGTCGCGGACGGCTTTTCTGTCCGCGGTGGCCGCCTGGCGGTCCGGCGTTTCAGGCGCTCCCGGCGCTCCCGGCGCTCCCGGCGCTCCCGGCGTTTCAGCGGAATAGGCCGATGAAAAACCGATGTCTACCCGCCTAAGGCGCGGCCGCTCCAGCGGAGAAGCCGCCTTCGACGCGTATTATCAGGAGCTTTACGGCGAGCGCTGGCCGGCGTTGCGGACAGCCTTGGCTGGAAATGCCGCCTCGATCGGCTTTAGGGCGGATTTAGGCGCTGCCGGGGCTCCCTATTATCTAGATGCCGCCTCGCTTGTCGCCGCTTCCAGTCTGCCCTTAGCCGGCGCCCGCCGCTTACTGGATCTCTGCGCCGCGCCCGGCGGTAAAACGCTGGTCTGGGCGTCGCGTATGGATAAAGCCGCGCGTCTTACCGCCAACGAGCGCTCGGCGGAGCGGCGAGAGCGCTTGCGCCGCGTCCTTAGCGATCAATTGACCGAGCCGCTTCGGTCGCGCCTTAATGTAACAGCTTACGATGGCGCGCGCTGGTCCCGTTTTGAGAGAGCCTGTTATGATCGGATCCTATTGGACGCGCCATGCTCATCGGAGCGTCATGTTTTAGCCTCGCCAAAGCATGTAGAGGCATGGAGTCCCGCTAGAATAAAGAATGTCACCCATGGCGAATGGGCTCTCCTGTCTGGCGCCTTCCTCTTATTGTCCGATGGCGGAGAACTCCTTTACGTGACCTGCGCTCTTTCCGACGCGGAAAACGATGGCATGGTGGATCGTTTGGTTAAAAAATATGGAAGCGGATTAAGTGTCCTGCCGCCGCTTTTAGCGGAAGACGCGGCTGTTTTAACTCGAACTGGAAAAAGCGGGGAAGCCCCGTCTGAAGCGCGGGAGGAAAAGGCCGCGGCGGGGCAGCGCGGCGCCGAGGCTGTGATCGCGGCCGTTATCAGAGCGGCCGAGCCTACTAAATGGGGCTTGAGAATACTGCCTGACCGCTCCGAGGGCGCCGGCCCGCTTTATTTTAGCCGGATTAAGCGTATCGGCTAATGACCGCCGTCCTTAGCGTCTCACCGCGAGAGTCCTTCCGTTAAGAGGAATAGGCAGCCGCGCCGTCAGCGCGCTCTGGCCGCTTGTTTCCTTGCCTAAGGTGATTATACTTTTGTTTTTAAGGAGTTCCACCGGTGTTTCAAAAGCAAGCGATAATGGCGCGGGTGCTTTACAGCCTTATTCCCTTAAGTTTGTTCGCCATTTACCAATATGGTCTACGTTTCGCCGCTGTGGCGGCTGTCGTGTTTGTGGTTGGCGTCTTGGTTGAATACGCCATGGAACGCGGCCGGGGCAAGAAGCCTAGTCAGGCGGTGCTGGCAAGTTGCGCCCTGTTTACCCTGTCCTTGCCGCCAGCCGTCCCCCTATGGATTGCCGCCGTTGGCATCGCTTTTGGGGTTTTTATGGCAAAGGAAGTGTACGGCGGGTTTGGGCGCAATGTATTCAATCCGGCCATCGCCGGACGCCTTTTTGTCTATATCGCCTTCGCTACCGTGATGCAGCATTCGTTTGTGGAACCGGGGGGCTTCGGTCTGGATCTTGACGCCGTCAGCGGTCCCACTCCCTTAGCCGCTCTGCGCGCCGGTGAAGAGCTGGGCCTTATCGAACTATTTTTTGGTTTTCATCGCGCTTCAATGGGTGAAGGCTCTATCATTCTTATAGCTGTCGGCGCTATCTACCT
>CAZJJK010000098.1:0-7581 GCA_964546285.1 uncultured Treponema sp. | reverse complement strand
ACGAGTTTCGCCGTGCTTTTGGGCAATAGCGCTTCCTGCCTTTTGGATACGCTAAGAACGAAAAAGCGGCGTCCGCGTATGGCAAAAGAAAATAACGGTGGGTCAATATGAAAAAAGATTCCGTTGTGTATACGCTTATTTTCGCCTTCCTTGTTTGTTTGGTTTTTGTCCTTATTTTAGCCTTAGTCAATGAAGCCACAAAAGGGCGGGTGGCGGATAATCGGCGTATGGCCGAACGGCGAGCTGTGCTTGAAGCTCTTGGACTACCTTTCTCAGATAGTGACATCGATATTGTATATGACAAACAGGTACAGGGCTCGCCGCTTTCCGACGAGCTCTACCAGACGCTTGGCGTCTCAGGGCCTATTTACGCTAAGCGCTTTACCGGCGCCGGGCTTTGGGGCGCTATAGACGGAATTTTGGCCGTTGATGAAAAAGTGGAACGTATTGTCGGTTTTCGCTTGATTTCTCAAAACGAGACGCCTGGCTTGGGCGGCCGTATAGAGGAGGACTGGTTTCAGGACCAGTTTTCTGGAGAACTGATCGTTAATGACGGTGTCCGCGTCAGGATAGATGGCGGCGGGGCGCCCGGCGATGGCGTGTTAGACGCGATAACAGGCGCGACGCGGACTTCCTCCGCGGTGGAAACCATTGTCAACGCGGAAATTGCCGCGCTTCGCCGCCTTTTCTCGCAAGGAGCTAAATAATGATCGCGAAAAAAAACGGACAAGGCAAACGCGTTTTATTAAATAATCTGCTTTTCAATAACCCGGTGCTTGTTCAAGCCTTGGGTATCTGTTCCACCCTGGCCGTTACCAACAAATTAGGCAATACCTTCATTATGACGGCGGGGGTTAGCCTTACTACCGCCTTTTCTTCCGCTACCTTATCAGCCATGAAGAGCCTTGTTCCCGCCAAGGTACGCATGATGGTTCAAGTGCTGGTGATTTCTTTTTATGTCATTCTTATCGATATAATACTCAGAGCGTATCTGCCGGAGGTGTCCAAGGCTCTGGGTCCCTATGTTGGCCTTATTATCACCAATTGCATAATTATGGGCCGGGCGGAAGCCTTTGCCCAATCCAATCCGCCGCTTTTGGCTTTCTGGGATGGCCTTACTAGCGGGCTTGGTTATATGGCGGCCCTCTTGGTCCTTGCCTTTGTTCGTGAGCTGTTGGGCTTTGGTACTGTTTTTGGTCTTCCTGTTTTATCGGCCCTGGGCGGCGCTTTTCAGAGTTGGACTATCATGATTATGGCCCCCAGCGCTTTCTTTTTAACGGCATTACTTATCTGGGCCCTAAAAAGCGTAGTAGCTAAGACAGAAGCCGCCGGAGGCCGGAAATGAATCCTATCAATCCTTTTAGCCTCTTTATCGCCGCCGCCCTTACCAACAATATTCTTTTGGCTAATTTCCTTGGCATGTGTTCCTTCATCTCCATTTCAAAAGACGCCAAAGCCTCCTTTGGCCTTGGCCTAGCCGTAAGCTTGGTTATGACCGTAACTATGGTCGTTGCCTGGGCTGTCCTTAAGGCCGTTATCGAGCCGCTTGGCATAGAATACCTTTCCTTTATTATTTTTATCATCGTGATCGCGGCGATAGTGCAAATATTGGAGATGGTCATTGATCGCGTTTCTCCGGTTTTGTACCTCGCGCTGGGCATTTATCTGCCCCTTATCACCGTTAATTGCGCCATATTAGGGGCGATTCTGTTTATGCAGATACGGTCCTACAATTTTTTCCAAGCCTTAGCCTTCGGCGCGGGCTCGGGCGCGGGGTGGTGGCTGGCGATAATGCTTTTAGCCGCTATCCGTCAAAAAACGGACGCCGCGCCAGTTCCGGCCGGGCTCAAAGGACCGGGGCTGACCCTCATTACCATCGGGTTTATGGCTATGGCCTTTATCGGTTTTTCCGGCATGCTTCGGGTGCAGTAAGGGGTGGCTATGGCTTTTCTAATAGGTCCTTTGGCTGTCTCCCTAATCGCCGCTTTTTTGGCGGCTTTGATAGTCGTCGTGGACCGTGTGGTGAACAATTACGGCGAGGTCAATATCGATATAAATGGGAAAAAAAGCCTGAAGGTAAAGGGCGGCCAATCGCTTTTAGCCGCCTTAGCCAGTCAAGGCGTTTTCGTGCCGTCAGCCTGCGGCGGCCGAGGTTCCTGCGGCGCTTGCAAGCTTACGCTTAAGTCCGATGTCGGTCCGATATTGCCCACTGAAACCGCCTACTTAAGCGAGAGCGAACAAGCGGCCTCTGTCCGCTTGGCCTGCCAAATCAAGCTTAAAAAGAACCTGTCTATAGAATTGCCGGAGAGTTTATTCGCCGTCCGCAAAGTACGGGCCGTTGTGGAAGCTTTACGCGATCTAACCCATGACATTAAGGAACTGCGCTTGCGTCTGGCGGATGATGAGGCGGAAGTACGTTTTGAGCCGGGGCAATATATCCAATTGTCCGTTCCTCCCTATGGCAAGATAAAACAGTCTACCCAGCGGGCTTATTCCATTTCGTCAAAGCCTTCTGATAAACGGCATTTAGAACTGATTATTCGTCTGGTGGCTGGCGGTATAGCCACTACCTGGGTGCATCGCTTCCTTAAAAAGGATGACGCGGTGACTTTGGTTGGTCCCTTTGGCGATTTTGGCGTTCGCGCCACCGACGCGGCCATGATTTGCGTCGCCGGCGGCTCCGGCATGGCGCCTTTTAAAAGTATTTTGGAATATCTGGCTGAGACCGGCGCTCATGAAGCTAAGGAGATATGGTATTTTTTTGGGGCTCGCTCCAAACAAGATTTGTTTTATCTGGATGAAATGGCTGCCTTGGAAAAAAAGATGAGCCGTTTCCATTTTGTACCAGCCTTGTCTGAACCTAAGGAAGACGATAAATGGACCGGCGCGACCGGGCTTATAACGGAGGTCCTCGCGTCATATCTAAGAGAAAATATTAAGCGCGATATGCCTAAAGAGGGGTATCTTTGTGGTAGCCCTGGTATGATTGACGCCTGCGTTAAGGTTATGACGGCTGACGGTATTGGCGAAGACGCCATATTCTACGATAAATTCGCATAAGGACGGGAAAGCATGAAAATGTCTTACGAAAACACCCGCGCCGAAGAGAGGATGCGCGGCGGCGTTCTTACCGCGGACGGTTTTTTTGGTGACGATGTTAGACCGTTGGCCGATATCATTGAAGCCGATGAGGAAGTTTTCCAGGCTTTTGGTCTGGATTTTGACCAAGTCGCGGACAAGCTGGAAAAACTAGCTCGGCGGGGAGAAAGCGGTCTCGGTGAGCCTATCACGGTAGATGGCCACTATCTTGTCCGCAGCGATGAAGCCCGCGGCAAGTTGCCCTGTCCCTATGGAGATGGGCTTTTTCATAAAAACATGGTTAGCGCCGAACGGATTGGCGGCGGTCCGCGATTGGCATACTCCGATCTATCCATCCACCTCCTGCGGGTTCATCATTTTTGTCAGGGTAAGGGGAGCGCTTTTCGTCTTGAGGCGGCGGAGTTAAAGCGCTTTCTCATGAATGATACGAGCGGTGACGATGTTTCCTAAGGCTACTAGAGTCGCGCTTCGACTCTGCTTAGTCATACCGCTGTGTTGCTTAGCTGCCCCTTCCTTAGCCGCTCTGGAATCTGCCTCGCTTTCGGCTAAGGACGATAAGAGCGCCAGCTTCATTAGCCTTGCCCCCCTATACGAGGCGGAAGCCGGTCGAGAGCCGGAATTGGGCCCGTTTTTCCCCTTGGCCACATACCCTTTGACGGAAGGAACGACCGCTAGAGGTAGCGCCCCATGGCCTGTTGGTTTTATCACTAACAACGATAAGAAAATTGACTCCTATTATTCAAGCGCTGGCCTTTTTGCCATTTACTCTTATTCCGGGGCCTTTCCCGAAGCGTATCTGATACGGGAAACGCTTTATGGCGAGGACAGCGTTCTTCTCGCCATCAATGAGTATCGATATTTGGATGGGCAATTACGCGCTTTGGAAAGAGTGGATGGCGGCGAACCCGTCGCGCTCGCGCTTGTCCATCGCGCTTCAAACGGGCGCGTCAGTGCTCTTGCGCTACCTTGGGAAACCCGGGAATTTGGCTATGACAGTCATGATCGTCCACGCTGGTTTAGATCAAGATCACATGAGGGAACGGAACGCGCTTATGAGTGGCAATGGGATGAACGTGGGCGCTTAATCTGGCGCTACTGTTTTGAGAATGGCTGGCTAAGCGCCGCTTGGCGGTATGACTATGGTGATGCGGTTTTTGAGCCGGGCGCGGCGCCAGTCGCGACGCGGAGTTATGTGGTTCAGGGTAGCTATCTTTTACCGCTACTGAACAAGGAGGACGCGAAACAATGAGCGCTTCCGTAGATTGGCGCGAAAGTGCGTACAACAAGGCCTATGATGATGAATTAATAGGCTTACGGCGCCGCAGAGAAATGGAGAGCGGATTAAGCGTCGCGGACTTGGAAGGCGTTTTGCGGCATTTGTATAATATTGATGGAGCGAATTGGGTGGGTCGCGGCGAGCTTCAAGACATAAAACTGACGGCGGCTATCGCGGCTCACGAACAGTTTATTCAAGAATGGAAAGCCGAAAAAGAAAAAGACACTAGCACTTCCGAATAAAAATAATTAGCTAGCCGTTACTTTGCTTAATGGGCGTTGTTCTATAAATGGACGGACGCCGACGGCGGTGAAACCGCTAGTAGTGCTACGATATCCGTAAGCGGCCGTTCGGTGTTTCCATCCCTCCTCCTTTGGCCCCCGGGTTTACTCCTTTCCCCGGGGGCCTCTTTTTATGAAAAGGGGACTATTTCTATTAGTTTTATACTGTTGCCAATTCTGTTGCAAAATAATTCCGATATTTTTCATATTCAGCAATGATTTACCATTGTTCCACTGTGGATTCCTTAAATAGAAGTAGCTTTCAGTGGGCTTTTGGGGGACACTCTGTACCAAACATCTGGGTGCTAAGTCGCCAAACCTTTTTATAGAGCTTGGTCTGTATCGCGCTTGCCTGACGGTGAAAAGGAAGTCATACTGGATATATGGCTTTTCGCTATATCGCGGTAGCTTCCGTCCTTCATGATGAAGCCGCTCGGCTTTCCGCCATCGCGCCCTATGAACGCGGCTTAAAAGAACAAAACGCTATCGAGCTTAAGCGGGCTGACTATATTGAGCTAAGAGAAAAGGGAAACGAAGCTCTTTTCTTTTTTGTGCTAAGCGGCGGTACGGAAGCGGAAATCCTTAATTTATATGAGCCCTCCAACGGACCGCTTTGGCTTATCGCCCATCCGTATCATAATTCTCTTCCGGCGGCGCTGGAAGCTTTGGCGCGGGTAAAAATGGATGGCGGCGATGGTCGTATATTTTTTATAGAAGGGTCTGAAACGCGTAATTTTACTCATATAGTGCGGGCCGCGCGAGCGGCTGAGGCGGTCGCTAAACTGAAGAAGGCCAGGATTGGCGCGGTAGGAGCCCCTTCGGATTGGCTGGTGGCTAGTTCGCCAGCTCCCGAATTGGTTGAAAAAACTTGGGGCTCATCTATTATATCTATATCGATGAAGGAATTAGCTGATAGGTTGATACCTGGGGACGATCAGGGGCCGGAATTCCAGTTTTTCCGTAACGCCACTGCGATTATGGAGCCGAAACAAAAGGATTTACGTTCCGCCGTGGCCGTTTATCGCGCGCTAAGAGCTATAGTTAACGAATATCGCTTAGACGCTATAGCGCTACGTTGTTTCGATCTAGTTTTGAAAAAACAAACGACAGGCTGTTTCGCTTTATCACGGCTTGATGATGAGGGCGTGATCGCCGCTTGCGAGGGTGATCTGACAGCTGCCTTGGGTTTGCTGTTGGCTCGATATTTAGGCGCCCCCAGCGCCTGGATGGCTAATCCCTCTAGAATTGACGCGCTTAAGGGGCATGTGCTTTTAGCTCATTGCACCATTCCAGGGCGTTTATTAAGCTCGTATCGGATACGAAGTCATTTTGAATCCGGCATAGGGGTCGCGATAAGTGGCGATATAGAAGCCGATGAGCTAACGCTAGCGCGAATCGGCGGCAAAAACCTGGAAGGGCTTTGGCTAGCAGAAGGCCGGGTTAGCGCTAGGCCGCGTGAAGAGGGTTTATGCCGAACTCAACTTGAGGTGGAAATTCAAGCGGCTCAGGCGGCGGAGCTTCTGCTTAAGCCCCTTGGCAATCATTTAGTGCTGGTCCCCGGCCGTTGGGCCTCGGATTTTCTGGAAGCTCACGCGCTCCTGCGGCGCGTCTAATACACAATTAGGGAGACGCTTATGGCGATTACGAAGGTTTGGCTTGATGAGAGTGAGGACGAATGCATCGGGTGTGGTAATTGTGAGTCCGCTTGCCCCGAAGTCTTTGAGGTGCCGGATAAAATGGTGGTAAAAAGTGGAGTGGACTTTTCCGCCTATGAAAAGGAAATTCAAGAAGCGGTGGATTCCTGTCCGACAAATGTCATAAAGGTGGAGTAAACTAAAAGCTCGTAAAAGCCTCTCATAAAAGTTACCAACTTTTGCGAGAGGCTCAATAATAAACGATTTTCGCGAGAACTCCTTATAGAAAGGGTTTTAACGCGCGCTCCTTTTTTGGCTAGTGTGTATCTGGAAAGCCAAAAAGCGCGTCGGCATTTTTTTTGACTAGCGACGTTAAAGCTTTTTCCTCTATATCGATAAGCGCGGCGGCCGTCTTGTAGGTCTCGCTTATCAGACCAGGATGGTTCGTTTTTCCCCGATAAGGAGTAGGCGCCAGATACGGCGAATCCGTTTCCAGAAGCAGCCTGTTTAAAGGAGTACGGCGTAGGGCCTCACGGAGCGCTTGGGCGTTCTTGTATGTTATGTTTCCCGCGAAAGAAATATAGAAACCGAGGTCCAGGAAGGCTTTAATCTCTTCAGGCCCATAACCGTAGCAATGGATGACTCCACGTAGGCCTGGGTAGCACGCTAAAACATCACGCGTTTCAATTGCGGCTTCTCTAGAATGGACGATAATGGGCAAGCGCCGTTCCAGGGCGAGAGCGGCTTGCGAAGCGAATAATTCTCGCTCGCCGGCGAGATCGGCTCCGTTTTCGGCTTGGTTCCAATGTCGATCTAAACCACACTCCCCAATAGCGATCGCTTTGGCGCTAAAGCCTATCCCTGATATCGCCATGGGATCATCTAGATCCGCTCGTAGCTTGTCCAAACAGCGAGCCCGATCAGATATAGCCTCTTCCGAAGGCCATATGCCGACGGAGAAATAGACGAGCGGCCAGACGGCTAGAGCGGCACGGCGCTCAGCTAAATCGCCAGCCTCGGTACCAATATCGATAATACCGCTAAAGCCTTGAGAAAACAGTTGTTCCAGGAGCGTGGCGGTATCGATGCCGCGTTCGCCAAGAGAATATAGATGCGCGTGAGAGTCGAAAAAAGGAAGCATAGCGATGTTTATACATAAAAAAACGCCTTGACGATACCCGCTCTCACCGCTACTATGCTAGCCGCGCCGGGATGGTGAAATGGTAGACACTGGGGACTTAAAATCCCCTGGCCGTAAGGCCGTACGGGTTCAAGTCCCGTTCCCGGCAAA
>CAZJJK010000097.1:0-12922 GCA_964546285.1 uncultured Treponema sp. | reverse complement strand
TCTATATCGATATGGCGGACGCCGAAACGCTGCTGGACTTGGAAGGCTTGCGGACGGAAATGGTGGTGAAAATGAAGCCTCGGGTTAACCTAAAAGACGCCATGGCCGACTCCGATAAGGTGGCGACCGCGCTGACCAAGGCTTTCCCGGAATTGGAAGCCAAAAGTTTTGGCGAGGTTGGCCGGGCCTTTCTGGAGATCGCCAAGGCAAAAGCCAAGGGCTCCGGCGTTATCTTTATCGTCATACTATTGATAGCCGGCGTCGGTATCGCCAACACCGTCCTAATGAGCGTTTATAGCCGTGTCCGAGAAATCGGGGTATTGCGCGCTTTTGGACTAAAACCCAAGGATATTTCGCGCTTATTTTTAATTGAGGGCGCGTTGATTGGCGTAATTGGCTCTATTGGCGGTGTTATTTTTGGCGCCCTAATGGATTTATATCTGATAGTATCCGGCTTTCCCATGGCCGCGATTATGGGCAATGTCGATATGGGCCTTCCCATTGGCGATATCCTCTATGGGGAATGGAACCCCGCTCAAATGGTCTTCGCGGCGGTTTTTGGCGTTATCATCGCCCTTATCTCCAGCCGTTCCCCCGCTAAAAAAGCGGCCCGGCTGGAAGTAACCAACGCCCTGCGCTTCGTATAAAGGACACGATATGAACTGGTTAATAGGAATGGCCTGGCGCAATATACGGCGCAATAAAAGGCGGACGATACTCGCGGTGACTTCCATCGGTTTATCCGTCATGCTGATGACCTTTATGGGCGGTTTTGCCGATGGTGTTTTGGAAAATATGGTTACAAACCTGACAAAAAACGAAACCGGACATATCCGCATCGTGACAAAGGGTTTTCATGAACGCTCCCGCTTCATGCCTATAGATGAGCCTATCAGGGAGCCACAAACGCTTATAGCCGCGATAAAGGCTATCCCGGAGTTGGAGGATGAGCTTCTCCTCGTGACTGAGCGGCTCTTTTTCGGCACCCTGCTTTCCAATGGCTCAAACACAAAAGCGGCTATAGGTTTCGCCGGCGATACTGAGCAAGAAAAGCGGCTGATGAATTTGGACCGCGCTATCCAAAGCGGCCAGTACTTGACGAATAGCGGCCAAACCATACTAGGCGATAAACTGGCGGAAGATCTGGGGCTCAGCGTTGGCGACAGCCTGCGGGTGGTAACGCAGGGCGCGGATTACGGTTTACGCCTAAAGCGCTTTGACATCACGGGCGTATTCCACACAAACTTGACCCAGTTGGATGGCGGGTTTTTCCAGATTTCCGCCAGCGACGCTAAAAGTTTCCTCAGGACGGACGGCGGTATCCAGCAAATCGTGATCATGCTAAAGAACTACCGAAAAGCTAGCGAAGCCGCCTCCTTAATCACGGCCAGCTTAGCCGCGTTGACGCTTGAGGACGAATTGATTGTTGAGCCTTGGAACGAAATAGGCCAATACCCTGAAATGATCGCGATGATGGAAGGAATCTACGACTACCTGTATTTTGTCATCGCCTTTCTTGGCGCTTTCATCATCTCAAATATCCTGATGATGGTGGTGTTGGAGCGCCGCAAGGAAATTGGCATATTGAAAGCGCTCGGCTTAAAGCGCCGTGAGATATTGACGCTTTTCATCAGTGAGGGAATGATGCTGGGGATTATTGGCAGCTTTATCGGCATGATCCTAGGGCTTGTTCTGAACGCGATCATGTCGGTATACGGCCTGGATCTTACGGCGTCTATGGGAACCATCACCCTCCCGGTGGACCCGGTCTTCTACACGAAATTCGACATACTCTCCGGCGTTAAAATGTTTGTCATCGGCGTATTAGTATCTGTCATCGTATCGATACTCCCCAGCCGCCGAGCCGCGAACATGAACGCCGTGGACGCCATCAAGAGTGTCGCCTAAGGAAGGAAAGCCATGAACACAAGCGCAGTGAATCGACATTTCGCCATCGCGGCGGCTTTTTTAGGAGCCGTCTGGCTCGGGACGCCGCTTTTAAACGCTCAAAGCGCCGCGAGCAAACTCCCAGACATGAGCGCCGCTGAAATTATTGGCCGTGTGGACGAGAACACCGTATTCAAGACGGTATCGTACAGCGGAACTATGGAGATCGATATGGGCAAGCGGGTTCTCCGCAAAGCCATGACGGCGGTGGCGGAAGGCTCGTCCACGGCCTTTATCGAATTCACGAATCCGGAAGACCGAGGCATTCGTTATCTGAAGATAGATAAGTCGCTCTGGATGTTTTTCCCAGAGGAGCAGGAAACGATTAAAATATCCGGGCATCTGCTCAAAGAAGGTATGATGGGATCGGACTTATCCTATGAGGACGCGCTGGAATCGGATTCGCTTCTGGATAAATACGAGCTTAGCGTCGCCGGCCGCGAGGATTTAGACGGGCGGCCCTGCTATATCCTTGATCTGACGGCCAAGCTTAAAAACGCGCCCTATGACCGCCAAAAAATGTGGATAGACGGCGAGCGTTTCGTGGCGCTGAAAACGGAGATGTACGCTAAAGCTGGTAAACTGCTTAAAGAAAGCCGAGCGTTGGAGGTGAAGCGCTACGGCGAACGCTGGTTCGCCACAAAATTGGTCATGGAAGACAAGCTAAAACAGGGCTCAGGCACGACCATGACCATGACGGATATGGAATTCGATGTGGAGCTACCGGCTGACCAATTTAGCCTTCGGCGTTTAAGCCGCTGAAAGCGAGGTTCTGAATGCTTAGCTTTAACGCGCGGCGCCCCGCACCTTCACCCAGAAGCTTAGCGGCCGCCTTGGCGGCGGGACTGATCGCGCTGACGGCTCTGTCCGCTAGCGCCCAAGACCGCGGCCTCAGGTTTTCCGGCCAAGCGGGGGCGGACGCCGCACTCAGCGTCACGGACCCCTTTGGCCTTGACGGTCCAGCCGGCGAAGCCGTTTATGCGGGGCTTACCAGCATACGGCTGGACGCTCGAGGCGGCGACGGCGTCAACGGCAAAATAGAGGGCTCGGCCCAGCTGCGCCTTATCCATGGCGACGCCGCCGTCGCCGCCCGAAACGCCGCCGCCCAGACCCTATCAGCGGCGCTCGGCTCCGCCGGGCCTATCTTAGTCGCGTATCTGACTGGAGCGGAGGGCCCCGTCCTCCAGGCCGAGTTGAAAAAACTCTATGTTTCCATTTATACGGAACTGGCTGATATTTCCGTTGGTCGCATGGTCGTCAATTTTGGCCGCGGCACTATTTTTTCGCCGGCTGACCTATTCGCTTCTATCGATACAGGGGACTTAGCCCTTGGCAGAGTCGGTTCCGATGTCATCCGCGTTCTTGTTCCCTTAGGCGACCTGTCCGGACTTGACCTTGTCGCCGGCCTATCCAAGCCTCTGGCCGACGCCACAGGCGGCCTCCGCGTATATGGCGAGCTTGGCGGTTGGGCCCTCGCCGGAGCCCTCTTCCGCGACGGCGGCGCGGCCACGGACGCTAATCAGACAGCGGACGCGGATGAAGCCCTTATCGTCAGCCTAGACGCCAAGGGCGATGTGGAACTGGGCCTTTCCGTGGAAAGCGTCTTGAGACTGCCTTTTGCCGGCAAAGCGTGGGATTCCGGTTTCAATCTGGATGCCGCTTCCTTCCACGGCATGGTCGGGGCGGATTATTCGTTTGACGGAGCCTGGTTCATCGACCTGGAATATGGCGTAAACATCCCGCTACAAGGTTCCTGGCCTAACGGCATACCGCCAGAGTTGGGCAGCTTCAGAGGCGCGCATACTTTTTTCGCGTCCTTATCCTGGAGGCCGGACGACTTTACCGTCATTGACGGACGGGCGCTAGCCAAGCCCTTAGACAACGCCGCTTCCTTAAGCCTTACGGCGGCGCGAACCATAGCCCCAGGAGCGACTCTGGCCGCCTATCTCAGCTATCTCTGGGGCGATCTTCAGGGAAACGGCGCCGCCGCCGCCGCGCGGGGCAGCGCGGGACTCAGCCTAAGCTATCTTTTCTAAAAACGGCTGACGCGAGGACAGGTTTCGCTTAAAAAACAGGCGGCTTTAGATAATCCAGAATTATCTGGCGGCTGGGGTTTTCATCGATCTTTATCACCGACATTTCCCGTTTCGCGCTTTCCGCCGAATCCGAAGCGTGAGCGGTATTCACCATGATGTTACTGCCAAACTCGCGGCGAACCGTTCCGCCGGGCGCCTTAAGCGGGTCCGTGGGGCCAAGGACATCCCGAATTTTGGAAACGGAGTTTTCGCCTTCATAGACAAGGATCATACACTTTACCTTGCCTGGATGGTTAATCTCATCCACCGGACAAAGCTCCGGGCGCTGTCCGGCCATGAATTCGATGATTTGCGAAAACTGGTCAGAAGCGTATTCCATGCCGAAAGAAGCGGTCAGGGCAGCCTCAGCCTCCGGCGATAAAGAAAATTTAAATTCGCGCTCCAAACATTCCCGGGCTTTAAGGCCAAACAGCGGAGCCAGCTTTTCCTTGAGCGCGTCCTTTACGGGTCCATAGAATTCCAAGGCTTGCGCGATGGACATTTGATGAATTTTACAACCAATTATCCGCAGGCTGGTCCGTGAAAACATATCGATAATCGTACCAGGCCTTGACGAGGCGTATTTCCAGTTATCCGGCTTGATTATCACCAAGGTTCGCTCAATCTTGGAGGGATCGTCATAGGCCATATTTTCAACGACATTCGGTTGATCTTTAAGGAAGTCGGCGAACAGGGCAAGGTTCGCGTCAGCGTACTCCTGATTACGGGGCGTAAGCACCGCCGGTTCAAAATAGCGGACTTTGGAAGGATCGTCCGCATCGTAGATTAGATCGGCGTAAGTGTCTCGGATGGTCTCGCCCTTGATGGATTCCATACTGCGGTTTTCGGAGTATAGAGCGCCGCAGATATCCGATAATTTGCGGCAAGGATCAACGCCACGGAACAACAACAATAAAGATCGATGTCTCCGTCCGCCGGAAGGGCCCATGTTCTCCAAAACATAATTTGATAAAAGCTGACCGGAAAGCGGATTGGCTGGATCGCTTTGGGAGCGCAGCTTATCCGCGTACGCTTGGACAAACTCGTTATCAGGCGCTATCATTTGGGCCGCGACTAATTCCAAATCCAACCGCGACAGCAAACGAGAAATTACGCCCCCGGTCCGACTCTTCACTATCGTGTACGGACTTACTAGTATGTACGATAAAGACTGTTCCATGATATCGATAATTACTCCTTCTTGCTTAATATTAGACAGCGAGGTGGGCTTTGTCCATCGGACATATTACGGATAAAAGCTTAGCGGCGGACCGGCAATCAGCGCCTAGCGTTACAGCCCGCGCCACGGGCAGCTTATCCGTTCAACCGCGTCTATTAGACTGAATAAGCCCAAACCGAATAAGGCTAGGCACAGAACGCCGCAATGAAGGTCGGCGTAGGCGACCCGGCTCCAAGCGTCCATAATGAAAAAGCCTAAACCGTTTTCCGAAGCGAAGGATTCGGCTATAAAAAGGACCGCCAGAGCCGTGCCGCAGGACAGTCGCAGCGCCGTAAACAACGCGGGCAGAGAGGCGGGCCAAACCACATGCCGCAGTATATCTATATTGCCGCCGCCGAAAGCGCGCACCGCCCTGAAAGCCGCTCTGTCTAAGGCTATAAAGGCGTCACGTAAGGCGATTATCACTTGAAAAACGCTTATTAATGCCACAATGGCTATTTTTGAGGCGTTGCCTAAACCCAGAAGAAGTAGCAGAACCGGTAAAAAAACCACCTTAGGTATTGGGTACATAAAATAGATTAAGGGAGAAACATATACATCGATACGAGGGAAACGCGCCAAGACAGCGGCTGTCGGTATGCCGATAAGCGCCGCGATAGCGAGCCCGGCGAAAGACCGCCAGGCGCTGTACGCCAAATGGCTTAGCAAAGCGCCTTCCCTGATTAAAAAAATGGCGCGGGACAGGACGGCGGGAAGGGGCGGAAAGAGCCGCTCACCGGCGAAATGGCTGAGAATTTGGTAAAAGCCGAGGCAGAAAACGAAAATTAGTATAGCCCTAAGCCACAGGGGGAGAGTTTTACGCGCCATCGCTTTTACCTTCTCGCCGCGCGTCGCGTAAAACCGCCCGTAGAGCGGCGTCAAGCTCCACCCTACGGCCCCTGTCATTTTCCATTTCCTGAATCCTATACATGTTTTCCGCTATATCGTTCTTAACAAACACAAGAATTCTGTCGGATACGGATAGAGCCTCCGCGATATCATGTGTAACAATCACTACCGTGGCGCCATAAAGTAAGGGCAGCCGACGGACAACAGCTTGTAATTCGTCACGTATATACGCATCCAAGGCGTTAAACGGCTCGTCCATCAATAAAAGGGAGGGTTCCACCGCCAAAGCGCGCGCGATAGCTGTCCGCTGCTTTTGGCCCCCAGATAAGGTGGCTGGCCAGCGTTTAGCCAATTCCGCTATACCGAGTTCCCTCATCAAACGCGCCGCCTTTGCCCGCCCATCGGGTTTAAGCCGGTAACGTGAACGTATTTCTAGTCCCATCATAACATTACTCTGAACGGTCTTCCAGGGAAAAAGCCCGTAATCCTGAGGTATCAACGCCACTCGGCGTTTATCCTCTTCTTTTTCATAGAGTATTCGGCCAGAACTTGGCTTTACTAGGCCGGCGAGAAGATTGAGAAGGGTGGATTTTCCGCAGGCGGTAGGACCAAAGACGGCATGCACTAAACCTCGGCTAAAAACCGCGTCCACGCCTGAAAAAACCGCGCGGCCGCCATAAGACGCGGCGGCCTTTTCCAAACGGACTAAAGCGGAGGCTTCCGACATAGCTTAAGGAAGAAGCCCTTTGGCGACCGCGTTCTCCGTCACGGCTGTAGTCGTTAAAAGGCCGACGCGCACCATCCATTGGGCCGCCAGCTGTATCTGCTCATCAGAGGGCGGAACGTACGGGGGAAAAGCCGGAAAAGGCATGGACGCCGCCTGCGTCTGGTCAAAGCCAAGCCTGGATGAAAGAAGCGACCGATACCGGTCGGGATTTTCTTCTATAAGGCCGCGCGCTTCATCAAGCGTCCGCCAGAGAGCCGCGTAAGAGTCGGGCCGTTCCTCCAACTCGGCGGCGTAGAATATAAACAGGTCAGGATCCAGGCCGGCGGCAAGCGAATCGGCGACTATCGCTCCGCCTCCGGCGACCGCTAGGGCGTCAAAGGGCAGGGGCAGCACCGCCGCGTCCAGCTGGTTTCGCAGTAATAGCTCCAAACGTATAGGGATACGGGCAATATCGATCTTTTTAATCACAATGGGGTCTATTAGGCTATCAGCCACGTACTCAATGACCGTGTTACGAGAAAGCCCGATCGAAGCGCCGGAAAGATCGGCCAGGCCTAAACCGTGACCGGAAGCGCCGGCCGCGACAGCGGGGCTGGCGACCAAGGAAAAACGGTTTAGGGCGGAAGCGACTATTTTCACGTCATAGCCGGCGCGTCTACTGGCAAGAGCGGCGATAAGATCGGCGTTACAGCCGTCTAAAACGCCAGCGTGTAGGGCTGTATCACGCTCCACCGCGCTGCGAAACACGCTTAGAACCACGGGGAGCCCCGCCGCCGCGAATAAACCCTCTTTTTCGGCCACGAGAAAGGGAAGACCGGTAAAATCAGCCATTAGACCGATACGGATAGCCTTGTGAGCGGCCTCCCGTTGACCGAGAGCCGACAACGCGGCAGCCGCCAACGTCAAAACCAGAAAAAACGCGTATACCCGTTTCAGTTCTTTCATCTTTGGAGCTCCATAAGGGAGAATCTCTCCCCCCTTTATATCAACGCTCCCCCAGCTAATCTATACCCAAACCGTACCCTATCTTAGCCCGAGCTACCGATAAGAGTTCCGCGGTATCCACCCTGACCAGTTTTATATACAGCTCCCATTCGGTTTCTGAATCCGCGCCGCTCACCGCCAACAAGGTCGGCGCTATCAACACCTCGGCGCCAATCAGCTTACCGACCCGAACCACATCCGCTTCGCCCCCAATAGCTGACATACTTAATTCCAGTTCAGCCAGCACCGACTGTAAATCGTCGCGTTCAACCAAGCGGAAGCGTTTCGCGGCGATAGCAGCCTGAAGCAGTCTAGCGCCAAAACGCTCGGCGTTGCGCGCGAATTTCCCCTCATCCTGACTGGAGACTTCATTGGATATGGCCACCGGCATTATAGCGGCCGCCGTTCCACCGGAGACGGCGACGCTGGAATAATCCACGAGACGACCGATAGTTTCAGTAAACAATTCATCCAGAATGTCCTCAGCCGAGCGCCCGCCGATTGAACGCGCCTCATACCAATCATCCAGGGGCGTTTCCACCGGAGTGGATGAAAAATAAGCTAGTTCTTCCTTGGCGAAGCGGATGATTATCGCCTCCAGCCTCTCGGCGGTCCAATTGGCGCCGGTATGATGGCTGACAGCGCCAAGCTCGCCGCCCCCGCTTTCGCCGCGCTCGCCGTAGGTTAAAAAGATATAGCGCCCGCGAGTCCTTTGGGCTATTTGCCTTAATTGATATTCCCCGCTTAAGGGGAGACCGCCGGTACCCACCGTGTGTATTTTTATGGCCGCGGCCCTAGCCTTTTCGGCGCTTATATCGTACCCCTCGCTATCTCTATAAGCCTGCGCCGGAGCATCGGTTATAACGAAAACCAAGCGGGCCCCATTCTCCGTCCAGCCCATGGCGGGAGAAACCGCCGCTTTTAAGGCCGCCTCCAAATCCTCGGGCTCGTCACCGCCGCCGGAAGCGTCGGCCTTGGCTAGATACGAGCGGAATTTCGCCATGTCGCCAGTCAGGGGATAATCGCGAACGATATATTCATCGCCTCTATCCTTATAGAGCACCAGCCCAAAACGGAGTTCAGGCCGAGGAACGGCCATATCCAGATTATCCCGAATAATATCGATTGTGGCCTTAAGCCGTTCAATCTCCTCGCCCATAGATCCCGTGGTATCCATAACAAAGACCACGTCCAAGGGTACCGGCGAAGGCGAGAAACGAGTCGTCGGTAAAACCAGCTCCAGCTCCCTTGGCCCGTCAAGCGCGAAAGAACGCCGCGCGCTAAGCGGAAAGCCATCCGCGAGGATAGACGCCGTGATAGTCCATCGGCCCATTAGGTCCTCGGGAGGCGTAATTATAGCTTGCCCATCGCCATAGGTCTTACAGCTATCCACTACGCTTCCGGAAGCGTCTATCACATCGATTTTAACGTTCGCTAAAGCCGCCCCGCTTTCATCAACGGTCCGCACAATAATCCGGTTTTTCACGGGAATAGCGCGGAAGGGCCAAACGCCGAAATTTTCCTCTGCAAAACCAAGGTAATAATTATATTGGGCGTTATCGTCGGCGAAACCCGCCTTTAAACCCGATTCCATAGGAGCGGCGGGGCGGACTTCCGTCATAAGCCTGGGAGAGGCCGCCGGAGGCGGGGCGAAGTCCTCATAAGCCTCGGCTTCCGCCTCCGTCGCGGCCGCCATTCCTGGAGCCGAGCTTTTCGCCAAAGGAGAAGGTTCCGGGGCTAACGAGTCGGAAGGCGCGGCGGCGCTTGAAGCCGAAGAATCGGCTAAAGAAGAAGAAAGCGACTCAGAACGATAAGAATCCGCGTCACCCTTTACGCTGGGAGCTGGCGCCGAAGCGCAGGCGACCGAGAGCGCCGCTAAAGCGCAGATAATTATAAGACGATTTAAGCTTTTCATGCGCTTAAGTATAGCACGAGCCTAGCCGCGGCGCCTCTTATTTCACGCTTTTACGGAGAGCCAAGGGACCAAGACTAAATATTTTACGCCCGGTACACGGCTGGCATTATATTTTTTCAAATGTTTATAATATATAGATATATATATTTTTGACACAAACGCTAAAACCATAAATCGCGCCTTTCCTGGTCGCTTGACTTGAACCCAGAGCATCGTGTAATATCCGACAAGTTTATGAGCAACATAGATTTACTACCCAGTGGACTGCGATCCAGCTCCATCGCTCAAGCGTTGGGGCCATTAGCTGATATTTATGACAGAGTAAGCGCGGCGCAGCGCGTATGGATGGATGCCACCCCCTATCGTTGTCCTGACGCGTGCGGTTCCTGTTGTGAAGGTTTTGAGCCGGAGCTTTTGGACGTTGAGGCTTGGTTTTTAGCCGCCTGGATTCTGAAAAACCAGCCGGAGCTGTTAAGCCGGCTGGAGCGGAAACGACAGACAGGCGCTTGCGCTTTCGCCGACCCCGATACGTCCTTCCACTGCGTCGTTTACGGCGGACGGCCCCTAATCTGCCGCTTATTCGCCTTTTCAGGCGATAGAGACAAAAACGGAAGACCGCGCTTTATCCCCTGCAAGAAGATGGAAGTCGCGGGCAAGCGTCAATTGAATGAACAAGAATTATTGGCCCGCTATCAGCTTATTCCGCCGCTCATGGATTGTTTTTCGCGGGAAGCCGAAGCGCTCGTTCCGGGCGATAAGAGGCGGCCGCTTAGAGAAGCGGTAAAGACGGCCGAAGGGAAACTCCGTTATCTGATGGAACTATACACCGACCACGCCACAATCGAATTTCCCCAAAATAAAGGGGATAACGATAATCCAGACGGCACAAATCCGCCGCTACCGCGCGCTGGATAAAGAGGGCTTTATCGCCAAACCTTCTATATATGCACACTAACGAGCCGCCTAGGCGGCCACTAGCCGAATCCCGCCTAAAAATTCCACCCGTCTTCAGCTATGATGCGTTCCTCCGGGAGCCGCGCCTTTTCAGCGGCCTCATCATTAGGATAACCGACCGCCAGCAATGAAACCACGGGGACCATTTCCGGAATGGCCAAGGCGGCGCGTACCGCCCTGGCATCAAAAGACCCTATCCAGCATGTACCAAGCCCCATAGCTGTGGCCGCGAGGGTAAAATGGTCAATCGCGATGGCGAGATCGATGGGATAAGCGACTTCACCGCAGCGCATTGGCCGTCTATCGGTTTCAGCGCAGGCGACCACGATTACGGGACATTGCTTTAGAAAGGGTTGACCGCCGGCGGCGGCCACGGCGGAACGTTTATCGGGGTCTCGGACAATGATGAAGCGCCACTCTTGGGCATTCCGCGCTGACGGTGCCAGGCGCACCGCGTTAAATATGGAGCTTAGCTTTTCCGGCTCTATCCGTTTATCGGAAAAAGAGCGTACGCTTCTCCTTTTGGCGATCGCGTCAAAAACATTCATGGCTTAATGATACACCGCTTTTTGATATCGATGAAGTAAAAATCGATATAAATACGCCATCACGGAGCCGGCCCCTAGGGATTGGGATACGAATTAGCCTCCCCCTCTACCAATCGCGAGCGCTTAAGTCTATGCTTATGCTATGGTTCTTCAGTTCCTTAGCTTATATTTATTCATTTGCGCCGGGTTAGTCATAGCCTTTGGCGCTTTTTCATTAGCTAAGGGAAAAAGTCAGCTAATCAGAATATTCGCGTTTTTTTGTTTTGGCTCCGCCCTCTATATCTTTGGCTACGCTATGGAGCTCAATAGCGCGACTCCAAGCGTCATCAGGTTTTGGGGCATCGTTCAGTATCTTTTTCTACCGTTTTATCCAGCGCTGTGGCTAATAATAACGTTAATGTTCGTCAAGGCGCTACCCTCCCGACGCACGGTAACTTTTAGTCTATTATTTATTATACCAATAATTAGCTTTATTTTGCGCATAAGCGATCAATGGAGCGGTCTCTATTACGCCGCGCTTGAGCTTCGCGACCATAGGTATTTCATAGCGGCCGCCTATTCCAAGGGACCGTGGTATTACGTTCAGTCCGCCTATATCGTCCTATGCTTTTTAGTCGCTTTAGGTATATCGGCTTTTCGCCGCTCCGCTCTACCACCGCTACGACGAAAGGCTCTTAACTATTTATTGGGAGCCGCGGTCATGCCGCTTGTCAGCATTGGCCTGATTTTAGCGGATCCTGGAAAGCTTGGCTTGGATTACGCGCCTTTTTTAGCGCCGTTAAGCCTAAGCTGCTTCTTGCTCGCTCTTTTTCGCTTTGATTTTCTCAATGTCAAAAACTTGGGAAGGGAGATGATCATTGATTATACCTCCGATCCCATGGTTATTATGGATGAGGAGCGTGTGATCTTGGATTACAACGCCGCCGCCAGCGCTTTATTTCCGTTCCTTGAAAAATCGCGGAGCCCTGAAGCGGCCGCCGTTCAGTTTAGGGCTTGGCCTGAAATTGTCCGCCGCCTAACCGAGCCTCTTGGATCGTCCGCTAAGCCGCCCGCTTTGAAAATAAGCGACACACGGTTCTTTGAGATAGACCTTTTCCCGATCATGAGCAAGGACCGTATTGTAGCCGGGTATCTGATGCGCCTCCATGATTGTACCGCCGCCAAACAAGAGGAAGAAAGGCTAAAACGGTGGGCGGCGACCGATGAGCTTACCGGCCTGCCTAACCGTCGCTCCTTTTTAGTACGGGCACGAGAGGAATTCGCGCGGGCGGAGCGCGGCTACGGCGTTTTTTCTATCCTGATGATCGATTTGGATCATTTCAAGGCAGTCAACGATAAATTCGGCCATGCCGGCGGCGACGCGGTTCTTATCCATGTCGCGGACAGCTTACGCGCCGCTTTCAGACTGGACGACTGCCCCGCGCGTATCGGCGGCGAGGAATTCATTGTCCTACTCTCGGCCGCCGGCCGTGAAGCGGCCATAATCGCGGCTGAAAAACTGCGGCTAAAGATAGCGGAAACGGCAATTCCCTATGAAGGTAAAAACATCGCGTTGACGCTCAGCATAGGTGTCTCAACATACAAAAACGGCATACCAAATATTGAGGCGATGATGAAGGAAGCCGACTCCTGTCTTTACAGCTCCAAGCGGCGGGGCCGAAATACAACGACGGCGCTAGATTCAAACAGCGCGCCAGCCTAATG
>CAZJJK010000096.1:0-13693 GCA_964546285.1 uncultured Treponema sp. | reverse complement strand
TCCATCGGTTTATATACTGCTGCCAATTTTGTTGAAGATTTACAATAATTTTTTATTATACAAAATGGGTTTACAAAAAACTCATATGTGCGACTTAATGCGGGTCAAGCTTGATAAGGATCTTTGCAGTTCAATAATGGATTAATAGAATCGCTCTCCTGGCTTAATGAAGAAACATGTCTAGGAAGCATAGGGGTTTGGCTCCAGCCAATCAGCTTCCCTGGCTGCAACAAAATTGGCAGCAGTAAGATCGGTTTACGCCTGAGGATAAAAATCACTAAGGCCCTAAGTTGGCTTGCTAATACACAAGTCCTTTACCAAATGCCGCTATTGACAACTACCGGCGAGCTTCCTAAGCTCATTCCTATGTCAGAGACAGCCCACGCCATTCCCTTGTCCATGGTACAAGCTATAGACCTAACCAAGCGCTACGGCGATTTTTTAGCGGTGGACCGCGTATCCTTTGATGTCCGCGCTGGAGAAATCTTTGGTTTTCTTGGGCCTAATGGAGCGGGAAAGACCAGTACCATCAATATGCTTATCGGGATGGCGAGAATCGATGGCGGCAAGGTAATCTACCAGGGAGAAAACCTGTCCAAATCGATTAAGAAAGCCCAAGGCTTTATCGGAGTAGTCTGTGATGAAAGCAATTTATACGAAGACCTCAGCGGCTACGACAATTTGTGTTTTTGCGGCGCCTTATACGGGCTTTCCAAAACCATACGTCAAAAAAGAGCTTCTGAACTACTTGACGCGTTTCGCCTGAAAGACGCCGCCGATAAAGTCTTTCGCGCATATTCCAAGGGCATGAAACGCAAGTTGACCATAGCGGCGGCTCTTATCCACGACCCGAAACTGCTTTATTTAGACGAACCGACAACAGGCATTGATATAGAAAGCGCCCGCCAAATCCGGTCGCTGCTGCGAGAACTAAACCAAAAAAGCATGACGATTTTTTTGACCACTCACTATATTGAGGAAGCGGAACGGCTCTGCGACCGGGTCGCGTTTATCGCTAAAGGCCGTATTACGGCGTTGGGTACCGTGGAAAAATTGATCGCGGACTTGGAAGAAAAGGCGGTCGTGGAATTCGCCTTTGATCCCAACGAGGACGGCGAAGCGCTGGAAAAAGCCATCAAAGGCGAATTCATGGACTCCGAATGTTTTCTAAGCGCCCCTGGGATTCTGCGAATCACAAGCGAAAGCCGTTTAGACATAGCGCCGCTTGTTTCCTTTGTTTCCGGAAAGCGCGTCCCGGTCTATGAGGCCAAATTGATCCGGCCATCGCTGGAAGACGCTTTTGTGGCTCATGCCGGAATCGGTATCGATGCCCTAAAAAAAGAAAAGGAAAAGAAATGAAAAGCGCAATCGCTTATTGGGCAATACTCGGCAAAGACATGCGCACCTACTACCTCAAACCGCCCAATCTGAGTTGGGGCATCATTTTCCCTTTCGCCTGGATGCTCATGATGGTGGTGCGCGCGAAAAGCGCCTTTGATATAAACGACATGTTTCCCGGCATTGTGGCCATGTCCATTCTCTTCGGAACCACTTCCATGCTGTCGGTAACCATCACGTTCGAACGCCGCTCCCGCTCCTTTGAAAGGCTGCAGATTGCCCCCTTCTCCACCCAGTTATTGGTGATGGCTAAAATTTCAGGCGCTGTCCTCTTCGGTGTGGTCAACAGTTTGGTGCCTATCGCCGTCTCCACCCTCTACTTCAAGGCCTCGGTTTATTCCTGGTCGATTTTGGCCTACGGCGTGGTTTTCATGTCCCTGGTATCTACCTTGCTCGGCCTTTTTATCTCGGTATCGGCCAGCGAAGTCTTTGAGGCTCAAACCTATTCCAATTTCTTCCGTTTCCCTATGGTTTTCCTCTGCGGCCTCTTTATACCAATCTCCTCCCTCCCCGTCTTTTTCCGTCCCCTGTCATACCTGTTGCCTGTCAGCTATGGCGTCGATGTAATACGCTACGCTACGACAGCTTCCCACGTCTTACCGATCGGTTTATCCATGGCGATTCTCACGCTGTTCTGCGTCGCCTTATTCTATATGAGTCTTCATAACATCAAAAAACGTTGGATTGTGTGAAGCAGTATCGCTACTAAAACTTATAATCCGTTTTATAAAAGGAGTATCATCGTGATCAAAGCCCCCGCCGCCTTCCGTTCCGTTTTAAACCCCAAACCGCCACTTATCGTTTCCTGCCGAGGCGCCGATGGGCGGAACAATGCCTTAGTCGTCGTTTACGCCTGCAATTGTAGCTTCGATCCACCAATGGTTATGGTAGGGATAGTTCCCAGCCGTTATTCCTATGAAATCGTTAAAGAAACCGGCTGTTTTGTGGTGAATCTCGTGAGCCCAGCTATGAAGGCAGCGTTTGACTATATCGGTTCTCATAGCGGAAAAGACGAAGATAAGCTGGCGGTGGCAAAGATCGCCGTAGCTGATGGCGTTAAGGTAGCCGCTCCTATCCTGGTAGATAGCCCGGTTAATATCGAATGCGAGGTAGTGGATTCTATCCGTACCGGTTCTCACGAAATGTTTATAGGCAAGGTCGTGTACGTCCATTCCGATCAGACCATAGTTGACGCGGAGGGGAAAATAGACTGGAGCCGCGTTGAGCTTTTAAAACTATAGCGCCGGCGGTTTTTATCGCGGCCATATAAGGCTTGTATTAGGCCGGTTTACCAGGACCGCCTCCTCTGTTTATACTCTGAAAACTGAACATGATACGTCTAGAGAGGGCTTATGGCCGGTAGCGTTTTTGGGACTGAATTTAAAATATCCACCTTCGGCGAATCTCACGGCGGCGCTGTCGGCGTGGTGTTAGACGGCGTTACTCCTGGTATCGAACTGGACGAAAAGGATATACAGACTCAGTTGGATAGGCGCAAAGGCGGTCAAGGTCCGGCCGCGACGCCGAGGGCCGAAACGGACGCCGTGTCTATTTTATCCGGCATATTTGAGGGAAAAACCACCGGAACGCCGATGCTCCTTATTCTTTTTAATGAGGACGCGAAACCATCGGCTTATGAAAGCATAAAAAATCTATATCGGCCAGGTCACGCCGATTTCACGTATCTAGCCAAATACGGCGTTAGAGACTGGAGGGGCTCGGGCCGCGCTTCTGGACGTGAAACCGCCGCCAGGGTAGCCGCCGGCGCCGTCGCCCGGAAATTATTAGCGGCGCGCGGAGTCGCCATTCTGGCCTACACGGTCCGCGCCGCCGGCATCGCTTGCCATTCTTTTGACGCCTCGGCAATTGAGCGCAATCCCCTGCGAGCCTGCGATCCCGCGGCAGCCGCCCTTATGCTGGTCGAGCTTGAAAAAGCCAAGGCCGAGGGAGATTCCGTTGGCGGCGTGGTTGAATGCGTCGTCAAAGGTCTGCCAGCCGGCCTGGGTGAGCCGGTTTTCGATAAGCTGGATGCGGATCTGGCCAAGGCCACGCTATCCATCGGCGCGGTCAAGGGTATAGAATTTGGGGCTGGTTTCGCTTCCTGCGACCGGCGCGGTAGCGAAAACAATGACTGGATGGATGGAAACGGCTTTCTTAGCAACCACTCCGGCGGCATTTTAGGCGGCATCTCCACCGGCGCCGATATCGTTTTTCGCGTCGCCGTTAAGCCGACTTCTTCCATAGTGAAAGCGCAAAAAACCATCGGCCTGGATGGAAAAACCCACGAGATTCGTACCGAAGGCCGTCACGATGTCTGTATCTGTCCGCGGATCGTCCCGGTTGTTGAAGCGATGACCTGCCTGGTTTTAGAGGACCATTTCAAGCGTCAAGCCGCCTTATTGGCCTGACCCGGCGCGGCGGGCTCCCTTAAAATTCGGCGATAAGGCTTGTATACTATACATCCGTATAGTATACTCATTTCAGGAGCAGCGCCGTGTGCCAAATCCTGATAGGAACATCCGGATACGATTATCCCGAATGGGCGGGCCCCTTCTACCCGGAGGGCTTGGAGCGTCAACACTTTCTTAGCTATTACGCCGATCGTTTTCCGACCGTAGAGCTGAATTTTACCTACTACCGTATGCCGAACGCCGCCATTCTGTCGCGAATATTGGAAAGAGCGCCAAAGCTGATTTATTCCGTCAAGGCGAACGACAGTCTAACTCACCGCGTTGATCCAGCGGTCTGGAAGGCTAAGGCGGCCGAGTATCGCGCGGCGCTGGAGCCACTGGCCAAGGCGGAGCGTTTGGGCGCGGTATTGCTACAGTTTCCGTTTTCCTTCCACTACGACGCTGAGCGCCGGCGTTATTTAGACGCGCTACTCAAAGAGTTGTCCGGCCTGCCGCTGGCAGCCGAATTTCGCAACGCGGCCTGGTGCAACAACCGGGTTTTTGACGCCCTGCGCGAGCGGGAAGTCGCGTTGGCGGCCCTGGATCTGCCTGACCTTAAGGGTTTGCCGCCGGATTTGGATTTAGTGACCGCCCCGCTGGCCTACCTGCGTTTCCACGGCCGAAACCGCGAAACCTGGTGGGGATCGGATTCGGCGGCGCGCTATGACTACCTGTACTCAGCCGATGAACTGAGGGCTTGGGCGGAACGGGCTAAGGCCATGATACGCAAGGCTCACCGCCTTTTGGTTTACTTTAATAACCACCGGCGCGGCCAAGCCCCAAAAAACGCCGCCCAGTTCCAAACCCTGTTGTTTCAAGCCGATGACTTGGATAGGCCCGCGGGGCTTGGGTCCCGTGCCGCTGATGGGTTAAGCGCTAAAGGGATGACGGCGGCCGAGCCGTTCGCGACGGAACCCTTTGAAAGCGAAGCGCGCGCGGGCGAAGAAGCGGCGGGGAATGGCGGGGAATAAACATGAGCGGCGAGGCGGCGATAGTCCATATAAACGTTATCGGTTTTATGGCCGCGGTGGAATTGGCCCGCGACCGCTCACTGGCCGACCGACCCTTTGTTGTCGCGGCGGCGGCCTCCGCCCGCTCAGCGGTGATGGATTGTTCGCGCAGGGCTCTGCGCGAGGGCGTTAAAATTGGCGAAAACCTAAGTGACGCCCGCCGGCGCTTGCCTGACCTACTAGTATTGCCGCCTAACCCAAGCGCTTATCAACAGGCGGATAGCCTATTGGAAAAAATCGCGTGCCGCTACGCGCCGGTGGTTGAAAACGACACCGGCGGCCATCTCTATCTGGACCTGAGCGGCACCCGGCGCTTGTTCGGCCCCTATGTGGACAGCGCCGCCCGCCTCCGCAATGAGCTTGTCAAGCAATTGAACCTGGATAGCGCCGTCACCCTGGCCGGCAACAAGCTTGTGGCCAAAATTGGTACCCGCAGCGTTCGACCGGACGGTTTCGCGGTAGTGCGCCCCGGCGACGAGGCCGCCTTTCTGGCGCCACAGACTTCCGCGCTACTGCCCGGCGTGGGACCGGGTATTAAACGTCTGCTGGACAGGGTGGCTTTGAACGCTATAGGCGATATCGCTTCGCTTGAGGACAGCGAGGCCCTGGCCCTGTTTGGCGCCCAGTGGGCCGCTCTGCGTGACGCCGCGCGCGGCCGCGACGTCAGCCCAGTCGCCGTTGGTCGGCCGGGAGAACGAAGTCTGACTGGGAAGCGCGTCTTTGTGGAACCCATCCTTGATCAGGAGCTTTTACGCGGGGCCGCTAGAGACCTAGCCGCCGAATTAACGTTAAGCCTCCGCCGCGATGGCTTAGCCGCCGGCGCGGTCAGGCTTTTTCTGCGTTACGCGGATGGAGCGGAGGATCATTCGGCGGCGGTCCTAAAGCGGCCGCTTCGCCGCGAGGCCGATTTTCTACCGCTTATTGACGAGCTGATCGGCCGCGCCCGACGACGACGCCTACGCCTGTCAGGCCTAAGCCTAAGTCTAGGCCGCCTGACTAGGGCTATGGGACAGCTGGATCTCTTTGAGATAGAAAGCGACGCCAGGGCGGAACGCTTCCAGGCCGCCGCCGACGCCGCCCGCGGCCGTTTCGGCTTTGGGGCTTTAACCCGAGCCTCGGCCTTAGCCTCCCGAAGCTTTTGCGTCGCTACCTAGACCGCTCTGGACAAACAGTATGGCTTATATCGAACTTAACCTAAAATCCGCCTTCTCTCTGCTCTATGGCGTTCACAATCCGGATCGCCTTCTGGACACGGCGAAGAACTATGGCTATGAGCGGATAGCCCTTACCGACATCAATGGCCTCTACGCTGTCCCGGCTTTTATAGAGGCGGCTCGCGAACGTGGTATACGTCCTATCTTTGGGGCGGAACTGCGGGAGTCGGAACTGCGGGAGTCGGAACCGCGGGAGTCGGTAGCGGCGGGAACAGAACAGGGGGGAGCGCCGACTAGGACGGCCATACAGCGTTCTGGGATGAATCGCGGCGCCAGGGTAGTGGCCTTAGCCAAGACCCGCGCCGGCTTTGGCGATCTTTGCCAATTGCTGAGCGAAAGCCGCAAGGACGGCTTTACCTTAATTAGCGCCCTTAAAAGGCTGTCTAAAGACCTTATACTTATAACCGACAGCGAGCTCTATCTTGACAGGCTAAGCGGTCAAGCGCCATTTCTCTATGCGGCTATCACGCCCTCGCATCAAGGCGCTATCGCGGCGGCGCGGCGGCGAGGGTTGCCGCTCGCGACGCTGGGCGATGCCTTGTTTTTGGATAAAAGCGATATCACCGTTCATCGGGTCCTCCGCGCTATCGCTCTCAATAAAACGGTGGGTTCTTTAGCGGAAACCGAGACGGCGGCGATAGACTCTTTCTTTTTACCACCGGAAACTATTGAACGGCGGCTATCGGCCTGGCCAGAAGCCCTAAAGGCGACAAAAGAAATAGCCAATCACTGTGTCTTGGACCATATCTTTGATGGCTTCGTTTTTCCCGCCTATGAAGACCCCGGTGGCCAAAGCGCGGCGAAGATCTTGCGCGAACGTTGCCTGGTTGGCGCTGAAAAACGCTATGGCGAGCTGCCGGACGCTATCTTGGAACGAATCGATTACGAGCTAGATATTATCGAGCGCAAGGGCTTTTCCGATTATTTTCTCGTGGTGGACGATATCGTCGCCCTCGCCTCCCGAACCTGTGGCCGGGGTTCGGCCGCCGCCTCTATCGTCTCTTACGCCTTGGGCTTAACCAACGTGGATCCTATCGCCCACAATTTATATTTCGAGCGTTTTCTCAACCCCAGCCGGCCGGACCCGCCTGATATCGATATCGATTTTGCCTGGGACGAACGGGATGAACTGATAAAGGCTGTTATGGATCGTTTTGGCGAGCGTTGCGCCCGGGTCGCTAACCACAACCTGTTCCGCTACCGTTCGGCCCTGCGCGAAACGGCCAAGGCTTATGGCTTGGGCGACGGCGAGATCAGCGCCAAAGAGCGCGAACGCCGCCGCGCCGCGCCGCCGCGAAAGAAGGGAATGGAGCCTAGCGCCGAGCTTAGGGGCGCCGAGCATAAAGGCGCTGAAACGGAAGACCCCCTTATGGCGAAAATACGTTCGGTCGCTCAGCGTTTGGTCGGCCTGCCACGAGGCCTAGGTATGCACTGCGGCGGACTAGTCATCACGCCGCGGCCAATGTATCGCTACTGCCCGATAGAGCGTTCAGCCGAGGGCTACCCCCTTCTCGCTTGGGAAAAGGAGGGGGTTGAGGCGGCGGGGCTCGTTAAGATCGATCTACTAGGGAATCGATCCTTAGCCGTGATCCGCGACACCCTGGCCAATCTAACCGAGGAGGGGGTAAACATCGATACGGCACTGTGGCGGCCAATTGATGACACCCAAACGATCACGGCCCTGGCACGAGGCGATAGCATGGGCGTATTCTATATAGAAAGCCCCGCCATGAGGCAGTTGCAGAGAAAAACTGGCGTTGGCGATTTTGGGCATATCGTAATACATAGCTCTATAATCAGGCCGGCGGCAAATCGCTTTATCGCCGAATATGTCCGACGGCTACGCGGCGAGGCGTATCAAGCTATTCATCCGGCCTTGGACCGTATCCTTTCCGAAAGCTATGGTATTCTCTGTTACCAAGAGGATGTGTCCAAGACCGCCGTGGCCCTGGCCGGCTTTGATGAGGCGGAAGCCGATCAGCTAAGAAAAATTATCGCTAAAAAAGCTGGTTCCACCTTGCTCAGCGAGTATCGCGATAGGTTTTTTTCCGGTTGCCTATCGCGTGGCGTGGAACAGACGGCGATAGAAGCTGTTTGGGAGATGATGTTATCGTTTTCGGGGTATTCGTTTTGTAAGCCCCACAGCGCTTCCTACGCCATGGTTTCTTTCCAATCCGCTTACCTGCGGGTTCATCATGGAGCCGCTTTTATGGCCGCCGTCTTAAGCAACCGCGGCGGCTATTATTCCGCCGCCGCTTATATCAGCGAGGCTAGACGGATGGGCTTGGCTATCTCAGGACCGGATATTAGGTACAGCCGCTATCGTTATCACGCTCGCGGCAAACTAATCGTTATCGGGCTAATGGCTATCGCGAATCTTTCGCGGACAGCCGCTGACGCCCTTATAGCCAGCCGTGACGGCGCCGGCCCCTTCCGCGATCTGATTGACCTACGCCGCCGGGTTCAATTGAGCCGCGACGACTGCTTAGCCTTAGTGGATTCCGGAGCCCTGGATGATTTGGCCTCGGACGAAGCCGGCGCCGCCGTCAGCCGCGTTAACCAAGCCAGGCGCTTGCTCGTTGACGCCGCGGTCAAAGAAAACGGGGACTGGCTTTTCACCGACGCGGCGCCGAAAAAAGAGCAGTGCTCACAACAAAACGCGGCGCCAAGAAAACAAGCGTCAACCGACGCCGACCTGCGGGCGGAATACCGCGCCCTCGGGTTTCTCCGCGATCATCATCCGCTCTATCTTTGGCGTCGGTCTTTTTCCGGCGTAAAACGGGTATTCGCCGCTGAGATCTTCCCCCATCCCGGCTCCAGCTCTGACAGCCATGTCGGACAAAGCATTAATGTGTTCGCCAACCCGCTAGTCCAGAATAAACCAAGCTCCTGGTGGCTGGGAAGACAAGTTACCCTACTCGGATGGCCTATCACCCAAAAAGAGCTTATTACGTTTGATGGCCGCGCTATGAACTTTGTCAGCTTCGAGGATGAAAGCGCCCTTTTCGAGACTGTCTTATTTCCGGATAGCTATGAGCGTTATCGCGCTTATCTGTTTGAACAAGGGCCTCTCTGGCTAAAAGGCCGGGTAGAAGAAGATCAGGCAGCGCGTTATTTGACAATAAAATCGATATCGCCGCTATAATAGTGCCCGCGGCCAAAACGCTTAGGGAAGCTCGGTCTCGCCCTTCGCCCCTTCTTTGGAATTAAGAGCTCTTTCAGAATCGCGCTGGCCAAAAAAGAGCAGGATTACGCCGATAGTGACATAAATATCCGCGATATTTAGTATACCGGTACGAAAGGTTCCAACACCAAAGTTTAAAAAATCGCGGACATAGCCTTCGCGGATAACGCGGTCAATCACATTACCAAGACCACCGGATATGATTAGGACATAAGACCAACGCGAGATAGCCGAAGCCGGTTTAAAAAAAAGGTAAAAAATGATAGCCGCGATCACAAGGATAGGCACAACGATAAAAATTAGGTTCCAAACAAGACCGCTGATAGAAGCGCCAAGACTGAGAAAGCCGCCGTGGTTCTCTGAAAAGGTCATTATAAAGTAACTACCGATAACGCGAAGTGGACCACGATTTCTAAAAAAGTGCTCAGCCCACGTTTTACTCAACAGATCCAGGGCTAAAAACCCGATAATACCGGCCGAAGCCCATATCCGGTTCCGCGTCATGCTCGTATTTGGCTCCATGGACTTAAACCTCCACCGGGTAATAATAAAGACGTCGGCCGCGACCCAAGCGCCGCCCGTCAGGGGCAGATGCCTCTGTAGAAGAACCCTTTCCGCGAGCCCCCATAGAAGGAACACTCCCGGAGGGAACACTCCCAGAGGGAGAACTCCCTTCAAACCCAGCGCTTTCCGGCGCGGGACCTGTCGCGATTAAGGCGGCTCGGCATAGGGTATACAAAACAAGGCGGGCGCGTCGAGTCCCAATATCAAGCGCGCTTCCCAAAGACGCACTGGTCCAGGGGGGGGGCGGATCTTGAGGAAGCAGGTCCAGCCAGCTTTGACGCCCGCTCAGAACGCGGCTGGAATAAAGCTCATCCAATCGGCGGTCAACAGTCTTATAATCGCGTAAATGGCGGCCACGGCGGACAGGACAGGATAGAACCCGCCGTTCCTCCGTAGCGGCGATAGAGATAAACTCCAAGCTAATTTCATCACGACCAATAAGGAGAGGGGTTCTGACCAGTTCCTCAAACAGATCCCAAAAATCCTCTTTCTTGGGACTTTTTCGACTAGATAGAAGTTCTCCAGCCTCAGAGCGTCTCTCTATACGCCGTAACACCGTGATAGGCCTAACAACCCGAACGCGCCGTCCGGCATCCGCCCATGAAGCCACCTTAGCCTGGATCGCCCAAAGGCCCTTAGTTTGAACCTCGATAATTTCACCGTCGGCGCGAACGGCATCGGCGATACGGCCATCAATATCCACTTCCAAGCGACCGCCGCTACCCGCGTAATAGCGTTTTAAAGCATCATGAAGCGAATATTCGGCGTAAAGATTGATACCCTTAGTTTCTATCACGCGCGCCAGCCTAGAGCCTGATAGTCGCGCCTGGCGGTATTTCCATCGGCTTACCGTCCACCGTCAACCAAAGCGCCTCGGCGGACGGATTGGTTGCCAGCTCGCAATTGGCTGAAAAACGCATCGCGCGCCAGCGCTCTAAATAATCGATAATTTCGATATTCGTCGCATACCAAATATCGTCACGTCCACCCAGCCTTTCCGTGACACTTTCCATAAGCTCCCAGTTATCATCCTTATCGAATTCATAGCTATGCCCCCAAACGTACATAAGGTATAGGTATTGGCTCTTTTTAAGATCCAAAAAGTCAGCGGCCAAATCCTTTAACTTATGATTATGGTGACAGCTGGCCGCCCAACGGTAAGGATCTTCCGGCAAAGAAAAACCACCGGTAGAGGGTACTATCCGGCCATAGGCAAAGCCAAGGAGCGGTAGCAGAGCCTCAATCTCGGCGTTATGCGATCCATTTGGGTAGGAAAGACCGCGCACGGTATACCCAAGCAAGTCCTCCAGCGCCGCGCGATCATCCAGCAATTGACGGGCGATTAGTTCTCGGGGGCAACGAGCTATGGTCGGATGTGTCAGGGTGTGGCAGGCGACTTCGTGTCCTTGGTATAAACGCGCCACATCTTTAGCCGCGATCCGGCCGTCCTGACCTAATAAGCCGCCATTCAAATGAAAACTCGCCTTAAGCCCCTTCGCGTTAAAGAGCTCAACTAAGCGTCTGTCAGCTTCTCGGCCATCGTCATAACTAAAGCTAAGCGCTTTAAAGCGACCGCCTGGATAACATAGATAGATCGTTTTCATGGTCCTCTCTCCACAAGCAGTCCAGCCCTTTAGAGGCTATTTACACGCTATATCCTTCTGGACTTTTTCGCGTCCTGTCCGCGACAAGCGACGCTTTACGGCTTACTGTAGCGGATAGACGTCCGGCGGCCAAGCCTATCACACCGAGATTTGAAATATGCTATCATGGAATATGCTCCGTGTACAAAGAAGCTTTTCGCTATTAGCCGTGGCATGCGTTCTTAGCGCCTGCGCCAGCTTGGCCCATCCTAAATATCGAATTATTGATATCGATCAGGCCACTGATCAAGACTATGCAAATGAGCCGCGCCTCATGGTCCTGCCAGCCAGCCTAAAGGCTCGCCCGGATCAGCTTGTCCGCGCCGGATATAAAGACAATATCGAATTAGACGCCGCCAGAGGCGAAGCCGAATCTATACAGCTACTTTTTTACTCAGGCGATGAAGCCGCTGACCTTATTTGCCAAACCGAGCCATTAACCGGACCAAACGGGGCAGCTATAGCCCCAATAGTGGAAACGGCGGCTTATATCTTTGTCAATAAACCTAGTTTTGTTGGCTTCAGGCAGCGCGCTTATTACCCGGACCCCTTACTTCCCAGCGCCGCCGTACAAGTCCCTCCAAAATCGAATAGAGCGTTTTTTATCACGGTACGCGTCCCGGCGGAAGCTCCGGCCGGGCTGTATGCTGGTTCAATCCATGTCAAAGATAAGGGCAAGAAGGATTGGACCGTCCCGATAAAGCTGAAGGTTTACGATGTCGATCTCCCCAAGACCAGCTTTCTTAAAAGCTCAGTTAATTTCCGTAAAGAAAACTTTAACGATAAACGCTATTATAATGGCGCCTGGACAAAGGAACGCGACGACACCCTGCCCTTCTTAGGCTTGGATTATCGCTTCACTTCACGGGTCGACCTACCTTTGGATTCCGTTTTTTCTGTTGATAAAGCTGGCACGACAAGCGCGGATTGGGAACTCTTTGATAATACTGTTTCCGCTTGGCTTGATCTTGGCATTACTTGTTTTGAACTCAAACTCGGAATACCTTGGACTCTGCCAGCGGACAAGATCGCGGAGCGTTACGGCGATATGCTACGCTTGATAGAAGAGCATTTGGGCCAGAGCGACCTTGCCGATCGCTTTTATTTTTATTTTTTTGACGAACCTGGCTTCTGGGAGCTTCAAGCTATCCGCGAGCGCTTTGACGCTATCAAAGCGTTAGCCCCGTCTATTCCCCATATCCTTACCTATGGCTTTACGACAGCCGGTCAGCGCTCGCTGCTGGAACAGGTGGGTATTTGGGTCCCAAATATCGACCAATACGACAGAGCCTTCGCCCAAAAGCGACGGAGCGAGGGTAATGAGGTCTGGGTTTATGTTTGCGTAAACAACGCCTTCCTACGCTTTCCCGATAATTTCCGCATCGATTGGTATGGGACAGCCCACCGTGCTCTTGGCTGGTGGCTTAAAAAGTATCATGTTGACGGCTTTTTATATTGGGCGGTTGATTTATGGAGAGAGGACCCTTGGCGAAATCCAGCTACCTTCCCTTGGACAAACGGCGACGGTATGCTGTTCTATCCAGCCTTAGATAAGGCTTCAGCACCCTACCCATCCATTCGCGCCCATCTTTTCCGTGACGCGATAGAAGATTTCGACCTTCTTACCTTGTTGGAGCTGGACTATCCTGAAGAAGCTAAAAGAAGTCCGGAAATAGTATCCTTGCTGAATGCGGAAAGCCTCATCCCAGCGCGCGACAGCTTTTCTATCGATGACGAACTTTACCAAATTCAGCATCGCCGGCTTTTGGAATTACTTGAAGCTCGATAGCCTAATACTTTTCGAACGCCTTCTCTATCCCAGTAAGCGCTTGTAATTGACATATAGATAATATATGTCATAGAGGACAGGCGCGGATTTTCACCCTTTTTAGTATTGCTTACCAACTGCTGCCAATTTTGTTGAAGCCTGACAATCAAGCCTAAACTACCAGATGCCTAGCGAACCAGCCCGATCCAGGTTGCCCCTTCACCTTCAGCTTTCCCGCCCTGAAATCGATCACCGGCGGATTCTGGTACTCCCCCTGCCACACCTGCCGCATCCATTCCATCTTCCCCATCTGATGACTCCACACATGCCGGTGGGTATATAAGCGCTCAAAGGCCCACCGATACCCCGGCCCTCCCGGAAGTCCCGTCATGTCCGCGTGGGTCATTTCGCTGTCGCTATCCTTCCGATTGAGTATCCGATACGGCTTACGAAACCCGTGAT
>CAZJJK010000095.1:11594-13777 GCA_964546285.1 uncultured Treponema sp. | reverse complement strand
TTAGCTCTTTCCCCGCTAAATCGACACGCTCCCGCCATCCGTTGTATAAATAATTGACGTTAGTATTAACTTCCAAGCGGTCCGCGGGGGTGGCTGGGTAAACGCGGACGAACGATTCCACAACTCCGAAGGGGCGAGGACTAGTGAGTCCGTGTTTGCCCAGCCAGGCCCTCCGCCTGAGAAATTAAAACAACGAGTATTTGGTAATCATGGGGAGGCGCGAACGTGTCGAAAGTACTTTGGGCCGGCCGGCTGGCCGATCAACCTCAGGCGGAGGCGTTCGCCTTCCAAGCGTCCATAAAGGTGGATAAGCGCCTCGCGGCCGACGATATCCGAGGTAGTCGGGCTCACGTGGCCATGCTGGCGGCGCGGGGCATCATCCCCAAGGAGGCCGCCGCCGCCTTAGACGCGGAGTTAGCTAAAATCGATGCCGAACTCGCTTCCGGCACGCTGGAGCTTGACGAAAGCGCGGAAGATATCCATTCCTTTATCGAGGGGCTCTTGACCGAACGCTTGGGCGATGTCGGCCGGATGGTGCATGCCGGACGCAGCCGCAACGACCAAGTGGCTGTCGATATACGGCTCTATTTGAAGCGGACGGTGCCGGAGTTGGGCGGTGAGCTTTTGGAACTGATCCAGACGATTTTAGCCCAGGCCGAGGCGAACGTGGAAACGCTGATGCCCGGCTATACCCACCTCCAGCGGGCTCAGCCGGTAAGTTTGGCTCATCATCTTACGGCCTGGTGCGTCGCGCTGGAAAGGGATGTTGGGCGGCTCGTGGACGCGGTGAAGCGGCTGGACGAATGCCCGCTAGGGGCCGGCGCCCTAGCCGGCAGCGGCTTGCCCCTGGACCGGCAGGCGACGAGCCAGGCGCTTGGCTTTAAGAAGCCGACCCTCAATTCTATGGATTCGGTGGCCGACCGCGACTTCGCGTTGGAACTGGCCGCCGCGATATCGATCCTGATGGTGCACCTGTCGCGCTTTTGCGAGGATATCGTTCTTTGGGCGACGGAAGAATTCGGTTTCATCGATCTAGCCGAGGAATGGAGCACGGGTTCATCGATCATGCCGCAGAAGAAGAATCCTGATTTCGCGGAGCTTATCCGCGGTAAGTCGGGCAGGGCGGTCGGTAACCTCGTGACCTTATTGACGCTGTTGAAAGGCCTGCCCTACGCTTACGATAAGGACCTTCAGGAAGACAAGGAAGCTTTGTTTGACAGTCTGGATACCGCGCGTTCCTGCGTTCGTATGTTCATGGGTATGATGGCGAGCGCCCGTTGGCGATCGGAGCGTATGGCCGCCGCCTGCTTGGGCGGTTTTTTGGAGGCCACCGATTTGGCTGAATACCTCGCGCGCAAGGGGTTGCCCTTCCGGACCGCCCATGAAGCCGCCGCCGCCGTGGTGCGCGATTGCGTGGCGTCGGGCCAAAAAACTATCGCCGAACGTTCCTTGGAAGAACTCCGCGCTCATTCGGCTTTGATTGAGGATGATGTGTACGCCGCCCTGAAGCCCGAGACGGCGCTCGCCGCCCGTTCGCTAGCCGGCGGCCCGGCTCCGTCGGCTGTGCTCTCCCAAATAAAGGAATTACGCGATAGGCTGGGGTTGGTATGAAAATAGGCCAGGCTGGCCGCCAGTGTTGATCCTCTCGTTTTTCGCCTCATATACGATATATGGCGTACTTTCACCATATTTATCGGTTTTGGTGCGTTCTCTTGGGTACAGCCGAACCCTGGTTGGGGTACTGTTGGGCTTCTTTGAGATAGCCGGGATCGCTGGGCCGCTTATATTTGGTCGTTTAGCGGATCATCAGGCTAGATACCGCCCTAGTTTGTTTCTCTCGTACATCCTGATCGCGGCCGCTTTGGCTCCGCTGGTTTATCTCCGCCATCCGGCGATAAGCGCCGCCGCCCTGGTGTTTTTAGCCTTTGGTCTAAAATCCATTATTCCGCTTCTGGACGCGATGACGACGCTGCGTTTGGGTCCAAGCGGAGACTACGGTAAAATACGGGTCGTTGGATCCATCAGCTTCGTATTGATGAGTCTCTTTGTCCAATATTCGCCCATCCTCCGTCCTGTCGCGGCGGAACCGATCGCGGCTTGGGCCGCCTTGACCGTGGCTTTTTCTCTGCTTGCCCTAGGACTTTTAGGCGAAACGCCAAAGCCTGATAAGCAAAAAACAAAGG
>CAZJJK010000095.1:0-11494 GCA_964546285.1 uncultured Treponema sp. | reverse complement strand
GTAAAATTGCTTATCGTTTCCGCTTTAGCGGTTATTGTTCGTTTAGCTTTGTACGCCGTTTTCCCGAATAAAGCTGGAGCTGTGGCGGGGCAAATTCTCCATGCTCTGTGTTACGGGCTTTTTCATCCGGCCGCCGTCGCCTTTGTCAGTCTGCATGTTCCGCCCGCCAAACGGGGCTTGGGCATGGCTATGTATTTATCGCTCGGCGTAGGTCTACCCACTTTCCTGGGCAGCGCTGTCGGCGGCCTTATCGCTGACGCCGCGGGGTACCGTCTTCTCTTTGTGACTTTTATTCCCTTCGCGCTGATAAGTCTGCTCGTTGCCCTGCCGCTGCTTAGGCGGCGCGTACCGGGAAATTAGGCTTACCATAAGCGCTCGTTGACATGAAAAGAGCCGACGGGTAGGCTCCTCTATCATGTTCGCTACTATCGTAAATTGTATCAGTGTTATCGTTGGCGGTTTGCTTGGCTTATTTTTGGGTAAGCGCATTAAAGAGCAATACCGCGAGGTGGTTTTTAACGGCGCCGGCGTCACTACTGTAGTCATCGGCTTGTCAATGGCTTTTAAAAGCGGAAACCCTATTTTTTTAGCCCTCGCTCTAATAGCCGGAGGTATTGTAGGAACCCGCTTGGATATAGAAGGCGCTATTCTACGTTTAGGGGTTGTGCTGGAAAGGTTGACCACGCGCCGTCGTCCCGCGCTGGCTATCGATGCTGATGGGCGGGCCTCCCCGGCTGAGGAAAAACCAGCCCGCGAGTCGGCCCGCGCTGGTTGGGACTTTGGCCACGGTTTTCTGAACGCTTCCGTCTTGTTCTGTGTCGGCGCCATGGCCTTGGTTGGTTCCTTCCAGGCCGGTACCGAGGGCGATTATAGCTTGATCCTGACTAAGTCCGTCCTTGACGGTTTTATGGCTATTCTCATGACCGCCGCTCTGGGGCCGGGAGTCATATTTTCCGCCTTGCCGATATTATTCTATCAAGGCGCCTTAACCCTTGGCGCCGGTTTCCTGAAACCCTATGTCTCGGATTTTTTGTTGGCGGAGCTAACTGGCATTGGTGGGGCTCTGGTGGTGATGATAGGATTTAATTTATTGGCTATAAAGAAAATAAAAACAGCTGACTTCCTGCCTGGTCTTGTTTTTACCGTTCTTCTCGTTTTGTCTAATCCCTATTTTTGCCTTATCGCGGAATATTTTGGCGTATGAAGTCTATAAATAAAGCCGCCGCGTCTATCGGCGTAAAAATAAAACGCGCCCGGCCCGTGTTAAAATATAAACAGCTGGCGGTACTCGCCAATACGGCGCTTTTCGTCGCGGGTTTTTTGTACGCGCTTAAAGCGGATTGGGGGATTTTAGGACGGGTCTTTGGGGTAGCTTTTTATAGTCTAACGCCGATCAACTTAATCGTTTCCGTAGTTGACCGATCCCGCAAACGCTTAAGCCTAAGCTATCCGCTATATACCTTTTTGGCCTTTTTGCTCCTACCCTTATTGCTTGTCGTTCGATCATATCTGACTGAGGACTCTGCTGGATTGATTATAGCGGGTGCCGCCTTGGTTCTCTGTGGTCCAATTTTGGCCGCCGTAAATCAGGCCTCGGGCGGTCAAAAACCGGTAAAACCCAGCGCTGTATATCTAATACCAGCCGCGCTTGTTTTATTGGGCGGTATTTGGGCCTTGTCTTGTGCTCTTCACGCTGTTTTTGTTCCGGATTCCGGTTTCGCTGGTGTCATGTTACCTCAATTTTTACCTTACTTTGCCCTTAGTTTTACCGCGCTTGGCGCTTTATCCCTCTATTTCTTTGGACGGGTCAGCTGGAAGGGTAGCCGGTTTCCCTTTTATATCGCGGCGGCTTTATCGCTGCCGGGCTTTGCCGCGGCCTTTATAGCCGCTTTGCCTCTCTTTCAGACACCAGCTGTTATCGCTAACGCGCGGAATGTTTTCGCTTCCGCTCCTTTCGCTGTCGTTTCCAAAACTCCGGCAGCTCAAACAGCGAATGGTCCTATAACTCAAAAGTTTTTAACGGAAACCCCCTTTTCACTTGGCCTCGCTTTGTTTGGTTCTTCCTATCCCGGCCTTTCCGTGGAACGCGATATCGTATACTTACAAGAGCGGGCAAAAGACGGTAAAAGCTACGCGTTTGCCTATGATTTATGGCGGTCTTCGGCGCCCGGCCCCTTGCCCGTTCTTATCCGTGTCCATGGCGGCGCGTGGGTGTCTGGCGATAAGGGCGAGGGCGGCATGCCGATGGTTAACCGTCATTTTGCCGCCGCCGGTTACGCTGTTTTTGATATTCAATATGGCCTAAGTGATACGGGAGACTTTGATATGCGCGCGCCGACGCCGGAAGGGCTGATTGGTCCCTTCGATATCGATGATATGCTTAGGCATATTTCGGCATTCACGCGCTATCTAGCGGATAATTCCGATGCCTTGGGCATAGATAGGGATCGGGTCTTTATCTCTGGCGCTTCGGCGGGAGGACAGCTTGTTTTGGCGGCCGCGTTAGCGCCAAACGACAAAAGCGGCGGCGGCCAAGCCGTCTTGGGTATAGACCCAAGGCTAAAAACGCTGGGGGTAATCGCCTTTTATCCAGCCATCGGCCTAGCTTCTAAACTTGGCATCAAGGGTGATCCGGCCTTGATAGATCCCAGCGGCTGGCTGAGAAGCGCCGCTCCGCCCCTCTTGTTGTATCAAGGCGGCGTTGACGGTCTAGTAAGCGCGGAACGCGTGAGGGCTTTCGCGGCTCGGGCTAACGTTATTGGCGCTTCAGCCTCCCTTATCGAATTTCCGACGGCCGGCCATGGCAGCGACCTAATCCATTGGAATTGTTACAGTCAGGTTTTTTTATATTTTATGGAGCGTTTTATGGCGTTTCTCTAGTACGCTGTTTGTTGACATTTCGCTTAAGCGCCCTTAAACTAAAGGCCAATAAACTAACCCTTCAAGGGAGGCCTTATGGCAAAGGTAGAGCTGAAAGGTATCAGCAAAGTGTATGAAGGCGGCGTTCGCGCTGTCGATAACGCTAACATTACGGTAAATGACAAGGAGTTTGTCGTTCTTGTCGGTCCGTCGGGTTGCGGAAAGTCAACCACGTTACGTATGGTCGCCGGTCTGGAGGACATAACCGAAGGCGAACTGTATATTGATGGCGAACCGATGAACGATGTCCCGCCCAAGGACAGGAACATCGCCATGGTGTTCCAGAATTACGCTCTGTATCCCCATATGTCGGTTTACGACAATATGGCCTTCGGCCTTCGCATCAAGAAAGTGGATAAAGCCGAGATTGATCGCCGCGTCCATGAAGCCGCCCGTATCCTGGATATCGAAAAGTTGCTGGATCGCAAGCCGAAAGCCCTTTCCGGTGGTCAGCGTCAGCGTGTGGCCGTCGGCCGCGCTATCGTTCGAAACCCTAAGGTTTTCTTGTTTGATGAGCCCCTTTCCAACTTGGATGCCAAGCTTCGCGTTCAGATGCGCGCCGAGCTGTCCGACCTTCATATCCGCCTGAACGCGACTATGATTTACGTTACCCATGATCAGGTAGAAGCCATGACTATGGCGAGTAAGATCGTTGTCATGAAGGACGGAAAAATACAGCAGATCGGTACGCCGCTGTATCTGTATAACCACCCCATCAACAAGTTCGTTGCCGGGTTTATCGGTTCTCCACCCATGAACTTCCTCAATGTCAAGGTTTTGGAAAAGGGCGGTTCGCTGATTATTGACGAAGGTTCCTTTGAGCTGAAGCCCGATGAGGAGCATGTCAAGTATCTTAAGAAATATGTTGGCAAAGAAGTATTCTTCGGCGTTAGGCCCGAGGATTTGGACTATGTCCCGCAGCCGGCTCCCGTGAATAATATGCAGCTTAAGGTTACCGTCGTTGAACCCTTAGGCGCCGATATTCACCTCTGGGTGGCCACAAAATCTCAACCCTTGGTCGCTCGCACCGAACCCCAGCACACGTTCCGTATCGGTGATATGGCTAACTTCGTGCCAAAGATGAAGAAAGCCCGTTATTTCGATAAGGAGACGGAACTGTCTGTTTTAGCCGAGTTGGATTTAGCCGCTCAGGCCTAGCTTAAGCGACCACGTGATTTTTAGAGGGCTGTCCGCAAAATATGCGTAGACAGCCCTTTTTTTATGCGGGCTTAAGCGCTTTTCCCGCGTGACATGGCGGTCTAGCGTGGACGCCAGACGCCGCCGCGCGTATACTTCCGGTATGGAGTCTTCCTCGATTAATATGCTGGATCGTATATCCGGAAATATTCGTGCCTTAGTTGATGAATCTGAACGGGTATTCTTGGATTTCGCGGAAACCTATCCGGCCTTTGTTCGGGAGATGCGACGCGGTTTGGCTCAATCCGCGGAGTCGCTTCGGAAACTCGGTTTAGGCGGATCCTTTGACGAAGCGATACGGAAAACGCTTAACGCTTCCAAAACCGTAATTTCTGACGCTGTTGGACGTTTTTCCGTCATGCATAAACGGGATGACGCCCTGCTTGGGACCCTGTCGCGGGGGATAGGGACGCTTTCCGAGTTGGAAGCCGCCAGCTCCAGAATCAAAGAAGATTCGGAGTCTATGGAATTGATATCCTTGAACGCTATGACGGTGGCGATCAAGTCAGGAAATTCCGGCAAAGCATTTTCCGTTATAACGGAAGAACTTAAGCGGCTATCCACTCGGACTATCGAATTAACGGATTTGTTGGCCGCCGATGGCGCTGGTCTAATGGGACTTTTTCAACGCTATCAAAAAAACGTTGAACAACTGGAAGATGCGCAAAAAGCCCTATTTCAGGATTTGGATCAACGTCTTATCGCTAAGTTTACCGGAATTGAAGAGAATGTCGGGGTTTTGGGCAGTCGGCTTAATGAACTTGTCGCTTTATCAAAGGGCGTGGAAAAGCCGGTTTTAGCGATAATGGAGCGTATACAGTGTCAGGATTTAATACGCCAATCGCTGGACCATATAGCCTTAGCTTTGGAAGAATTAACTAGACTGGGACAAGAATCCGCCAACGAGGGGCGCGTTTTTTCCCTGCGTTTAGCCGATTTAGCCGGCTCTATATTGGATGATGTTAAAAAAACCTTGGATGACGCGACCGCTACCTTGCGAAAGGAAACCGCCTCTATAAACAACGTTGTTGAGCTGGGTGAAAAGAGACGCCGCGAGCTTTTAGGAAAAATGTTTGGCGATAAGGGCGGCGGGGAGACTTCCGCCGCGTTTAATTCAGCGGCGGCCGCGTTAAAGGGGATTGAAGCTCAAACCGAAGCCTATTTTAGGCAAAAATTAATGATTGTCTCTGACGGCGAACGCCTTTCCTCGGCGGTTGAATCCTTGGGGGCTCGGTTCCGGGCTTTCGCGAAAATACTTACTCGTTTTAAGACTATCGATATCGCGTCGCGTATAGAGGTGGCTAAGGTAGCGACGCTTCGGTCCATGGGCGATACCGTGGAGGCTATGACGGAGTTAACGGAGCGCATTGGAAGCGATGTGGATGTCTCTCTATCGGCGACAAAACGGTTTTTACAGGATACGCGGCAGGCTACCGCTGAATACTCTAGGATCGCCGATGATGAGGGCGTACTAATTCACGAATCGGCTGAAGCTTTGCGTGAGGCCTATCGCGAAATTGAGGCTTTGCATCTATCGCTGATAAAGCAGGTTCAAGCGTTTGGTTTATTTACCAGCGAATTTCTTGGATCGATCAAGCTCGCTGAACGCAAGACGGTGGCGCTTGGCCGCTTATCCGCCATAGTGGATGAGTCAATCGCCGATTTTGCCGCCTTGCGAGCGTCGATGGAGCGTGATGAGTCTGGCGTCCTTATTGATGAAAACGTCGATTTACCCTTATCGAAACGCATGAAGGAGCTGATTGATCGTTTCACGATCTATGCGCATAAAAAAACGGCCGCGGACTTAAGCGGCTTGAGTGTTGAGGCTGGAGCCGAGCTTGGCGAAGTGACTCTGTTTTAATAATGTTTATCCAACGGCTTAACGCCTTTCCTCAAGCGGTGTACTCCATTCATCCCGGTGAGTTCTATGTTAGCGATGACGATGTGGTCATCGCCACGGTGCTTGGCTCTTGCGTCGCCGTGGCTTTGCGCGATCCTTTGGCTGGCATTGGCGGCTTGAATCATTTTATGCTTCCGGGGTCAAGCCCCGTTAAGGGCGCTTCTTCAGGGTGGAGGCCAGCCGCTAAGGCCGAGAGAGAAGCCGCGTATTTCGCCTCAGGCGACGCCCGTTATGGCATGTTCGCCATGGAAGTGCTCATCAACACAATATTGAAAAAGGGTGGTCGCAAAGAGCGCTTGGAGGCGAAGGTTTTTGGCGGCGCCTCGGTGCTGCGGAAAATGGATGGCGGTCTTCGGGATATCGCCGCGAATAATATCGAATTTTCTTTCAAGTATTTATCCCAAGAAGATATACCTGTCATAAGCTCTGATATTGGCGGTACCGCCGCCAGGAAACTTTTGTTTTTTATCGCTTCTGGAAAGGTTCTGCTAAAACGCTTGGGGAGAGCTGTCCTTCCCAAGGTAGAGGAAGAGGAAGACAGCTATGTTAAAGGGCTTCACGAGACGCGGCCGAGCCATGGCACTATTGTTTGGTTGGATGACGCTTTTACAAAACGCTGAAAGCGGCGAATAGCTCCGGCAAACGTATCGTTTGAGCCTTTACATGGATGACGCTGTTCAAAGCGGCTTCCCCGGATAAGGCTGTTTGGGTTTCCATGCCTAGTTCCGGTATCAGTATAGTCGCTCGATTGCCCTTGCGTTCCACGACGACCGCGTCCCATATCGTTTCTGGATGGCGCGATACATATACCAGTGTCCAATGGAGGCGAGACACCCGCTCAGCCTGGGAAGCGGCTTGAGCGGCCGCCTCGGCGGCGGCGACGCGAGACATTATTGTTTCCTCATCCAGTGGTTTTATGCCGTCAAGTTCCAGCCTAAGCTGCTGATGGGCGACCAGATCGGTATAGCGGCGCAAAGGACTGGTTACCTGAGAATACTGCTCTAGCCCTAAAGCTTCATGCGTTCCAATTTGGGTGGAAAGCCGCCTGGGGCGCATACAACGTCTAAGTTGGTAAGCTCCAGCGTAAGCTGGGGAAATGTCAGCGGGTAGCTCGCCCCTTTCCTGAGAAACGTAGGGGAAGGGTAAACGATGGCGTAAGGCCCATAAGGCGGCGCCTTGGCCGGCGGCGACCATGCACTCGCGCACCAAGGCCGCGGATCGGCTTTTTAGGATTGGCGTGATGGAAACCTCATCGGTGTGAACCTTGATATGGACTTCCGGCAGTTCGATATCGATAGCGCCGTTCGCGCGCCGCCGTTCGGCTAAACGTTCCGCTAAAGCGAAGAGTGGCGCTAGGCTAGCGTCCTCAGCGGCCTTATCCGCCGAAGCGTAGCTTAGGCGTTCAGCGCGAATGAGGGTTTTATGGATGGAAACGTCCGTTATGGCGGCGTCTTTATCCAGCGTCAAGCGAAAAGACAAGGCCGGCGACTCATCGGCTATACCCAGCGCGAAATAATCTAACGCGCCCGGCCCAAGCATGCGATAGCACGCCTCAGGCAGATAATAACTGGTGCCTCGTCCGCGCGCTTCCTTATCCGCTTCCGAATCCGGCTTCAGCGACGCGGCGGGGTCCGCTACATGAACCCAGAGGGCTGAGCCGTCTATGGACAGGGCGTCATCGGGATCATCGCTCCATTCGTTGTCTATCGCGAAAGCGCGCAGCCCTCGCAGGTCTAATCGAGCTTCTTTAGGCGGCGGCGCTAAGGGCACCTTGGCGTTTGATAATTGCAGGCCAAAGCGGCGGGGATGGGGATTATTTGTCTCGGTCCACACGCCGAGCTTTAGCAAAAGCTTATGGGCGGCTTCCGGGCTTTCTTTTTCGCCCAGGTCCTTGATGGTACGGCTATGCTCGCTGAGGCTATAAGCCAAGGCTTCCACGTCTTGAAGTTTCGCGGCATCGTCTGGCAGCGATAGCTGTTGCTTTTTTAACCGCTCTAGAAAGGCCGTTCTTTCCTGTTCGGATTTTTCCTTATCGCGTCGGCGTTCCGCCTCGGCGTTCCGTTCCTGGGGCGTTTTCGCGTTAAGGGCGTGTACGCCGCCGCTGAAACGCAGACCGTCTTTTAGTTCGGCGTACACAGCCCAAGCACTTTGCGGGCTGAAGTCGCCGTAGGCTAATTCAGCCAGCTCCCTTAAGCTGACGGTAGAGCCTTGAATAAGCTCCCAGGCGGCGTCTATATCGCCCTCCGGACCACACAGGGCCGCTTCCGGATTATCTATAGGGCCAGGATGGAGGAGTTCCACGTCCTTTTCGCGAACGCGAACGACAGCGCCGCCTTCCACCGTGATGGCTATTTTTTCGCCGACGGAGCCGATTACCGCGGGCCGACCCTTATAGAGCACTAAGCCGTGTTCTTTTAGCATGTGTGGTGACTGTAGCACGCTCCTTGCCTCAGCCTCAAGCTTGGTTTAAGCTTTGAGGGAAGGAGACTCGAATGGCCGATCAGATTCCCGCGCGGCGAAAACTTTGCTTTATTCTTTTTCTGTCTATACTTATAAACGCTGTTATCGTGATGCCCGCCGCCGCCCAAAGCCCGCGTAAACAATTGAGCGATGAACTGCTGACCCGTTTTATCGCCGATTATCCCGCGATGATGGCGGAATTTATCGCTATCGGCAATTATTTCCCGGGTATTGAGGATCCAACGGAGCTTGATTCTTTTGTGGAAAGCATGAAGGCCGATGAAAAAGGCGGCGCTATTTTAGCACAATATGGTTGGACGGAGGATTTTTACGCCCAATTGGCGGCGGTCTGCTACGCCTATGTTATTATTTTGTTGGAAGATTCCGCTTATGACTATCAAGCGAATATCGATGAAACCTATGCCATGATCGATCAGGACAAGGAGCTGGACCCGGTTCTGCGCGATCAGCTGCGCGAACAATTCACGTCCGCGCTGAGTGAATTTTCACAATTCCAAGAGTTGTTTTCCAGCGCTGTCCATCCAGCCGATGTTGAGCTGCTTAGGCGCTATCAAGCCGAATTGAAACCAATCTTGGAAAATCCTTGGCCATAGGCGTTTGAGAGCGGTTAATAATTCTTTATAACAAAACGGCGTGGTCCATGGCTATTATTTTTGGTCTGTCTTGCCCCGCGTTCCCGCCGTCGGTATAATGCCGCCTCGGAGGGCGATATGGTAGTGATGAAATTCGGGGGCAGTTCGGTCGCTGACGCCGAACGGATACGGCGTGTTGGCGAAATAGTAAAAACGGCGTTGCCCCGAAAACCTGTCCTGGTATTGTCCGCCATGGGAGACACCACAGATCATTTACTGGAGGCTGGAGAGGCGGCCTTGAGTGGGCAGGTTACGGTGGACGCGGTGGAAGCTCCTCATCGGCGCGTCGCCGTTGAGCTGGGCTTGCCGGATGCTGTTATTGATGGGGAAATTCTACCTTTACTAGCCGAGCTGCGCAGCCTGCTGACCGGTATCGCCTATATTAAGGAATTAACGGGTCGGACAAAGGACTATCTTGTATCCTTTGGCGAACGTTTATCCGTACGCTTGTTCGCGGCGTATTTTCGCTCGCTGGGCGTGAAAGCCAAGGCCTATGACGCCTGGGATTTGGGCTTTCTATCGGATTCTAATTTCACAAGCGCGGAAGTGTTGCCTCTCTGCCATGCCGAAATTGAGGCGCGGACTAAGGCCTGTTTGAATGACGGCATGCTGCCGGTGGTTACCGGCTTTTTAGCGAAGGATTTATCAGATAACATAACTACCCTTGGCCGAGGCGGTTCGGATTTAACCGCTACCCTTATCGGATCGGTCATCGGCGCGGACGAGGTCCAAGTCTGGAAGGATGTGGATGGCATACTTACCGCCGATCCACGCTTGGTGAAGGAAGCGAAACCGGTGCCGGAAGTGAGCTATGAGGAAGCGGCTGAATTAGCCTATTTTGGCGCTCAGGTGCTTCATCCAAGGTCCATGCTGCCCTGTATTCGGACGGGTACGCCAGTTATCGTAAAAAATTCGTATAATCCTGAGGCCCCAGGGACAAGGATAGTGCCTTCTTTGGATCGATCCAGCGCTTTAGCGCGGGCTATTACATCAAAGCGGAATGTTACCTTGGTAGACATCGTTTCAACTCGTATGCTTGGCCAGCACGGATTTTTAGCGCGGGTGTTTAACGCTTTTGAGGAAAGGCGGCTGTCCGTGGATATGGTCGCTACCAGCGAGGTGTCTATCTCGCTTACCTTAGACGCGGTTCATGATATAGCCGCGCTTAAACGGGATCTGGAACGCATAGCCGCCGTGGATATCAAAAAAGGGAAGGCGATTATTACCGTTGTTGGCGATGTGAAGCGCTCATCAGAGCTTTTGGAAAAAAGTTTCGGCGTTTGCTCGCGCCTAGGCGTTCAGGTTCAGATGGTATCCCAAGGCGCGAGCAAGGTGAACATCAGTTTTATAATTGACGATAAACAAGCCGCCGAAACCGTCCAAGCCTTGCATTCGGTGTTTTTCGCCTAAGCGTTTTAGCTTGGTTTTAGGCGAAGGGGGCGATTTTCTTAATCGGCGGCTTTTAGGGAAGTACGCGTTCTTTTAGGGAACTTCGCGAATAGCGCCGATCATAAAAACCTAAGGAGACGGCATGAGGATCCTATTGCTTGGATACGGTAGAATGGGGCGGCTTATAGAGACCGCGGCCCGCGAACGCGGCCATGAAATAACGGCTCGGGTTGACCCTTATGATCCTGAGGCTGACGCGATTGATCTGGCCGACGTCAAGAACCTGACGGAAGCCGAGCTAGCTATAGAATTTACGCGTCCCGATACCGCCGTGGCTAATATTAAAGCCCTTGCCGCGCTGGGCCTGTCCATCGTAGCCGGAACGACGGGCTGGCATGACGCTTTAGCCGAAGCTTCCGCCGCTGTCGCCGCCGCTCGCGTAAATTTAATGTATGCCGCCAATTTTTCGCTTGGCGTAAATTTGTTTTATCGAATCGCCGCCTACGCGGCCCGTCTTTTTGACCGTTTCAGCGAATACGACGTGGGCGGCTGGGAATTTCATCATGATAAAAAAGCCGATAGCCCTTCAGGTACGGCAAAACACTTGGCGGAAAGTTTGCTACGTACTATGAAGCGCAAAACGACGGTTGTATACGATAAGCTGGATAGGCCGCCGGCTCCTGAGGAATTGCATTTTTCTAGTCTTCGGGTTGGCAGTTTCCCTGGTACGCATGGTCTGGTCTTCGATTCGTCGGCGGATAGCGTGGAGCTGGTTCATACCGCCCGAGGGCGAGAAGGTTTCGCCAGGGGAGCGATCTGGGCGGCCGAATGGCTGTCTTCTCGGCCTCTGAGCGGGGCTGTTTACACCATGGATGACGCGTTGGTAGACTTACTGGGCGACCTAGCCTGAGCCGAGAATGGTTTACATACTGCTGCCAATTCTGTTGAAGATATTTTTTAGAAACTTTTCCCAAAA
>CAZJJK010000094.1:11585-13816 GCA_964546285.1 uncultured Treponema sp. | reverse complement strand
AGACCCGCGTGCCAACTGGTTCCAGCTGCAATAATTTTTATGCGCTTAACGGCCAGGAGCTCGCGGTTCGTCATGTTAAGTCCGCCAAGCTTGCCGGTAGCGTATTCGGTATCCAAACGTCCGCTTAGGGTTTGCGCGACGGTTTCAGGCTGTTCAAAAATCTCCTTTTCCATGTAACAGGCAAAACCGTCTTTTTCTATGGATTCGATATCCCAAGACACCTCATCCACTTTACGGTTTACTTTATTGTCACGGGTATCGGTTATGTCAAAACCGTTCGCGCTTAAACTGACCAGTTCGCCATCCTCCAGGTATACCACCTGTTTGGTATGGGCGATCATGGCGCTTACATCCGAGGCCAGGAACATTTCATTATCGCCGACGCCTATCACCAAGGGAGAACCATATCGGGCTCCCACGACTCGGCCAGGCTCATCGGCGTGGATAACCGCGATCCCATAGGTGCCTTTGAGTTGTCGAACAGCCGTACGCACGGCTTTTTCCAAATCGCCCTCATAGTAATAGGCGATAAGATGGGCGATAACCTCGCTGTCCGTATCGCTGACAAAAACCACGCCCTCGGCGTGCAAGGCGCTTTTCAAGGTCTGATAGTTTTCTATTATGCCGTTATGCGCCAAAGCTATCTTTCCCGACGCGTCTTGGTGGGGATGGGCGTTAGCGTCGGTGACGCCGCCATGAGTAGCCCAGCGAGTATGGCCTATGCCGCAGGAGCCCGTTAAATCCTTTGGAACGACTGTCCTGAGATCGTTGATTTTTCCGGTTCGTTTTGAGACGGCGAGAACGCCGTCCTTTTGAACGGCGATACCAGCCGAATCGTAGCCCCGGTACTCCAAACGCTTAAGACCATCCAGCAGTATGCTCGCCGCCGGCTTTGGTCCACAATAGCCAACAATTCCGCACATGTTTTCCTCCGTATTGCCTGGAAACAGTATACCGCCCGTCTATAAACGCTCCCAGGCGTTTAAGCTTTTCCATTGCCGTTTTGCCCGATTCCGGCTATTATCAAACCATGAAAGAGCCAACCGATTTGTACGCGCTCTTACGGTTTTACGCGAATAAAACCCGTTCACCCTCTTTCCCCATCGAAATTTTCATCTCCTTCCTTGATAAATACTCCAAACGCTATGCCGCGGAACGGCCGGATCTCGCGGCCTGGGCGGAGAACACCGCGGAAAAAGTATACTCGTCTTTAAGCGCCATCGTGGATTCCGGCCGTTGTGCCTGGGTTGACGAACCCGGCGGGAAGCGCCTAGTTGTCTCCCAATTCTATATCGATCTGATTAGGCAAGCATACCACCGCATGGATGAGGAACCGGATCGGCCCTTCCCCAATGAGGATTCTTTGCGAACGGCGCTTCCGCCGGATCAGACGCGAACGGTGATTGTGGAAAGCGATTTCCCCAAGCTTATGGAAGAAGAAAGCGGCGAAGACGATAAAATAATCAAACTGGTTTTTCCTGGGGACCTTGGTTCAATCATAGCTCTATCCGGCATGGTGCCAAGAAAGCTGACGGATTTGGCTCTTCGCAAGATAGGCAATTATCTACGCTCCCATAATAACAAGGAATATGTCACGCATAAATTAGCGCCGGCTTTTCAAGGCAAGGAAGCTATACTGAAAGACCGGCTTGCCATCCTAGTTTCCCACCCTTCCGACGCCCAGGGGGACCTGGTAAAATCAGGCGACTTCACGTACTCGTTTTGGGCTTATTTCGCCAATGTGGTAAAAAACGATTTGGGGAAAAAGACCGATAAACTGGCGGAGGACCTGGCTCTTTATCAAGCGATTATTCTAATCGAATTCATCAACAACCACTATAAGGGCTTGGAACAAAAAGCGCGGTCGGCGGAAACGGCCTTGCGCGCCTTGGACCTGGCGTTGGATAAAGCGCCTTATTTGTTTACTCATGAAGATATTACTCGTCTAAGCGATTCCAAGGGCGTCCCGCTTCTGGGGCAGTACACGCCTGACGAGCTGGATGGGTACCTGCGCGATCAGATCGCTTCCGCCGAACTGGAAGGCGTTCCACAGCTATTGCTCGTCCACGGCCTTAACGGAGAGCGCTGGTATATCCGTAAAACCCAAATTCTGCCCTTATGCGCCCGCTTGTTAGCTGAAGCGCGACCGCGCGTAAAGGCGGATCTATCGCAACGCTGGTTCAAGCTCCTTAAGGATTTCGATAAGGAATTGTCGATGGCGGACAATGAGG
>CAZJJK010000094.1:9159-11485 GCA_964546285.1 uncultured Treponema sp. | reverse complement strand
CGCTTGGCGGCTTTCTTTAAAGGATCAGCGGGAGGGCGGCGAAAAACGCGAAAGAAGGGCCCCAAAGCCAATGCCGATGCGACACACGCTCTAGCCCAGGAAACAAGCGGCGGCGAGCCAGTCCGAACGGAAGCTTCGCCGGAGCTTTCGCATAAGGTAGCGGGCGGCCAAAAGGCGAACAAACACGCCGAATTGGTTCAAGCCGCCAAAAACGTGGAAAAGCACCTAGTCCCAAAAGATCAAAATATCGATCAATATATGAGCTCTCTTCGCGATCACTGGAACCTCCTAATAGACCCCAAAGCTAAGGCAAATCTAACTGAGGATATCAATTCCCTTATAAGAGATTATTTAAGAAAAACGATAAGATCCATGCGCGCGGCGGCCTTCACGCGTGAACGGGTAAGAGCTTTAGCCGAAACCCTTAGCGAGGCGCCCGCTTTAAAAAAACTGCCCGCCAAGGAAGCCTTAAAAACGTACATACAAGTCTATATGGTTAAATTAGTAATAAGATCCTAGCCATCTCCCCTCAAGCGGCGGACGCTTTTTGGCCTGTACCCGCGGTACAAACGGTTTCCGTCCGGAAATCGATATATCAAGTCGGGAGGCAGGCATGAATAATCTCAATTCCATTTTAATCGAAGGCAACATGGTACGCGACCCAACATTTCGGTCAACGCCCAAGGGCACGCCCGTTTGCACCTTCGCGGTAGCTTCCAACCGTTTTCTTAAGCAAGACAACGGAACGGAAAAAGAAGTTAGTTTTTTCGATGTGGAAACCTGGTCGCGTTTAGCCGAAAACTGCGGAAATTTAGGACACAAAGGCCGGGGCGTTAGGGTCGTAGGGCGCCTTAAGCAGGACCGCTGGACCGGAACGGACGGCAAACAGCATTCCAAAATCAAGATCATCGCCGAGCATGTGGAATTCCGCCCGGACTTTAAGCGCGACGAGGCTCAAGCCAAAAGCCACGCCGCTGAAATGGAAAACGAATATGTCCCCGTAGAGGAAACGGCTGAAGCCGCCCTGGCTGTTTTCTAGCGACGGGGACGCGGCATCCGCGCGCGGGTTAGCTCCATAGGCTCAACTAGCCCGCGCGGAATTTTATGATAGGGACTTAGAGCGGCGCGGTGGCTAAAACGGCCCTTTATTAGATTTTCTGGCGGAGCCGGACTCCACCCCTCGCCGCTTTTGGCCTTTTCGTTTCTGGTCCTCAACGCTCTCGGCTTCTTCGTTGTTGAAAAACCCATCCTTCCAATTAAAGCGGCTAATGTTATCAAGCGGACGCCCGGTTTCGGCGGCGCTCATCACATCCTTATAGTCGCGCTTGCGCAGAGGGGGGCCGGAAAAATCCAGAATAAATTTTTTAAAACCCGCCTCTCTCAGATAGGGAAGCTTATCCACTATGGAAAAAGGCGTTTTCGGATAAACGCGCGAACCATCGCGGGTGGAAACCAAGCGGAATTCATCGTCCCGGCTATCGGAAAATACACCGAATTTATACAGTTCCGATAAATCCGCGCGAACGCGAAAGAGAGCCGGATAGGCGAAGACGCATACCATAGCATCGGCCCGACGGGTCAGGTCAATCGTCCTATCCAAATTTTGTCGGCTGATTTCTAGCGGCGCGACAATCGGGGACAAAGCAAAATCCGAGACAAAATCGAAAGCCCAGCGATTAAAGGTATAGAGATAAGGGCCCGCGGCCAAATTCGCGCCGCTATCGCGAAGCAAGGCGTACTGTCCCAGATTGTTTATCATAAAGGAGCGATACCCGGAATCCATTAGCCGAGGAAGCTCCTCGTTCAAACGCTCTTCATCGCTGGGGGTAAAAAAAGGATCCAAATTCAATACGATTTCGTTTTTAGGAAAGGGCAAGGCCTCTCCGTCAACCCGGAGAAGGCGTTTCGCCGCTTCGCGCGTATAATTCAAAAGGACACGCACAGGTCGATTCGATTGTAGTATAAAAAGATCCTCAATTCTGGAAACAGCCGCGTAAAGGCCGTCCGGAAAGGGGCTTTTCTTGCCTGAATTGGCTTTAGTCTTTTTTTCCACGGGTTTTCTCGTGGAAGACGGCGCGGTGTCGCGTCCAGGCCGACGCCTAAAGGCGTTTAGATCTTTGGGCAATAGCGGCGGATACCGTTTTGACATGGCCTTAGTCTGGATCAAATAAGCCAGATCGCCAACGCCAAAGCCCTGAGGCAGCGATATCCATACTCCATCGTTCGCTTCATCAACTCGGGTAAGCTTAAGCGCTTTGCGATCCGTATCATCGGCTTTATGGAAACGGGCGCTATCGCCGGCCATAGGCCGAGCGGCCATAGGCCG
>CAZJJK010000094.1:2961-9059 GCA_964546285.1 uncultured Treponema sp. | reverse complement strand
CGGCCATAGGCCGAGCGGCCATAGGCCGTAAAAAGCCCACGCTCTGGCCAGCTTCATTTTTCACCTTGATTATCGCGCCTAAAGCTATGCCAGTGCCTCCAGCCTGGCGCGGATCCAGCCAAGCGGACGGTTTTGCGTCATTCCAGTAAAAACTTGTCTTAGGCCGGGCAAAATCATTGACCAATATTTCACGGGCTTTACGCAAAGCCGTTTCGCGGTCGCCATCAAGATTGTCTATCACTAGGCGGTAAGCCGATACGACTACCCCCACGTAATCGGCGCTTTTCATCCGTCCCTCAATCTTAAACGAGTTAACGCCAAGATCGGCTAAGGCGCCGACTCCATCAATCAACTGTAAATCGGAGGGGCTGAAAAAGTACCCGGCGCCGCCATCCTCGCGGGCGGCGGCTTCGGCCGCGTCCGTAATTGGAAAGGAGTTGGAAAAGACGCCGCCCTCGACGGGGCCTTCCTCGGCGCTTCCAACCCGATACCGACGTCGGCAAGCCTGCGCGCAAAGGCCTCGGTTGGCGGATTTTCCGCCAAGGTAGCTAGAAAAAAGGCACAACCCCGAAGCGCTGACACAGAGCGCGCCGTGAACAAAGACCTCCAGCTCCATCGTGGTAGCGTTTCGGATAGCGCCGATTTCCGCCAAGTCCAATTCCCGCGACAGAACGACGCGGCTAAAAGATTGGCGCGATAGGACATTGACAGCTTTGGCCGAGCCTATATTCATTTGGGTTGAGGCGTGCAGTCGCAAAGACGGAAAGTATTCCGAGGCCATTTTAGCGACGCCAAAATCCTGAACGATAATCCCATCGGGACCGACCGAAGCGAGATACTTTAAAAACTGATACATTCGGTCGGCTTCGCGCTGTTCAAACACGGTATTTACCGTCACATAAACGCGCCGTCCCTGCTTACGCAGGACACGAACGGCCGCCTCAAACTGACAATACGCGAAATTCGCGCCGCGAAGCCGGGCGTTGAAATTTCTCAACCCAAGATAGACGGCGTCGGCGCCTTCAGCGATCGCCGCGTCCAAAGCTTCCGGCGAACCCGCCGGAGCTAAGAGTTCAACCTGTGTCATAATTAGTTTCCGTTAGCAAGGCCGAGTTTAACCAGCCCATCAAAAACGAATTGTACGGCTAGCCCGGACAATAAAAGACCCATAATTCTCTCTATCACGGAAACACCGGTCGTTCCTAAAACTTTCAAGACGGAGTTTGACAGCTTCATGGCTAAGGCGGCGAGCGCTATTATCAGAATCGCCGCGATAAAAAGATATATAAGAACGCGCGGAGAGGAATCCGCACTGGTATAAAGCAAAATGCTTGTTATAGTGCCAGGCCCGGCCAGCATCGGTATGGCCAAGGGAAAAACAGCGACAAGCGTTCGATCCTCGCGGACAAGCTCTCCGTCGGGAGCTTCCAATGTCGATGTTTTTGAGCGCTTGGGCTGCCCAAACAGCATATCCAAAGACACCAGAAAAAGCATTACTCCGCCCGCGACGAAAAAAGCTCCGGGGCTAACCCGTAGCCAGCTGAGAAGCCAGTTCCCGGCAAGAATAAAGAACGCGATAACAAATAAAGCCGTCAGCGCCGCTTTGATGATTATTTTATTTTTTTCGGCGGGCTTAAGCTGAGCGCTTAGGCCGATAAAAAGCGGCACAAGCCCTAAGGGATCGATAATAATGAGTAGCGTTATAAAAATCGGCGCGAATTCGGCGAACATAGAGTCCAAGTATAGGCTGAATTTGCCGCCTTCCTCAAGCGCCATGATCGAACCCGCCGTACCTCTAATAAAAGGGAGGGCTTATGAAACAAAAACCGGCGGCTTTTATCCTTATGACAGCCTTCGCCGTCCTAAGCGCCGCGTTAAGCGCGGCGTGCGTCCCTGAATCGGTTTTTCTGGAGATCCTGGGCGCCAATGATTACCCGCCGCTTTTTACCGGTGTTCGCTCAAGCGCTCCGGATATGGTGGAATTCCGTTTTTCGGAAATAGTATCGGTCGTGGCGCTTCGTTTTAGCCCGGAATTGCCTTTTACGGTAGTGGATGATGAAACCGAATTAGTCGCCGTCTCCTTTAGGGAACCCTTGATTGCCGGCGGTCGCTACACCGCCGACCTTACCGTGTGTGACGCCACGGGTAATGGCCTTACGGTACTGACTCCATTTAGCGGAAGAAACGAGCATACGCCTATAGTACGTTTGACCGAGATACGGACAGAATATTCCAAACCTAAACTTGAATTCGCCGAATTCGTTATATTGTCAGACGGGTCGCTCGGCGGCCTGCGCGTCGCTACGGCGACAAAGGGCTTTGATACGCCGATTTTTGAATTCCCGCCCTGTCAGGTTAAAAGCGGTGAACGCGTGGTCCTTCATTTCCGTACCTTGGATAGTGATAGTCGTGATGAAACCGGCGCTATAAACTTTTCTGGCGGCAGCGAAGCGAGCGAAGGCGCTAGGGACTTTTGGGTTCCGGGCGCGGCAAAACTAATCAGAAAAACCGATATGGTCGCTATATTGGACCAGGACAATAGAATACTGGACGCCGTGGTTTTCGCGGAAAACGGGGAAGGGCTATGGCCATCTGAAGCGCTGAGCCTAGCGGCAACCGCTTTACGTCTGTCGGCGGCGTGGCGCGGCAAGTCAGAGGACAGCTTGGAACCGGCTGACGCCGCGCCTTCCACTACTCTCAGCCCAACCCGCACCCTCTGCCGTCAGGAAGGAAGGGCCGATACCGACAGCGCCGCTGATTGGTATACCTGCGCCACTTCCGGAGCGACACCCGGCCGCCCAAACACGACCGAGCGTCACCAAACAGCGAAAGACACTAAAAACAAACCTTAGCCCTATCCGTTAAGCCGCGGTTTTTACGCGCGGGCTTACGTTTTTTTGAACAAACGGCCACCGAACTTAAAAAGGAGCCCCTTCTCCAGTCACAAAAAACTAGTACATACGATACAAATAATCGCGATAGACAAGCTTAGTGCCAGCCTTCATAAGTTGGCGAATTAAGAAAGTGCTTTGCTAGAAATAGGGCTAGACTAGCTTGCCAACCATTTTTTCCAGCTCATGTTTTGGAACGGCGCCGACCTTCTGACTAACAATGGAGCCATCCTTAAATAACAACAGGGTTGGTATCGATATAATATTGAATTGCCCAGCTAGATCGGCTTCTATGTCAACATTTACCTTGCCAACCTTAAGACGTCCATCATATTCTGCGGCTAGTTGATGAAGCGCTGGACCAATCATCTTGCAGGGCATACACCATTCCGCCCAAAAATCCACAAGAACCGGTATGGAAGATTTTAAAACCTCAGCTTCAAAATTGGCGGAAGTCAGTGTTATTTCTGCGCTCATCATCGGCTCCTATAATTAAGCGTAACCGCGCTATGCGTGGTTCATATTTATAGTACAATATGCGTGTTAAAAAAACAAAGAGAATCGGTCTTTGTTAATGACCGTTCTTATAGGCTGAGGAGTCTACTATGGTGGTAAGGACCTTGGATTTGAGGCAAGATCTTGACGTTGAGGATAGCGCCAAAACCGATATTACGGCGGTTATTGAGGTATTCGCTATCGGCGATAACGACGAAACAGGGCATAAACTTGAAGGGAACCGTATCCCCTTAGGCAAATATCTTTTTATCCAAGGCAGAGGCGACGCCGCGCCGGAGACGCTTAGACAAGCGGTGAAGGAGTCCGGGCGCGAAGCTCTCTGGCGCGGCATAGCGGTGGAACAGCTCTACTATATTCGCCGTCTCTATGAGGAAGGAGAAGTCTGGCAACTATTCCGTCCAATAAAAACCGCTACTTAGGGATGAAAGGCTTCAACCATATAGCGTATATCGGCGCCCTTAGCCGACCATTTTCTCATCTCCACCACGAAAATGAAAGAACCGTCTTCCGGCGCCACAAAGGCTCTCCTAACCCGATAGGATAAGATTCCGGACCGTTTTAAGCTTGGTGTACCAACTATATACCGCTTGATGGTTCCATCTTTCAGACGGCGTTCAACGGATAAGTAGAACGAAGATTTTAGAGTCTCATTCGTTCCTTCAACAAAGGAACTAAGTACGACTTTATAGGAATCTCCGGTATCGAAATGCCTAAATTCGATAGTTTCCATAGGAGCGTCTGGCGAAATTTCATCATCCAGGTTGATATACAGCGGGACGCCCTGTCTTAGGCTGTCAATTTTATGCTTAGCTACAAGCGCGGCGTTTTCGGATAGAAGTTTATAGAAACCGCCCGCTCCATCCTGCCCGGCCGATGGCGCGGCCGGATACGTCGCTTTTCGGACCCCATCCGGAACGAAATCGTTCTGTTTGACGTCCACAATATAAAATTCAGCCCAAGGCTTCAGTGTCGTTTCCTCGACACCGTATTGCCCGAACATATACCGGCCGCCATCCGCGGAAAACCCAAGATCCACGAAGGTAGCGACATCACCCGCCCAGGCACCGGAAACGGCCAATAAAGCGGCGATACAGATAAGGAATATGGTTCTCGGCATACGATTCTCCTCTTCATAAATATCGGCTTGACAGCGCCGTTCTTGAGAACAGCCGACAATCAACCGCACTTTATACGCGAATAAGGCGCGATTGCGGGAAAAGCGAGGTGAGGATACACTGATTATATGACCTTATCGACACGGAATCATATTATTATTGGCGCGTTCGCGGTTTCTCTAGCGCCTTTATTGTTTTTAGCTTTCTCGGCGCCGGTTTTATTTCAGTCTAGCCCCGGCTTGATTGACCAAGCCGAATGGCGTTCCTCCGGCCTTCTCCAACTAGCCTTGAGCTCCTTTTTCGGGCCGTCGGACATGGCGGTTAAAACCGCTTTATTTTTCTCAGTGATCTTGGCGGCTGGCGCTCTCGTCTATCTCTACTATTATTTCGAAAAGACGCATACGCCGGAAATTCTGTTTCTCGCTTTATTCGCTTTTTCTCTAGCGTTTGAATCTATCCGCGCGACCATCCCTTTATCGTATTCCGGACGTTGGCCGCGGCCGCTTTTGATTGGAACCGGGCGAGCCTTGGAGTTCGCCAGATTGTATGGTTTATTCTCCCTTTTCGCGTCAAGTGTCTACGCGGCGGGTTCAAACTTTCAGAAGCATGGACGCGTCCTATTCATCATCGCGTTGACCGCGTTACTTATCGCCGCGACCCTGCCCTTGGACGATCTGTCCTTCAATACGGTTTTCCGTTTAGTACCTGGCTATGACGCGCTTCTGTTTTTTATGGAAGCGCTTTGCGTTACCGCGGCCTCGGCAAGCTATCTAGTCGCCGCGTATACGCGTAATTCATTTATTTTTTCACGCGCGGCTATTGGCTGTGTCCTTGTCGCCATAGGGAGAGATGGCCTTATACGCGGCGATTCTTGGCCCGCGATCATCCTTGGAGCGCTAATACTAGGCCTTGGCCTTTGGCTCATGGGCGACAGTATACATCGTCATTATTTGTGGATGTAAAACTATTAGCGCATAGCGTTTTCTACTATAAAAACCCTTGTTAGTATTTCAACGGTAAAACCGACAGACATAGGCAGGAAAATATTATCGTAATCATTCAACGGCAAGGCTTCCACCAGGGTAGCCGTAAGCGCGGCGAAAAACGACAGCCTGAAATCGCCAGTAACTTTAAAAGCGGCTATTAGGACCGCGACAAAACAAGCCGCGGAACCTTCAAGGCTTTTGCCGAAAAGAAAGGCTGGCCGCGTTTTGCCTAGCAGACGGCCGACCAAGCTAGCGAAACCGTCGCCAAAGGCGAGAGCGTAGATAGCGATAGAGGCCGCTGGATCGGGATATAACAAGAGTGAAAGCATAGCGCCCAAGCCTAGGGTAACGGGTCCCAAGACAAAACGGCCAAGATCGCGATCACGCGCGGCTAAAACCGTCAGCGTTGAAATTATCCGTATATGGAAGCCGCGCAAACGAGCGCTTTCGGCGTAGGCGTAGCTTAAGGTTCCTAGAGCTAATAGGATTGTAGCCGCGCCCTTATCAAAAGCCGCGATAGTCGGCGCCAGAGCGATCAAGAAATGGATGCTTTTGCGAATCAGCTCCGTTCTAGTTTCATCAAGCTGTTT
>CAZJJK010000094.1:0-2861 GCA_964546285.1 uncultured Treponema sp. | reverse complement strand
ATAGCCGATGGCCGTTTTTCCGTAGGCGATCAGCTCCCAACGGTGAGAAGTTTAGCGGTGGACCTAAAGATAAACCCCAATACAGTGGTTAGAGCCTACAATGAGCTGGAGATCCGCGGTATCGTTATGACGCAACAAGGCACGGGAACCTTTATCAGCGATAAAGAGATTCATATAAATGAAGTTGAGCGGGAAAAGGTCTTGGACAGTCTTATCAGGCCAGTTTTAGCGAAAGCTATTGGATACGGGTTTAGTGTGGAAGAGGTGCTAAAAGCGGCGCGAGATAGCTACGAAGAGCGAAAGCCGCCGGAGGTGGAAGAATGACATTGTTCAATAAGCCGGTATTTGACCGGATTAAAAACGCGTCTCCGCTTAAGAAGCCAGGGGATTTTACTTTTTCATTATTCAATTTTTTACTCATGGTTATAATTGTGACCGTTGGCACTCTAATCGCCAGTTTAGTCGCCGAGGCTCCGCCAACTGGCGTGTTCATTCGCGGCCTTTTCGCTATCCTTTTCGGGGCGCTCTGTTACGCGTTCTTTCATTCGTGGAACGTTATACTGGTTACGCTGCTACTGGCCCAGCTATCCCTGTTCGCGGCTACGGCCATTGACGGGGAATGGCGCATTTTCGCTTATGAGCCGAACAGCGCCGCGCTGATCTATATCGCGTTTGTTTCAGCGGCGCTTATCATCGGCCCCTGCCTTCAGATAGTGGCCCAATGGGATAAGGCGGTGGTTCTGCGCTTAGGCAAATTCCATAAAGTCCGAGGACCGGGCGTTTTTTTTCTAGCGCCCCTGCTTGATCGTTTCGCCGCCCTCGTGGACACTCGCATCAGGGTAACGGATTTCAGCGCCGAGAAAATCCTAACCAAGGATACCGTCCCGGTAAATGTTGACGCTTTAGCCTTCTGGATGATCTGGGACGCTCAAAAAGCCATTCTTGAGGTTGAGGATTTTCTCCAGGCCGTGACCTTATCGGCTCAGACGGCTCTGCGGGATTCAGTGGGCAAATATAGTTTGAGCACGATTTTGGCGGAACGCGATACGCTTTATCGTGAAATACAGTCTATCCTTGACGCAAAAACCAATCCCTGGGGCATCACCATATTAAGCGTGGAATTTGTGGACATTCAATTACCGAAGGCTTTGGAAGATGTCATGAGCCGTCAAGCTCAGGCTGAGCGAGAAAAAAAGGCCCGCCTTATTCTAGGGGACGCCGAGCTTGATCTGTCCAAAAAATTCTCGGAAGCCGCCAAGGTATATCAGAATGATCCAACAGCTCTACGGCTCCGTTCAATGAATATGATTTACGACGCCATGAAAGCGCGCGGCAGTATTGTGGTTGTGCCATCAAGCGGTTTGAACGATATGAATATGGGGCTTCCGGTACTGATAAGCAAGGCTCTCAAGGATAAGGCGAACGAGGAAACGGGGATAAGCGAGAACAACGCCCCGGATAATTCCATTACGACAGCCGATGAGGCTAGTGGGGGTTCACAATGAGCAAGGTTTTAGAATTAGAGAATATTCGGCGAACGTATAAAAAGGGAGACGCCGAAATCCACGCTTTGGCTGGGATTAACCTTACTATTGAAAGCGGCGAGTTTTTAGCGGTGGTAGGGCCATCGGGCTCAGGAAAAACAACCTTGCTTAATATAGTCGGCTGTTTGGATTCTCCAAGCTCCGGCCAGGTGCGTTATGACGGCAAAACCCTAGGAACCATGTCTGAAAACGAGCTATCCGATTACCGTAAGCAAAATATCGCGTTCATTTTCCAATCTTACAATCTGATCCCGGTGCTGACCGTACGCGAAAACATAGAACTGCCTCTAGTGATAGAACGCCGTTACGCCAAAGCGGAAATCCGACAAAAAGCCCAAGCTACCATAGATAGTGTTGGCCTGAAAGGCATGGAAGAACGTTACCCGCGTGAATTGTCCGGCGGACAGGAACAGCGGGTAGCGATAGCTAGAGCCCTAGTAAAAGAACCCATCATCATTCTGGCGGATGAGCCGACAGCTAATTTGGATTCAGCCATGGCTGAGGAAATTATCGATATTATGCGCGAAATAAACCGGACACGGGGCGCGACCTTTATTTTTTCCACACATGACGCTCTTGTCCAAAAGCACGCCCGCCGTGTGCTGACTATCCGTGACGGTCTTATCCACGCGGATGAGCGGAAGTAGGGGGCATTATGGGTACCTTATTCAAGATAGCCTGGCGGAATGTCTGGCGCCACGGCAAAAGGACCTTCCTGACTGTCATTACCATGAGTTTCGGTCTTGGCCTCTTTATTATGGCGGATTCCATGCTAAAGGGCATGGATAAAACAGGCCTGGAAACGATAGTCAATTTATCGGATTCATCCGTTCGTATTTCCACCAAGGCTTATGAGGCGGAACGTCGGAGTTCGCCGCTGGATTACGGCATAGCCGATCCAGAAGAAATACAAGCCTTTCTCCTCCGCGACGAAATGGTTACGGCGGTGGCGGCTAGGACGCGCTTTATTGGCCAACTCTCCAATGGCCGCGACGGGATTCCCGTTATGGCTGTGGCGGTTGAACCGGAATTAGACGCTCAAGTGTTTACCCTGCCTGAATATGTTAATGGAGTCTGGTTTAACGGCGGCGCGGCTGATAATCCCATTGTCATTGGGGAAAACTTAGCGGCCGATCTGGGCATCAAACTTGGTGATTGGGTGACGCTTTCCGCCAGAACCCGATATGAAGCCCAAAACGCCGACGATTTCCAAATTGTCGGTCTTATTAGATGCGCCGATCCGTCCATTACCAGCTCCGGTGTCTATATCGATATGGCGGACGCCGAAACGCTGCTGGACTTGGAAGGCTTGCGGAC
>CAZJJK010000093.1:0-13876 GCA_964546285.1 uncultured Treponema sp. | reverse complement strand
ATCCATCAAGACAGAAAATACAAGTTTCATTAGTGTTATGAATTTCTCCATCCTTTTTAAAAATTTGCATAATCATGATTCAAATTCGATACTTCCCTATATGAACAATACAACAATCTTACTGGTTGATGATGAGTCTAGTGTCTTAAATGCCCTGCGCCGAGAGTTAAGAGATTGGTCTAAGAAACGATCTATTGAAATTCTAACCAGTCAATCAGCTATAGAAGGATTAAGCCTGCTTAGCTCACATTCTGATAAAATCGCGCTAATAGTCTCTGATATGCGGATGTCAGGTATGAGTGGGAGCGATTTTCTTCTTGAAGTAAAAGATAAATATCCAGACATAATGACTATTTTAATGTCCGGTTATTCGGATGTTAAAGAAATCACAAAAGCGATAAAAGCGGGAGTATACAGCTTTATCTTAAAACCCTGGGATGCTGAATATCTACAATCGGAATTGGATAAGGCTTTAGAATTTCAAAGGCTTCAGAAAGAGCGCGCTGATTTTGTTAGAATTTTATCCGCTGAATTAGTATTAGCTAGCGAACTGCAACGCACTATCCTCAGACCCAGAATTGGTTATATAGAGGATGTGGATTTTAATGTTAGCTATCGTCCGATACAGAGCCTAGGTTGTGGCGGCGATTATTACGATATCATTGATCTTGGAGGCAATGATCAGTATCTATGCCTTCTAGGAGATGTAGCGGGACACGGCATACGAGGTGCTATCGTTACAGGAATATTAAAGGCGGTTATTTATCCAGAATATGTTTCAGGTAAAATCAATAAGGATCTTTCACCAGCGCAATTCCTAACTTGGCTGAACGGTAGAATGGAATTTGAATTAGGAAACGCGACTGGATTGATTATTTCTTTTCTCGCCGTCTTAATTGATCGCAAAAGAATGAGTTTAGTATACGCTAACGCTGGTCAATGTCATCCTTACATCGTACAGAACGGGGTCCCGCTGGAATTACCAGTTTCCGGTCCGTGTATTGGTATTACGCGTAATCCTGAATACACAGAAAACAGTCTTACGCTTCATACTGGCGATTTATTTTTCGCGTATTCCGATGGACTTGTTGATCTTTGAAAGCCAGACGACAGTAAACCAAGTGTTCCCCTAAGCCAGTATTTAAGCCAAATCGATTATGGTCCAAAATATCATCAACATATTATGGAAAGTGTACTAAAAGATACTGGTTACAGCGAATTTTACGACGATGTCGCTATTATTACGGCCAAAATTCGCTAATGCCTGAGTTAGGTCTATATATTTGTCTAAGTCTTGAACAAAACCACGAGAAATATTTGCGAAAAATTATGAGTTTCACGATAAGCTAAATAGTATTGAGTTTAGAGATGCTCGTTTTTGTTATTAAGGAAGATAGCGTGGAAATGACTAATGATGAGTTGTTATTCGATAATTTTGACGCGACAAAACTCAGCGATACAACATTACTATGGCCTCAGAGATTGGATGTTATTGTAGAGCTAGGTTTGATCTTCGCTAAAGACGCTACGGAAAAGGCTAGCATATCGGCCGCTGATATTCTTAAGCGACATTTTCGAGCAAATATGGTCGCTATCTTTTATAAAAAAGGGCAACAGGCGTTTAGATTCTGTTTAGCGGGATCCAGCTTCCCTATTTCTCTTCAAGCTAATAGATGGGATGACTTTGTAAAACCTTTGGATAATTCTCGCCAAATTACAAGATTAAAATCTTTTACTATTCCAGGTTTTGAACGCCGTTTAACCTATGGGATTGCCTTCCGGCTTATTGTTTCCAATATTGATATTGGTGGCGTTTTCCTTGGTAGAAACACAAAGGATTGGACCCTGGAGGAAGAAGTTGTTTTATCAAAAATCGCTGAGCTTCTCTCTCCTATTATCGATATACGAAGAGAAAGAGAACGAGAGGAAGCTGAACGGAAAGCCGCTGAGAACGCTCTGGCGCGTAGCGAAAAGCATCTAAGGCAATTCTTTGAGGAATCGCTTGACATGATTTATAGCGCTGATTCAAAAGATACGATCATCGATATTAATAGCGCTGGCTTGAAATTACTTGGATATAATACTAAAGCCCCTGTTTTGGGGAAACCTATGCTTGAACTTGTTAATGACCCTTCTTCCAGAAAAACCTTTTTTGAGAAGATCCGAAAGAATGGTTCTGTTGAGGATTATGAAATAGTTCTTAGAAAAAGGGATGGAAGTCTGGCGTATTGCGTTGAATCCGCTCACGCGACTTTAGATAAGAACAGTAATGTTTCTTCAATAAACGGTATAATAAAGGATTTAACTGACCGTATAACAAATGAACGAGAGCTTTGGGCCGCTAATGTGGAACTAATTGAACTAAATGAAAAATTAAAAAAAACTCAATCATTAATGGTGCAACAAGAAAAACTAGCCTCCATTGGTCAACTGGCTGCGGGTATAGCTCATGAAATAAATAATCCCATAGGTTTCCTTAAAAGCAATCATGCCTCAATATTTAAATATTTGGATATTTTTCACTCCATTTGGAAAGATGCCTTGGCTTCAGGAGATCATCGTTTGGCCGTTATCAACCAAAAAAATGATTTAGATATATTGTTTTCCGATCTTGAAGCTATTAAGTCTGAGTCAGACGAGGGTTTTTTGAGAATAATAAAGATTGTTGCCGATTTGATGAATTTTTCACGGGTTGATTCATCTGATAGTTATGGTCTTTATGACGTAAACGCTGGAATCAGAAGCACGTTAACAGTCGCTAAGAATATCGTAAAATATGTGGCTGACGTTCAATTAGATTTATCTGAAGTGCCGCAGATATTAGCTCGCGGCGGCGAGATAAATCAAGTGATACTCAACATTATCGTTAATGCCGCTCAAGCGATTGAAGCTCAGAAAAGAGCGGATAAAGGCGAAATAAGAATAAAAACCGATGCTTCTGAAGATTGGCTTCGCCTAATGATTTGTGATGATGGCCCAGGTATTCCAGATGGTATAAAAGAAAAAATCTTTGATCCCTTCTTCACGACAAAAGCGCCAGGGAATGGTACCGGACTTGGCTTAAGTGTTTCCTACGATATTATAGTCCGCAGGCATAATGGAAAAATTTCCTGTGAATCCACACCTGAAAATGGTACGATATTTACAATAGAGTTACCAATATTACCAATAAAATGAGTTCTCTCATAAAGAGAGCTTATTCTGAAAAGATGTTCCAACAACCGTATCTTAAAATACTATATCTATATAATACTGTATTTTATATAATACAACACCTTGCCATGTACGACAAATCATAAACATATTCGTTTTTAAAGTCGCTTCCAAACGGAAAAATAAAAATTTGGTACAAACTACTTCTTACACTAAGACCATAAGCGCTTCAGACAGATAGATCATTTATTGATCTGTCGTAGAAAACGCAATAAACGTTCTTCTACCTTATCTTTTTTTTCCAAAGGTTTGACGGGGCGTTCGGCTTTGTTCTGAATCGGATTAAATACTTGCAAAGCTATATCTTGAGTTAAACAGAACGGTCTTTTCATGAGTTCCCCCGTTTACTAAATCTATAACACATATTTTTAATAATTCATTGATTTATTTAAAAATCATATTTTCAAGACAAAAAAATCATGCTTTATGATTTTATCTCCTAAAAAACCTACAGGCGGCTGTTTTTTGTTTGGTATTGTAGTTTTATGATAATTTCAATATATTTATCATGAGCATCATATTAGACTAATATCGATTTAATAGATGCTTTCGCGGTTTTTATGTGTATATTTTTATATATATCGTAAAAGATTACGCGATGAAACGTTATGTTTTATATTATTACCGTCTTCTAAAAGAAATGCTTTTAGGATAAGCTGATTCCTTTGGTGGTATGAATATAAAATGTATTTTGTGAAAGCGTAGCATCACCAAATACATTTAATTGACGGCGGTTGTTTTTTTTCCAAAGACGATTATACTGAAGGTAGGTAATTGTTGTATGGCTAACCGCGAAACTGTCTTTTCAAGATTCCAAGATCAAGGCTTTATTAAAACAGAGCGTCCTATCTCTATAGTTCTTGACGCTTCTCAAAAAGCCGTTTTGAACCGTCGTGGTAATGTTTTATATAACAAGGGAGATATTGAGGCGGCTAAGAAAATCTTTTTAGCTACTGGTTATTCTGATGGTATAGTAAGAATTGGTGACCATTATCTCCACCACGGCCAACAATTGGATGCTCTGAAAATGTACTGGATAGCGCCGGATAAGGTGAAAGCCGCGCCATTAATTGAGCGGCTTTCATTGCTTGTCAGAAAAATAATGACGGAGGAAAAAGATAGCTAAAATGGACGAAGAAAAACTTGTTGAAGAAAAAATTGAAGACTCCGCCAATTCAGACATAGAGATGTCTGAGGAAAATAATGAAGCTTTCGCGGAAAGATCTGAATTATCTAAAAAGGGATATCAATTCTTGAAAGATAATCGGATTAATGACGCGATTGATTGTTTTGACCAGATTCTCTATAAAGAACCTGAAAATAACTATGCTCTTGTGGGTTTAGGAGACGCGGCGAGAAAGCGGAACGCTTTTAGAGAAGCGGTTGATTACTATAAAAAATGTCTTATTCATCATCCTGGTAATAATTACGCTTTATTTGGTCTCGCCGACTGCTATAAGGCACTTAATCAGTATCAAAAAGCGATTGAAATCTGGGAACAATATCTTCTGCATGATGATAAGAATATTACTGTTCTGACAAGAGTGGCTGACGCGTATAGAAAGGTTCGTGATTTTCGTCGGTCTAAGGTTATATATCTTCGCGTACTGGAGATGGAAGAGAATAATCCCTACGCACTTATCGGGTTAGGTCATCTTCATTACGATTTTAAAGAATATCGCGACGCCCTCTTCTATTGGGAAAAAATGTTGGATATTCATAAGGACGATGTCGATATCCGCGTACTTACGTCGATTGGGAATTGCCATAGAAAGTTAAAAACCTTTGAGCAGGGTATTGTGTTTTTTGAGCGCGCTTTAGAAATGGACCCGGTTAATTTTTACGCTCTTTTTGGTTTAGCGGACTGCTATCGCGGTATGAATCAGCAATTTAAATCTCTAGAATATTGGAACCGTATTTTGGAGCAGGATCCCCGTAATAAGGTTATTCTTACACGCGCTGGTGACGCCTATCGGAATATGGGAGATTATGATAAAGCTGGTGACTACTACCGCAGAGCACTTAATATCGAATTCGATATTTACGCGGTGCTTGGTCTTGCGGTGGTATCCAAAATGCAGGGTAAATATGAAGACGCTATCGAATCCCTTCGTCGTTTAATTCAACAAGACCCAAAAAATTATCGTTTATACATCGAACTTGCCGACTGTTGGTTAAAGAAAGGCGATAAAGATAGAGCTATGGAAGCGCTTGTCGAGTTTCAAAAAATGGGAATACGCAATATGTATGTCTCAGAGTTTATCGACAGGCTTAAAGCTTAACGGAGTTAGTGTTTGGGCTTACCAGCCTTATCTGGATTGACACCTGAGGCTATCGCGAAACAAGTAGATCTAAAAGATCAGTTTCGCGCCAGGCAGATTTTTTCCTGGATAGCTAGAGGCGCTCGATCTTTTGATGATATGACCGATGTTCCTCTCTCTGTACGAGATCATTTATCCACTCGGTTTTCTGTTCGAGCAGCTTCATTTTCCAATAAAATTCTAGACAACGATGGTACTGCTAAATTAACTCTGTCTCTTTATGATAATTCTATTATCGAAGCTGTTTTATTAACGGATGACAAGGGCCGTAAAACAGCTTGTGTCTCTACCCAAGTTGGTTGCGCTATGTCTTGCGTTTTTTGTAAAACTGGACAGCTTGGTTTTCTTCGTAATCTTTCATCATCAGAAATTTTTGATCAATTCCTTTTTCTACGTGATGAGTTTGGCGATATTGACAATCTTGTTTTCATGGGCATGGGTGAGCCTTTACTTAATTTGGAAGCTTTGAGAACCGCTATAAGCGTTTTGGGCCATGCAAAGGGCTTAAACTTTTCTCATAGACGTATTACGGTTTCTACTTGCGGTATCGTGGCTGGTATCCAAGCCCTTTGTACTGAAGGCCCCGCTGTACGACTTGCAGTGTCACTAAATAGCGCCGATCAAGACTTGCGTGCCGAACTCATGCCTATCGCGAAAAAAAATACTCTTCCCGCTCTTAAAGCGGCTTTAGTTGATTATCAGAATCGATATGGTAAGCGTATCACCTTGGAAGTCGTCTTGTTGGGCGGCGTTAATTGTTCTATCACGGATGCCGATAAACTTGCCGCTTTTGCCACTGGACTTGATGTAGTTTTCAACTTAATACCATGGAATCCGGTAGAAGGCGCTCAATATAAAGGCAAAAACCTTATAGAACCTGATAAGAGAGAAATATCGAGTTTTGCCGCTCGCCTTAGGCGGCTTGGACAGACAGTGACCGAACGACATCGTCGAGGCCGCGGCGTCTCCGGCGCATGTGGACAATTAGGCGTAGTACCGCTTAAGCCTTGACGATCATAGCCTGTCATTGATATCCTTTCATATATTAGAGCTTCTATAAAAACATTTTTAGAGCTTTAAGTATTTACCATCGGGGTGGTTGGACGTTTCCGGCCTGAGATCATACCCGTCTTACCTGATCCGGATAATGCCGGCGTAGGGAAAAACGCTAGCTTGAAGCCAGCCGACGCGGAAAATCGCCTCTTTGCTATTATTAGGGGGTTGATATGAGTCGGTTTCTTAAAAAATTACGTCCAATTTTTTATCTTTACTTATTCTTTTTTGCGGTATCCTTTATTCACGCAGCGGCGGAAAAGGAACAGAAACGAGAAATTATCATTTGGACCTATGATTCATTTGTTTCCGAATGGGGACCGGCTAAGGCGGTATCGGAAGCTTTTTATCGAGCTAGCGGTATAAATGCCAGGTTTGTTTCTCAGGGAGATGGTGGAGCGCTTCTGTCTAAACTCTTATTGGAAGGGTCTAAGGCTTCCGCGGATATAGCTCTAGGTATAGATAATAATCTAGCTAAAAAAGCTCTAGAGAGCGACCTCTTCCTCTCTTACAAGCCAAGTGGAGCTGATAAACTTAGTAGTGATCTGATTATTGATTCGGAATTTCGGTTAACGGCCTATGATTACGGTTATTTTTCAATTATTTATGATAGCGATAGAGTCAGCCAAGCGCCTAAATCTTTAGAGGATTTAACGCGGCCTGAATGGAATAAAGCGTTAATCCTTATGGACCCAAGAACTTCTACTCCTGGATTAGGTTTTTTTTCTTGGGTTAAGACTATCTATGGGTCTACTTGGAGAGACTATTGGCAAAGACTTTTGCCTTCAATCTTAACGATCACGGAAGGTTGGGATAGCGGATATGGACTTTTCACCGCTGGGGAAGCGCCTTTGGTTCTATCCTATACCACTAGTCCCGCCTACCATGTCGAATATGAGGAAACGGAAAGATACCAGGCCGCCATATTTGAGGAAGGCCATTGCGCACAGATCGAAGCCGCTGGTATTTTGGCGTCAAGCGATAACATAGAGGCCGCTAAAGCCTTTATAGACTTTATGCTTAAAGAGGAATTTCAGACCTTGCTACCGTTAACTAATTGGATGTACCCGGTTATACCAATAGAATTGCCCAGTTCTTATCGTCTAGCCCCGAAGCCATCTAAAAATCTTACGGCAAAAGAAACGACAGCGGACGATCTAGATCAGTGGACCAGACTAATAGCCGGTCAATCAAATAAGTGAACGTTTTACGAAATAAGCGAATCAACGCCTCGTTTTTACTTAGCCTACTGCCGCCCATAATCGTGGCGGCGGTTTTTATTGTTCCGTATGGAGCCGCTGTTTTTGGAAATATTTTTTCAGCTTCAGAATCAGCTAAGGCGTTTGAACGGCTTTTTGATCCTTTATTATTAAAAACAGTGGGTTTCACCATAGCCCAAGCGGCCGGGAGTACTTTTCTTTCACTAATTGTAGGATTGCCGGGCGCTTATTTCTATTCAAAACAAAACACTAGCTTAGCCAAGGTACTTCGGTCCCTTTCCGCCTTACCTTTTGTCCTTCCTCCCATCCTTGTCGTTCTCGGCTTTGTCTTATTCTTCGGCAATGCTGGTTGGATGAATCGTTTCTTCACCTGCCTAAGCGCTGATAAAGAACCCGTTTTACGCGTTTTATATCGTCCATCAGCTATCATCATAGCCCACGCTTTCTATAACTTTCCTATTGTTGTTCGTGTTGTCGGAGACGCGTTAATCAAAGCACGCCGATATATTCCTGTATCAGCCGCACTGGGAGCGTCACCAACAAAAACCTTATTTTCGGTTGAGGCGCCGCTTTGCGCGCCAGCGATCGCGAGCGCTAGCCTACTAATTTTTCTATATTGTTTTACCAGCTTTGCTATTGTCTTAACATTGGGCGGTGGCCCTGGAGCCAGCACCTTAGCTGTTGAAATATATAGGGCCGCGCGCATTGAGCTTAATTTCAACAATGCTAGCGCTTTAGCTTTCTCTGAAACAGCTATCATAATACTTATCTTTCTTCTTTATCGCTTCACCGAGTTTCGTTTGCGTATTCACGATTCCGATAATAGTACAACGTCGTTTTGTATACCCTATCGAGCAAGCTTAAAAAGCTCATCACCAATAAAAAATCGGATTGGGCCTATTATATATGGTGTCTTTTTATTGATCTTTGTCGCGGGACCTCTTCTTTCTATCGCTCTGGAATCATTTTTAAAAAGCGGCACGAATAGTCACGGTTTTTCCCTTATGTGGTGGCGCTCTTTGGCAAAAAGCGCGGGCACGTCAGCAGTAGGCTCGCTTATACTAGCCGCGACATCGGCAAGCCTTTGTTGCCTTATCGCTGTATTGGCACTGCTATCACGACCACGTCATGGGAAACACCTTTCTTTGCTTGGAAACATAAACGCGTTTATTTGCTCGGCTCCGCTGATGTCCTCAGGTATCGTTCTCAGTTATGGTTTCATTAGACTCTATGGGTCTATTACGGTGCGGTCTTTTTGGGCGGTTAGTCTTGTCCACGCCGTTACGGCCCTACCCTTCGCGTATCGAACCCTTGCTGTTGCCTATGATTCCTTATCTTCCAGCTTATTTGACGCGTCTACCACACTTAGCGCTAACCCTATAAAAACGAGTTTCTTTGTCATCCTTCCCGCTTTAGCTAACAGCTTACGTTCCGCTTGGGCCTTCTCCGCCGCAATTAGTCTTGGAGATTTAAACGCGGTATTAATGCTCGGTTTAGAAGGATGGGATACCCTTCCTCTTTTGATATACCGTAGCGTTGGCGCTTATCGCTTTGGATCGGCCTGCGCCGCGGGTTGTTTATTATTAATCGTCTGTTTTCTCTTTTTTCGCTTTTCGGATATCGGAAACAAGCGCCGTGGGAGTTATTATGGAATTAATGATTAATAATTTAAAAAAACGATATTCTTCTTTTACGTTAGAAGCTAACTTTCGTTGCGCTGACAATGAGATTTTGGTTATTGTTGGACCTTCTGGCTGTGGAAAAACAACGGCTTTACGTCTAATCGCCGGGCTTGAACCGGCGGATTCTGGACAAATTAGCTATGACGACATCGATCTAGCAAAACTTCCAACATGGGAACGAAAATGCGGTTTAGTCTTTCAGGAAGCGGCTCTTTTTCCACACTTATCTGTCGGAGCGAATGTAGCGTATGGACCATTTATCGCCGGTGTTAAGCGAACGGAACGCCGTCGTCTTGTTCATTATTATCTAAAGTTAGTAAAGCTTGAATCCTACTTAAAGAGGGCTGTCCATACTCTTTCCGGCGGTGAACGCCAACGAGTTGCCTTAGCCAGAGCCTTAGCGGCGGAACCGCGTATTCTCCTAATGGATGAACCCTTCGCTAGTTTGGATGGACCGCTACGCCGCCGTTTATGGGATGAATTTCTGGATGTGAAACACCGCCTCTCATTCCCCTGTCTATTTGTTACCCATGATCGAGATGAAGCCGCTAGAATTGGAGACCGCGTCGCCTTAATGCGCGATGGCCGCGTTGTGGAAACTGGGACAATGATGGACACGCTCCTAAGGCCAAAAACAGCTTTTGCCGCTCATTTTTTTGGTTTAGGAAACATCTTTCCTCTTAAAAAATATACAAGACAAGGCAAAAAACTTTCTTTTTGTATCGGCCCTACACAATTTTCGGTAATTGCTGACGACACGCTTGTAAACCCGGCTTTATTGATTTCTCTGGACGCTCTGTATCCAGCTCCTTCCAGTGAAGCGAATTCAGTATTCCATGGTATTGTAATATCTTATCGTTTATCCGGTCTTGATCTTATTGTAAGCGTTAAAACCACTGAAGGGGCTTTGCTGCGTTTCCGGAGAAACGTAAGCGACGACTTACCAGTTAAGGGCGAAAGCTTATCGCTTAGCGTTAACCAAAAACTGCTATGTATCGTTGAGACGGATCTATCTAGTCATGAAAACGCTGATAAAAACTTGGGATAAACCAATCAGCGCACCTAAAATAGCGCCAAAAACATTTATCCATCGCAGTTGATCAGCGAGCACATCTAAAATAATTCTTTCAACTGATAACATATCCAAACCATCAATCCTATCTACAACTATCTTCTTGACATCTAAACCCGCTAACATGGCTCCCAGGTTATTATTCAATAAACTTAATGCGCCATTAGCTAAGAAGCGATCTAAACGAGCTTTTTCATCACCGACCAAACCAGTTAATTGACCCAGTGTACGGTCACCAAATTCCTTGATCAAGGTTTCAACCAGCCAGCTTATACCCTTTCTTTCTGTAATCCATTTTCGCGCTGCCTCACTAATACGTTTTGCCGTTTCCTCATAGGTCTCGCTAAATAGCTGTTCTGTTATAAGCGCGATAGGCTTTCCCGCGTAATAATCAATTTTCGCTAAAAAAACCTCGGCTATTTTTTTTTGACGGGAAGGGTCTGAAACAAACCATATAATTAAGCGATTAAGAGAAGCAGCGATAAGCTGTTGATCAATTCCTAATGAAACAGCCGCTTCCGCCGGCGATAAGGCCAATAAGCGCTTAACGGCTCTTGACAGCGCTTCGGTGAAGGCGTTAGGCGTTTCATCGGATTTTAAGATACCATCAATTTTTTCAACCAGATCGTCTATAATCTCTGGCATACGCTCCGTTAGTGTTTTATCGTATTGTGTAGCGGAAAGAAAAAAGCGTTGGAAAACATTTAGCCGAAGTAGCACATCCTTGAGAAAGAGTCTTCCTTGGCTTTCAAGCTGATCTCTTATAGTTTTTAGGTGAAGAAAATCCAATAGGGCTTTAGTGAGAACCGGAAAAAGTCGTCGGCCTAAAAGCGCGAAGGTATTGTCCAAATCAGGTGGTAAATAAAGCGACAAAGCGCCAGGTTTGAAGTTTAGGTCATTGAGAAAAGATACAATTTTTTGCTCTACTTGCCCGTCTTTGACATATTGAGTTATTTTTGAAAATATTCTTTCGGTAAAAGACGTTAGAGCTTGTCGGTAGTCAGCGTTCAAGAAGCTATCCAACGAGCGCTTGCCAATAAGCGAAAGCAGGTTTTCCAAAAAACTGACTATGCCTCGGGTGAAAGCTTCGCTCTGGCTAAGAGTTTTCCATAGCCTTCCTACAAGCTCAACGCCAGGAGCGGTTTCAAGGCTTTCGGTAATGTTTATCGCTGTCGGGGGGCTTAATTTGTCCGCTATATCAGCCAGCGGTTTATCAAGTAGACGTGCCGTTAGGCTAGCGGCCGCCCGTTCCGCCGTAAAGCGAAATTCGGACGAAAGCAGTCGATCTCTCACTATCGATTCAGCTAATAATTCGCGAGAAACCATATTGCCAATATTTTCCGCCAACTTATGGCGTTGACGTGGCAGTATTCCAGGAGTAAAGGGAATACGAAATTTCCATATTCTTTTTTCCGTTAGGGGCCGAAATAGCATTTTTATGGCGACAGCGTTGGTTATATAACCGATAAGCGCGCCTATAGCGGGCGGTATAAGCCATAAAACGAGGGTGTTCATTTTGATAAGCGTTCCGCGGCCGTTTTTGCCGCTGCTTCAGTGTTATAGACTGAGACGGCAAGCTCAGGCAACCAACCCCGCTCCGTATTCTCAATCAATATCCAGCGTTCCGTGCTGTATTCAGAAACAATTGAACGGCGTTCTACTATGGGCAGTACGGATCCGCGACGTAAATAACTTAAGGCGACACCACTGCCGCCCGGCGAATCAAATAAACGCGTATAAGATAGTGTAACCACCGCGTAACCAATTGGACGCGTTAATGGCGGGTTTGGTGGCGGATCAACCGTAGGTACATATCCCGAGCGCCAACAGGAGGATACTAGTAATGAAAAACAGCTAAGCATTAACGCCGCGAAACCTTTCATTCACCCCCCTTGCGCGTTAATTAGACTTGCGCCACAGTATAGTCGTGAGCTGTTTCAATATATCGATTTTTCGTCCCTTAGTCATCTTATTATTTCTCTTCTTTCTGTTAGTATTTCCATGCTCTATATACGCTGATTCACCCTTTAGCCACTTTGTCTCCGCCCAATCCGGGCTTCGCTATAATTTTGATGCTTCTCCGGCCACGCTTCCTCAGGCTGAGCTTCACGTATCGCTTGGATCATATCTTATCATTTCGGAGTTTTTAAGACTTAGCTATTCATTTGGTTTTAACTATTCAGCTCCCTCTTTGCCTGTTTTATACAGACTAAGACGCGGTTCTTGGGGTTTTCCTTTTGCGCTCGCGGCTGATTTTTCTCTGGGAAAAAGCTTAAGCCTTGAAGCTGGGGGCTCACTGTGTTTCTCAAAATACTTGAACACGGATCTTTCTTTCTTATCTCTTGGCTTAAGGCTTTGCCTCTGGCTTTCTGGCGGCGGGAAAACATCTTATCGTGTTGGTTTTCCGATAGGCTTAGAAATAAACGCAGACAGTATCGCGCTCAGTTTTAGCCTTGCTATAGCTCAAAACTGGGTTCCGTCCGCTTTTAGCGCTACGCAAGCCCGTTTTCGCTCTATTCTTATAAAGGCGGATGATGCGTAAAAAAACTTATTTTATGTATAGTATTATATACACAACAATCCTATTTCTATCGGGCTGTTCCTTGTTTGTTAGCGAAAGCGCTACTTCCCGCGCGCTCTGTGTTGGCCTAAATTATTATGAAGCCGGTTCACTAAAATATTGTGTCAATGACGCTAAAGCTATAAAAACGAGCCTCTTTGAATGCGGCTATAGTGTTGAGTCTATATACGCTGAATCAACGCCTGTTACAAAAAATGACATCCTAGCAGCGCTTAAGCTCTGCGTATCGCAAGCCCCTTCTGACGGCTATGACGCATTCATATTTTACTACTCAGGCCATGGCGATAAGGCGAAAAATGGCGTAATACTAATGAGCGATTATTCTTTCGCGGACATCGATAACACTAGTATTAGTATTGATGAATTGCGACAGAGCATTGCCGCTATACCCGCCTTAAGTCGTATAATTATTCTTGACAGTTGCTATTCCGGTCTTTTTGTGCCGGAAGGCTCAGCCATATCGCCCATAAGCGACGATTATGGTGATACCGCAGTAAATAACCTGACCTTGCCTCGTTTTATTCACGCTCAAGCCTCGGCTTTTTCATATAATTCTTTCGGTGATATCATTGTACTAAGCGCCGCCGGCGCTAACGAATTATCTTATGAAGATGACTATATATCAATTAATGGGATAACGTTCGGACATGGTTTTTTTACGGCTGGTCTTTTACGTAGCCGTCTTGAAGGCGATCTAAACGGCGATGGCTTAATATCAGTCACGGAAGCCTATC